>NZ_CP049783.1:992500-1365000 GCF_015710975.1 Paenibacillus polymyxa | reverse complement strand
CCATCTGCCAAGGCTAAATACTCCCTGGCGACCGATAGTGAAGCAGTACCGTGAGGGAAAGGTGAAAAGCACCCCGGAAGGGGAGTGAAATAGATCCTGAAACCGTGTGCTTACAAGAAGTCAGAGCCCGATCTATGGGTGATGGCGTGCCTTTTGTAGAATGAACCGGCGAGTTACGTTCCCGTGCAAGGTTAAGGTGAAGAGCTGAAGCCGCAGCGAAAGCGAGTCTGAATAGGGCGAATGAGTACGTGGACGTAGACCCGAAACCGGGTGATCTACCCCTGTCCAGGGTGAAGGTGCGGTAACACGCACTGGAGGCCCGAACCCACGCATGTTGAAAAATGCGGGGATGAGGTGGGGGTAGCGGAGAAATTCCAATCGAACCCGGAGATAGCTGGTTCTCCCCGAAATAGCTTTAGGGCTAGCCTCGGAAAAAAGAATCGTGGAGGTAGAGCACTGATTGGGTGCGGGGCCCGCAAGGGTTACCAAGCTCAGTCAAACTCCGAATGCCATAGATTTAGTTCCGGGAGTCAGACAGTGAGTGCTAAGATCCATTGTCGAAAGGGAAACAGCCCAGATCATCAGCTAAGGTCCCCAAGTGTGTGTTAAGTGGGAAAGGATGTGGAGTTGCACAGACAACCAGGATGTTGGCTTAGAAGCAGCCACCATTGAAAGAGTGCGTAATAGCTCACTGGTCGAGTGACTCTGCGCCGAAAATGTAACGGGGCTAAACACACCACCGAAGCTATGGCTTGATGCTTGCATCAGGGGTAGGGGAGCGTTGAATGCGGGTTGAAGGTGTACCGGAAGGAGCGCTGGACTGCATTCAAGTGAGAATGCCGGTATGAGTAACGAAAAGATCTGTGAGAATCAGATCCGCCGAAAGCCTAAGGGTTCCTGAGGAAGGTTCGTCCGCTCAGGGTAAGTCGGGACCTAAGGCGAGGCCGATAGGCGTAGTCGAAGGACAACAGGTAGAAATTCCTGTACCACCGTAATCCGTTATGAGCGATGGGGTGACGCAGTAGGGTAGTGACGCGGACTGATGGATGTCCGTCTAAGCAGTGAGGCTGATGTGTAGGCAAATCCGCACATCGTGAAGGCTGGGCTGTGATGGGGAGCGAAAATTATAGTAGCGAAGGTCATGATCTCAGACTGCCAAGAAAAGCCTCTAGCCAGGAGAAGGTGCCCGTACCGCAAACCGACACAGGTAGGCGAGAAGAGAATTCTAAGGCGCGCGGAAGAACTCTCGTTAAGGAACTCGGCAAAATGACCCCGTAACTTCGGGAGAAGGGGTGCCTCGGTAGGGTGAATAGCCCGAGGGGGCCGCAGTGAAAAGGCCCAAGCGACTGTTTAGCAAAAACACAGGTCTGTGCGAAGCCGCAAGGCGAAGTATACGGGCTGACGCCTGCCCGGTGCTGGAAGGTTAAGGGGAGTGGTAAGCCTTCGGGCGAAGCTATGAACCGAAGCCCCAGTAAACGGCGGCCGTAACTATAACGGTCCTAAGGTAGCGAAATTCCTTGTCAGGTAAATTCTGACCCGCACGAATGGCGTAACGACTTGGGCGCTGTCTCAACGAGAGATCCGGTGAAATTTTAATACCTGTGAAGATGCAGGTTACCCGCGACAAGACGGAAAGACCCCATGGAGCTTTACTGCAGCTTGATATTGAATTTGGGTACGATCTGTACAGGATAGGTGGGAGCCGTAGAACTTTGAGCGCCAGCTTGAAGGGAGGCATCCTTGGGATACCACCCTGATCGTATCTAGGTTCTAACTTGGTACCGTAATCCGGTACGAGGACAGTGTCAGGTGGGCAGTTTGACTGGGGCGGTCGCCTCCTAAAGAGTAACGGAGGCGCCCCAAGGTTCCCTCAGAATGGTTGGAAATCATTCGAAGAGTGCAAAGGCAGAAGGGAGCTTGACTGCGAGACCTACAAGTCGAGCAGGGACGAAAGTCGGGCTTAGTGATCCGGTGGTACCGCATGGAAGGGCCATCGCTCAACGGATAAAAGCTACCCTGGGGATAACAGGCTTATCTCCCCCAAGAGTCCACATCGACGGGGAGGTTTGGCACCTCGATGTCGGCTCATCGCATCCTGGGGCTGAAGTAGGTCCCAAGGGTTGGGCTGTTCGCCCATTAAAGCGGTACGCGAGCTGGGTTCAGAACGTCGTGAGACAGTTCGGTCCCTATCTGTCGTGGGCGTAGGAAATTTGAGAGGAGCTGTCCTTAGTACGAGAGGACCGGGATGGACGTACCGCTGGTGTACCAGTTGTTCCGCCAGGAGCACCGCTGGGTAGCTATGTACGGAAGGGATAAGCGCTGAAAGCATCTAAGCGTGAAGCCCCCCTCAAGATGAGATTTCCCAGTATGTAAGACCCCTTGAAGACGACGAGGTAGATAGGTTGGGGGTGGAAGTGCAGTAATGCATGGAGCTGACCAATACTAATCGGTCGAGGGCTTATCCTAAGATAAGACGCAAGGAAGTTTCGGATCCAGTTTTCAGGGTGTAACCTTGAAAGTATGTAGAAGTACATACGACAAGCGTATGGCGATTCATTCACACAATCTGTGATGAACCGAATAAGCTTACGGAAGAATTTGCGGAGCAAATTCATGTTTGGTGGCGATAGCGGAGGGGTTCCACACGTACCCATCCCGAACACGACCGTTAAGCCCTCCAGCGCCGATGGTACTTGGACCGCAGGGTCCTGGGAGAGTAGGACGCCGCCAAGCATAAGCCCCTTCTCTGGGGATTTTTTTTCGCCTGTAAGACTGACCTCTACATAGTCAGAATTAATTGTTATTTCTAAGATGGGGCTATAGCTCAGCTGGGAGAGCGCCTGCCTTGCACGCAGGAGGTCAGGGGTTCGATCCCCCTTGGCTCCACCAATATTCCCTGATAGCTCAGTTGGTAGAGCACTCGACTGTTAATCGAGTTGTCACAGGTTCGAGTCCTGTTCGGGGAGCCATATGGAGAGGTGTCCGAGTTGGCCGAAGGAGCACGATTGGAAATCGTGTAGGCGCCAAAAGCGTCTCGAGGGTTCGAATCCCTCTCTCTCCGCCAGCTCTTATAATAGATATGTGGCCCGTTGGTCAAGGGGTTAAGACACCTCCCTTTCACGGAGGTAACAGGGGTTCGAATCCCCTACGGGTCATAGTAGTATGGAGGCTTAGCTCAGCTGGGAGAGCATCTGCCTTACAAGCAGAGGGTCGGGGGTTCGATCCCCTCAGCCTCCACCATTAATAGTATTAAGAAATATCTTTGATGTCGCGGGGTGGAGCAGTTCGGTAGCTCGTCGGGCTCATAACCCGAAGGTCGTAGGTTCAAATCCTGCCCCCGCAATTAATTTCCTGTTGGAAATGCCTCTGGAACTGTGGTGTAGAGGCCTAACATGCCTGCCTGTCACGCAGGAGATCGCGGGTTCGAATCCCGTCAGTTCCGCCATTTAATTTAATATGCCGGTGTAGCTCAACTGGTAGAGCAACTGACTTGTAATCAGTAGGTTGGGGGTTCAAGTCCTCTCGCCGGCACCATCTTGGAGGATTAGCGAAGTGGCCAAACGCATCAGACTGTAAATCTGCTCCCTTACGGGTTCGGTGGTTCGAATCCATCATCCTCCACCAGTTTTATTGCCATGGTGGTCGTGACGAATGGGTTAACGTACTGAATTGTGGCTATGGCATTTGTGGGTGCAAGTCCCATCAATCGCCCTGTTGAATACATAATGGGGATTAGCCAAGCGGTAAGGCAACGGACTTTGACTCCGTCATGCATAGGTTCAAATCCTATATCCCCAGCCATTAAGAGCCATTAGCTCAGTTGGTAGAGCACCTGACTTTTAATCAGGGTGTCGAAGGTTCGAGTCCTTCATGGCTCACCATTATCATTGTATGCGCGTGTGGCGGAATTGGCAGACGCACTAGACTTAGGATCTAGCGTCTTTGACGTGGGGGTTCAAGTCCCTCCACGCGCATACCTGTTTTTGCGGACGTGGCTCAGCGGTAGAGCATCGCCTTGCCAAGGCGAGGGTCGCGGGTTCGATTCCCGTCGTCCGCTCCATATTTGCGCCCTTAGCTCAGCTGGATAGAGCGTTTGACTACGAATCAAAAGGCCGGGAGTTCGAATCTCTCAGGGCGCGCCATTAATTTCATAAGCCGGTGTGGCGGAATTGGCAGACGCGCGCGACTCAAAATCGTGAGGGAAACCGTGGAGGTTCGAGTCCTCTCACCGGCATCTATTTCGGGATGTAGCTCAGCTTGGTAGAGCACCTGGTTTGGGACCAGGGGGTCGCATGTTCAAATCGTGTCATCCCGACCACTTTTTTTGCGGGTGTAGTTCAATGGTAGAACTCCAGCCTTCCAAGCTGGTAGCGTGGGTTCGATTCCCATCACCCGCTTTATATAGATGAAAGAAGAGATGGCTTATGCCATCTCTTCTTTTTGTATTTATTAAGCTATCGTTTCCCGTTAGATTACGACCGCTTATAATAGCTCTTCTTATTAATCCAGTTAATGCACGGGGCGGACCTTGGTTAATATTTATTTTTTGCTCTAAAAGGTTTGTAGAAGGCACGAATGTCCTGAGCTAAAAGCTCAGGCTCTTCCATGGCAGTAAAATGCCCGCCGCGAGCGATTGAAGTCCAGCGAGTTACATTTAAGTTGCACACAGCCCATTCTTTAGGCGTTAACAATATATCTGCTAGGAATAATGCAATTACGGTTGGCACTTTTATGTAGCTCAATGGCGGCAAAAAATGTGAATTTTCATAATACATACGTGTAGTAGGTGGCTTCATGGTCTTATGCGAAAAATAAGGGTCATAAAATGAGTCCAATGTACGATATCTTTGTTCAGCATCTGGAGCAGTCAGGAGTGTCCGATAGGAGCGTATTGGATGGATAAGAAAACAAAGACTATATAGCAGTTTAGAAAAATCAGCAGGACAAGCATAATTTGGTGAACAGTCAAAGGAATCCCAGTTTCGATACTGGGTGTTGCTAAAACGGCGGGGGATAAGTCCCCCGGATAATCCGGGGGAAAATAGCAAGGAATTAGTCTTTCCTTATAACTCTGTTCAATGATCATCTTATTGCCCTAGTTAATCTAGACACCTTCTGTAGGCTTCCTATATAGATAGCGAACTTTTTATCTGGTATCTTTTTTGATTAGTCCGTTATATAGAGTATCAAGAAGGCTATCTACTTTACAGTTTGTGAGACTGGTTGGGTAGAGCTGAACAATCGGTCAAAGCGGCGCATCAATCCTTCAAGCGGACCAACAGCACGCTGAGCAATCAATAATCCCAGCAGTAGTGTTGCAACTGCGATCATTACGTTGCCGAACGGAACTCCATCCAGACTATGCCCAATCTTTGTCAGATCGAGAATCCACACCACTACAAACTGAAAGGCATACATGGTCAGGGCGACACGTCCGACTGCTGCGAAAGGCATTAATACAGCGGAAGTTTTTTTGGATACGAGGCACGTAACTCCCATTACCAGAAATGAAATTCCTAATCCTATCATCGTCTGGAATGTCGAAGCGGTGTGCGGAGCCGTTCCCAAAAGGAGCTGCCACATCGGTGATTCCGTATTAAGAGGCCAAATTGCGTATTCATCCGGCTGTACAGGAGCAGCTCCTTGCACACTTATAAGCCATTGTTCAAAGTGAAGATTCCAATTCGGAAGCACAAAAGCGGCCATTACTTTGCCAATAACAAGCATAACGATACCGCTGCCTGCGAGTGAGAGGGCTGTACGTAATCTGGTGAGGTCAACGCGGCCAATGGCCATACCAGCAACAAATGCAGGAGTCAAGGCGAGGGCAGACATCGGACCTCCCGCGATATCACCAAGAAGATAAGCTTTTGAGAAAATGCTTGATCCAAGAATCATTAGCGGCGGGACCGTTACGAGCAAAACTATTGCTGTTGTAACAATGGTGCGGGTCGAACGACGAAATAACATGAGGGCCAACACAAACATAGCTGCATAGGCAGGCAAAATGATGCCGTATGAAGTGTTCAGCATAATAAGCAAATAACCAATAATATCAACAAACACCGCACGGGCCAGCATTCGTGCACGAAAAGCGGTCGCCTCTGCTCCCCGATCCATCATACGCTGTCCCATAATAGAATAGGAGATACCGCCGCACAACACAAATAATAGGGTGGTATTTCCGGAAACAATTGCAGAAACGCTTGGATTTGATCCGAAATGCTGCAAATACATTCCCAGCACGGCCAGTCCGCGCGCAGCATCAAGCGCAACGAGACGTCCTTTGATGCTGTGTGTCTTTCTCCGTGGCTCTGTCACAGAGCTTTGGGGGAGATTATCAGTTTCTGTACTGTCGTGAGATGAGGTGGTCCCTGATGTGTCCACTGCTTTATTATCCATGTTATTAGCAACCGGATCTTCAATCTTTGTGTCCCCCTCATATTTTCTGACAGATCTGCTTGTCAGTTTGATGCTACTTAGCAAATTACATTCCTCCCTAAAATATTGAATTCATACATTCCATAAATCCCTGTTGTGAACAGGATTCATTTCACGTTCTAATCCAAATATAGCCTTCAGATGTCGCTAAAATTTGATCAAGTTGTAAACAAAATGTCACAGAGGACAATAACCCTTATCACAAAGACAACCTTACTCACGGCTGATCACCGGAATAAGGTTGTTTGCAAAATCATTCAGGGTTTGCTGGGAACGGCATTGAAAATCGAATTGGCCAGTAGTCGGAATTGATGCTGCGGATGAGCGCCATTGGTTAGATCGTTGGAGAAAACTGTGATATTCTTTTTGTTTTCCATATAGGTGAAGGCCATGATCTTTCCTCTTGCAGCATCGTGACCTGGCCACCAACCTGCTTTGAAGAAGTTTTCTTTATTGCTAATGGTTGCAAGAAATTTTGCGGCTTTAGGTAGCTTCGTAATGTAAGAACCTGTAACGGTGTAGAAATATTCTTCGTTATCGTATGGGGCTGTAATCACATGATCCTGTTGGACATTCGCCAGGAAGACCCCTTCGTATCTTTCCCATGCCGGTCCAGCAAACGCAAATTGAGGAATCCAGTTTTTCACGTTACCCATCCCCATATTTCCATAAGCAATGTATGGCTTTCCTTTCTCAACAAGTTTGTCGGAATCGAATGTATTCACGAGCACATCGGCATGCTGCTGATCATCGGTCACTTTAAAACCGAGATTTTTGAGCACATAAGCTGGTTCGCCGAGAGCGGCTACCGTAGAAGGTTTAAGAACTTTGCCAACGGTTTTGTTATTGCCGAATGCCGTGACATCAAGATAGTATTTTGACACCAGCGGATGCAGATCATCATAGGCCACTGCAAAGTCACCCGCTTCATATCCTGTTCCGCTTTTGGATAGCATCGTAACCACTTTGCCGGATTTAAGTAATTCATTGACCGTTTTGATGGCATCGTTATTGGTGTTGCGGATTAAAACATAGGCAGAATCATTCGGCAATGATGTGGCCGGAATCGATACGGAAGTCACCGGAGTCGTTTTGCCCGCAAACACGCCGGCTTCTCTAATCACATCACGTTCAAATCCTCGCATGACGGGAAAGTCCTGCACAATCTCGCCAGCTACGGAAGCATAATCTGAGACGTTAATACCGTCATATAAAACCATGTTTGCGATGCCGTGTTTAGCCTGATGCATATTTATGATAAATGAACCCGCGGGGTAGGTCTTGCCAGCAGTACTTACAGCCTCTGTCGAGCGTTCAACCGTTACTCCATTGCGGATAAGATACTCAATCATCCGATAGGCTTCCAGCGGATTTTTTTGAAGACTTTTATCGATCGGCAAAACGTAATACTCAGGAAAAAAATTCTCATTACCGTGACGGGGGCGACCAATGACTTGATTTTTTGCATTGACTAGATACCGATCTACGGATCGATCATCGATATTATTGATTCCACGTTCATATACTTTTAGCTGGTTCAAAAATAACTTTTCTTTCTTTTGCATAACAAAATCAGTTGCTGCAGCGACACTATAATACAATGCTTTGGTTGACTCTTCATTCGATTCAGGTGTTTCCAGCGTATGTCCCATTGCACCATGGTGCATGGCGAAGACAGCTGTATAGGCTGGAGACGCATCGTCCCATCCTGAAGAAGTCCCCTTGGAAACATATTTAGGATTTTCAACTGTTTTACGATGTTCTTCATAAGGAATATGGTAGTAATCATACTTCGTGTTTGCTATACCTGCTTCACCCATCGCTTTGGCCTGTTCTACCATGTTATCCATAAGTAGATCGTACTCAATATTCGGATCGTGAGGCGGTGTGGTAGGCTCGATCAGAAAATTCTTATCAAACCCATGCAGATCTAAGAAAGAAATCGGCGACCACTTGGCGATTTGCTCTGTGATACTGCGTGTTTCAGGCTGGGTTTGATATGAATTATCCCGATTTAAGTCAAAATATTCAGCATTATAACGTTCGGTATGAACCCTTCCATCTGGATTTTCTGTATACAGGAACAGGAAAAACACATGTTCAAGCGCATCATCCATATTGAGAGTTACCGTACTCGATTTTCCATTGGACAAGGTGGTCTTGTACGTAACATTTTTATCGAGTGCCATAGTCTTAAAATAATTGATAATCGCATCAAAGCCTGGCGCTTCATTCGGATGAATATTGTTGATCCAGATGGGCACTTGATAATCTCCGAATGCACCGGATTGAATATCGTTCTCCAGCTTTGCAGGATCATTCAGCATGGCAGGGTGAGTTACATTCTGATATTTGTCAATCGTTGCTTGATCTTTGGCAACCATAGTCATAAAAATATCGCGGCCTTCAACAGATTTGCCGATCGACATCGTTTTAATGTATCTGTCGTTTTTTTGAGCTGCCTGTGCCGTAATCGCATCAATCTCCGGCTTCAGTTCATCATAGGTACGGAAGCTGTCGTAAGGGACCAATTTAACGGGGGCCTGGGCAACAGTTTTGCCATTAACTGCTGCAGCCAGTTCATAGGTTCCCATCAATGATGCGTACAGTGGACGCTGCAGACTCGGCTCGGCAAGATTCTCCGTACCGTAAGTAAGACCGAAATTGATATTGGCAGTGACTTCTCCGTTTTCTGCTTTGACCTGAGAAACGGTGATAAAGGGGGCGCCATTGTAATCATGATCCTTGTACGATTTCCATTCCGATAATGGCTTGCCACCATAGGTCCAGCTTATTTTCTTTATATCGGTACCCTTCGGAAGCTTAAATCTAGCTTTAATGGTTCTTTTCTTCGTCATGGATGCCACATGGTTATCCAATTTTAGTGTCGGGGTATTTTTAACCTGCGTTGAAATTGTTTTTGTTGGTTCACTCTTATCGTTCAACAACGTGCTTTTTGCACGTTGCGCAGCATCAGCCATAGCCATGTGCGGAGCAGTGATCTCCAGAAGCATGGCGGCGGATATGGTTAACGCCAAGCAGAACCTTACGATCTGTTTTGTACCCATTCTTTTTCCCCCTATAGATAACCGGAAGATCATGTTATGCTCTTCTTTACTCACAAAGAGCATTTAACAGACTATTGTCCGGCAAATACGATCTAATATATTGTCTAACCCTATTCAAAATCTGTTTTCTGCTCCTGCCCCGAAGAATTGTCTGTAATCGAATTTGAGGAGTCGGAATTTATGATACTTTGCACAAATTGCTTCAAATCCGTTCGACTTTTTACATCCAGAACAGCCGCCTTGCCCACATAAGTTTCTTTTAATAGCTTCATTGGCGGTATTTGTTCATTTCCGTTTAATGTACTTTGGTACCCTACTGAAGCCAAATTCCACATATCAGAGACTGACAAATTGGTATCGATATACGGACTGATTTCCTCAAGAATAGAAGGGAATTTCATAATGGAAGTCGTTGTTTTTACCTTCTCGGCTAATGCCGTAATAAATTGCCGTTGTCTTTTTGTTCTGGAATAATCGGACATGGCATCATGACGAAAACGGACATATTGAAGCGCCGTTTTGCCGTCGAAATGCTGCTGTCCCTGTTTTAAATTAATATCATACTCATGCAGATCGGCCTTGCTTTCATAGTGCATATCCTTCTCGACATAAAAATTGAGTCCGCCTACAGCATCTACGAGTTTAATAAACCCCTGGAAATCCGTGTATACATAAAAATGAACTGGCACTCCTAGCAATTCGCTGACTGCTTTCATCGCCGTATCGGGTCCATGCGTAACAGCGGTATTAATTCGATTTTTGCCGTGCCCAGGAATATCCGTATAAGTGTCTCGAAGAATCGAAAACACATGAATACGCTTATCGGTAGGATTCAACGAAACGACCATCATGCTATCGGATCGGGGTACACTGCCCTTGTTGTTCTCGCGAGTATCCACGCCCATCAGCAAAATATTTACAGGTTCGGTTCCCTCCCATTCCGGTGCTTTTAGTGCTTCGACTTTATCAGTGCTCACTTTAACAAATGGGGAATTTTCTGGGGTTTTACTAAGTCCTTCTAACCCTTTGTAAATGGAAAAGAAATAATAAAAGATAAAGCTTACAGCAGCGACCCCAAGTAACAACGTTACAATCAATATCCTCTTTTTCCTCTGTGTCATGTCATTCTTCCTTTCCAGATTTGTAGACGCGCAGGCCCCTTTCTGTATTAAGATTTTTGCAAGGCTGCTACGAGGAGTGAAGTGTAATATCGGCTACCATCTGGTTTTAAATGGACACCATCTTTATAAAAGTATTCGTCTTTGCCTACACTGGCCGAATACCAGTCCACCACATTGACGTTGCTAAACTCATCGGCGACCTGTGCAATCGTGTCATTCACCGTGTTTTGCCATCCTTTCGGAACCCGGGTGGTGACCAAGATTACCTGTTTGGCTCCGGAAAGAGATTGCAGTACGTCGTGCAGTTGGTTTTTGCTAAACGGACCATTGGTGCCGAGTTCGATAATGACCTGGTCTCCCAGTTTGCCTTGGGCGGCCAATTCATTAATGACTTTTACAGCTTGAGACATCTGCCGGCCAACCTTACCGTCAACCGTCATCTTCGGAAGCTGCTCTTTTAAATAAGGCTCAATCCCGACCGTAACCGAATCTCCAATCATCGTGACGCCCTCGCCGTTTAAGGAAGCAGATGATTGAGCTTGTTCCCCGCTGGTGCTAGAAGCCGCACGCTTTTGTGCAGCAGTCTGCATCTTATCAAGATTGTATAGAGAAGAGTCCTTGCTGCGGGATTCGTGATCATCTGAATTTTGCTTTGCGTGCATATGGAGAACTATGGCACCTAAAAAGATAAGGATAATCATAAATCCCCATAATCCGCTTACCATCCATCCATTTTTTTTGTTCATAGCTAGTTCATCCTTTCCTTTAACATGCTAGTAGGTTTTATCTTGTTTGATAGCATCAATTAACAACGAGGCATAATACTGAGCGCCTTCTGGTTTCAGGTGGACACCATCACCATAAAATAGATCGTCCCGGTTTTCGCTGGCTGAATACCAGTCGATAAGCTGGACATTTTGAAATTCACCAGCAATTTCACGCAGATTGTCATTTACGGTATTCTGCCACCCTCTCGGCACTCTGGTTGTTATCAGATAAATTTGCTGGGAGTCCTGCAGTGAAGCCAGCAAGGACTTCAGTTGACTCTGGTTAAAAACGCCGTTGGTGCCGAGTTCAATAATAATTTTATGGCCAAGTTTACCCTGTTCCCGCAGGCCATCAAGCACATCGCCTGCCTGTGACATTTGCCGGCCCACCTTGCCATCAATGATCATACCGGGGGGCTGCTTTTCCAGAAACGGGGCGGCATCCAGAATAACCGAATCTCCGATCGCAGTGATCTCCGCTCCTTCTGCGGAGTGGCTTGTATTTTCAGCGGGATGATTTTCATCGGAACAGCTGCATTGCAGTTGTTCTGTCTGGACGGGGTCCCGGCTTACGGCTGCTGGTGCATCAGGTACAGGATCTGGAGTCGGTGAATCCGTCTTCCATGATGCCAGGACGAGAATGATGGCGATAACAATGACGACAAGGCCTAGCTGGCTGCCAGCGCCTGACCTGCGGAGTGATTGCAGGCCAGTCCAAAAGGTCCCACGGCGGATGGGCTCTTCGATGTATTTGTAGGAAAGACCCGCCATTATGAAACTGGCCGTTACCTGCAGAGCCATGCGCATATAGCTGGCATCATCGGTATTTACCACGGGACTTGATAAAATAATGATTGGATAATGCCATATATACAGACTGTAAGATCGCTTACCGATCCAGCTTAGAGGCCGGCAGCCGAGTAATCGTTCCAGTCGGTTGGCTGGATGAACCAGTACAGCGATAACAACCGCAGTAATGAGTGATAAATAAAGAAAACCGCCGCGATACAGCGAATCATCATACTCGTTGGTCTGAGCAATCAGGATAAACAGCATTACAATGCCCAGCACGCCAGTCATATCCAGCATGGTGCGGGACGAAGAAGATACATTGTCGCTCAGTCTCCAACTGGGCCAGACAACCGCCAGAGCCGCTCCAATCAAAATAGCAGACGCGCGCGTGTCCGTCCCGTAATACACCCTGCTCGGGTCTGTTCCGGGTTCGTATATAACGGCCATGGCTATGGCGGATACGAAGGCGCAACCCAGAATGTATAACATCAGTCTGCCTCGTCGCGGTGCAAGGCACAGACCAATCAGTAGAACGAGCGGCCAGATGACGTAAAACTGTTCCTCAATGGAAAGCGACCAGAGGTGCCCGATAGGTGAAGCCGGACCAAAGCTCTAAAAATATGAAACATGATGAAAAATGAGATACCAGTTGTTTACGTAAAAAAGCGAGGATACAAAATGGCCTCCTAATGCCTGCAGTCTGGAGAAATCAGTAATTAAAAGCCACAATGCCACTGCAGTCAGCATAAAGATCATTGCTGGTAGTAGTCTGCGCATTCGTCTGATCCAGAATTTCACAATGGAAAAACCGCTGCGCGTCCTCCATTCGAAAAGAATCTGGTCCGTAATCAGATACCCTGATAGGACGAAGAAAATCTCCACCCCTAGCAGCCCACCCTCTGCCCATCTAAGATGAAGATGATAAGCAATAACAGCAAGCACAGAGATGGCCCTTAGCCCATCCAGACCGGTCATATAACGTTTTATGGGTTGATTTAGGTGCAGATTCGGATTTTCATTCACTATGGTCCATTCCTTGTCCTTATAGGCTAATGATCTTGCTTATTTACTATAGAAAAAAGATGTCGCGAAAGTTTGATCAACATGTAAACAAATTGTCACAACGGTTGCAAAAAGAAAAACCTTATTCCGGCTGAACAACCGAAGTAAGGTTTTTGACATCCACAAATATAGAAATCCTAATCGCTATTTCAACTCAATGATCAATGACTCCTTACTAGGAGAATCCGTTGGCGCAGTCTGCGAGGAATCCAACTGTTTTTGTCCTTGAAGTAGTACACTTTTATTGTTCGGATTCCAATACATATGCGTTGGCACAATTCCGCGATATACCGGTTCGTTGTACAGTATATTTCTTCCCTGCACCTTGGCTACGTAAGTGACATTTTGATCATACACGGTGTATGCGATATTTTTCCTGTCAGGCGAAAATTCAAAATCAAGCACTTTTTCCAAAATGACAGAGAGCTCGCCGTTTCGCTGATCATATTCGTACAATGAATTATCCGTTCCGAGAAACACAAACTGGTCGTTATTCATCCAGGCTACTGAATCTCCACCAATCTGACGCTCGTATTGAAATTCAATATTCTTTCCCGAAACCTTCCCAAGGGTTAGCACCTTTTTCTGGCCTTGTTTTGCACCAAATAACTGTAGCAGTACGCTGCGGCCATCATTTGCAAGGTTAACACTCAAAAGTGTGTCTTCCTTTAGGATCCCTTTTAACTGATATTTGCTGGAAGTTTGAGACCCAACATCGTAGATGTATAGGCTATCAGCTCCATGATCAACCAGGTTTTCTACCAGGTAGCTGATATACGAACTGTTGGACGACCAGGAAACATATTGTACATAAGATTCGTTCCTGGTGCTGATCCTGTCTATTTCCTTTTCCTTGCCATCCTGCAAGGAAATAAGCTTTAAGGTTGTCTCCGAGGAAGAAGGGGAAACTTCGCATATATATTTCCCATCGGGAGAAAGTATTGTATTGGAAGTTACCTTGTCGATTTCGGATATGATCTTGCTTTGCTCATACGGATAAGTTAAACGTTCCAGCGTGCCTCGCTTTAGTATGGTCATGGCCCCGAACGATGCGATGATGGCATCTCCAGACGACCAGCCCAGCAGCTGACCCCGATTTGCAAAACGATCCGGAAGCCGATATATTTTTTGGACCTGAAACGGACGAGAGCTTTGATCGGTACTGGAAACTTCATTGCTGTCGGCGATGACGACAGTCTCTGTTTTTGGTTCTGAACCGCATCCTGACAGCAGTAATATCACGAGAGATACGACCAGCGGCATTACAACATATTTATATTTATTGCCCATTATTCATTCTCCGTTCCCCGTGGTTTCCAGCGCTTTAAATTCTACCGTAACGATAGTTTCATTATGCTCATTTGTAATTAAGATGGAACCCGCAAGTTCTTCAACGATAGATTTCACAATGCTGAGTCCCAATCCTACACTGCCTTCTTCGGCGCTGTCGGAATGAGCCGGATAAAACGGCTGTAATAGGCGTGACAGATGTTCTGCTTCAATTGGATCGCTTGGATTGCTGAAGATCAAGCGAATCTTTTCTTCTGCCCGCACCGCTTTTACCGATACTGCCGAAAAAGGTAAACTGTATTTAATCGCATTATCTATCAAATTGATGAACATCTGTCTGATTCTGTCCCGATCGGCCAACATGATCAATTCCTCATTAATCTCATATTCAATGGTTTTTTTATAGCGCTGAGAGCGGATCATCATTGATTCACACACATCCTGCAGGATCAGCCCAATATCCACCCGTTCAAGCTCTTGAAGCATGATATTTTTGCGTGAAACTTCCAGTAGTTTTAGCACCATCGCATGCAGGCGCCTGCTCTCCTCGATAATATGATTCATTCCTTTATCAAAAAAAGCACGGTCTTTCTCACCGTTAAGCCTGATCAGCTCCGCATATCCCAAAATAGAGGTTAACGGCGTTTTCAGTTCGTGAGTAATATTGTCAAAAAAGCGCTTTTCCTGCTGGTGAAGCTGCTTTAAATGGTCTCGATCCTTCTCAATAATATGAATTTGTCTGCTAATTTGACCAATCATATCGTTAAAATTCTCAGCCAGTCGGCCAATTTCATCCCTGCGTTTAAAATGTAGGCGGATATCCAGATTTCCGTTTTTTACCTCGTTGGAGGCCTGCGTCAGTCGGGTCAGCGGGATGGTAATATGCCTGGAAAGAATATAGGAAAACAGAAAGGCTGCCGCAAAAATCGCTAGGGCAATATAGAGGGTAATCTGTCGAATCTGTCCGGTTTGTTCGTAAAGTGAGCTGAAATCTTTGTAAAAACGCAGTATGCCCACCTTTGAACCGTCTATAACAACCGGATAGGAGAAAAGAACAGTCGTCTTATTACGATCATAAGTAATGCTGTACGCTGTATTGCCATCAATCGCTTGCTGCAGATCGCTTTGCATTTGCTGCTGAAATATGGAGCTGTCTGGGGCATAAAGCAATTTGCCTTCCACCGTATACACGCCAATACTGCTGTCCGTGGTATGGTTCAGATTAGTGGCTATCTCCCTAGCGATTTCTCCAAAATAAAGCTCATTGCTGCTGAAATGGTTAATCAGGAAAGCCTGGCGTACATACACATTGCTATTATTTTTCAGTCCGACGAGTTCGGAGGTAACCAGATTCTGATTGCTTGTCTGGATAAATTCCTTGACTGTCTGATTAAGCACGACAAAAGAAAGCGAGAAAATCAGAAAAAAACCGATCAGAAATTTGATGCTGATTTTACGTATCATGCTTAACCACCCATTTTTTAAAATTTGTATCCGGCTCCGAGGACGGTAGTAATGCATCCCGTGGTCCGTACAAAAGCAAGTCGGTAATCGGAGCATTATTTTCAGTAATAAGAATCTTTGCTTTATTCATCGTAATCCTCATCTCTAATTTTAATACGGCAGGATCATAACATCGTCCATTATATTAATCATTCAGGAGAAAACAATCAAATGTATAAAGAGAGAACCGACAGCCCTCGATAGACTAAAAAGACCAAAAAGACACGGTTCCTGTGGGGAGAACGTGTCTTTTTGGTCTATACAGCAACATGCGAGTGTGCACGTTAAATATCCGTTGGTCAGATGCGGACTTCCGTCTCGTCCGGAACGAACTGACGATATTGAAAATACATACGAAGCCGCCAGTGTAACAAGGTCCCGAAGGCTAGGATGAAAAATAGCCCTGCTGTTTGCGGAATGGTAATGTAATGCTGAATAAATTCATGCAGCAGCAATCGGACGATCAGTAGGCTGATCAGGATAAAAAAGAAGGTGCGTGAGCGTTGCACGAAAACCAGCCCTTCTTGCAACTCAAATTTAGTGCTGCGGATCAACGGGTAGGAAAAAATAAACCAGCCGACCAGAAAAGCGCCCAGCGCCCAAAGCCAGGGAACCCGTACTTCCGGTACCACAAACATCATAAAACCGGTGCTCATGCCGAGCGGAGGAATGATGATTTTTTTGGCATTAATCGGGCGATGACCTGTCTTCATACGGATGAAAATAGCCGATATAGCGATTAAGATCATACCGAAAGTTGCGCCATATTGCAGCAATGGGGTGCTGATATGAAACATGGACTGGCCCCCTCTATAAGGAATATAAGCGTTATTGGACAGACTGCAAACCTTTTACATTATAGCACATATGCAATGGATATATTTAGTTACAGTCTTTCCTCCGGCAAGCGGATTATACGCCTCTTGGTGGTAACCGGCCCTATAATCGGGTCTCTTTCATCTTATGCGAGTTCTGTTGCTTGTACCTCTCCCGTAGCTGATTTTTTCTCCTGACGTATGATATAGCCCATCGCTACAATAATAAGGATAAAAGCAATGAGTGCAAGCAAAGGAATGGTGATGAAATCCAGCCAGTTCAGATAATCCTGTTCACAGGATACTCTACCGCAAGCCGTCGAAGTTTGCGTGGCTGCTTTGGCGGCTGCATGGATACGCTGAATGATAAAATGATAGGCCGAAATCGCACCTCCAATGATAGCTAACGGCATAACGTAAATCCGTATTTTTGTGTCACCTCGAAAATATGCGATTCCGAGTAGAAGGGTCAGGGGATACATCAGAATACGCTGAAACCAGCACAGTTTACAAGGTTCATATCCCAAGATCTCGCTGAGATACAGACTGCCCAATGTCGCCACACAAGCTACTACCCAGGCGGCAAATAAAGCAATATCCGTTTTTTTAAACGATCCGATCATAGTAACGCTCCTTTTTAAATTCAAATGAGAACAGTATGAACTCATCGTGTCTTGTCCCATCGGCAGGCATTTGCCGATATGCATGTCTTTATCCGTATTGTACTGTATTTTGAGTGCGGGGTCATACTTAAACATATTGACATCATTCACTATCATTTTTATAATTGCAGTAGTTTGGGAAGTTAATGAAGATTCAAGATATATATTAAGAAATTAGGAGTGTGCCCAGAATGTCGAGCAGCCGGAAAAATGAAACCTTATCTGTTATTAGTGAAAGACACGCGGTAAAAAGCTATGTAAAGGATTTTAAAATGCCAGAGGAAGATCTGGAAGCAATCTTGACTGCCGCGGTAGAAGCTCCTTCCGCATGGAACCTTCAACATTGGAAATTCCTCGTTATCGAAAGCGAAGCAGACAAACAAAAATTGTTGCCTATCGCCTACAACCAAGGTCAAGTAGCAGAGAGCTCTGTTACGATTGCCGTACTGGGTGATCTGGAAGCGAACCGTAATGCTGTCATTTATGATCAAGCGGTAGAAGCAGGAGCATTGCCAGCGGAAATCCGTGACGCATTGGTAGGACAAATCAATGGCGCGTACCAAAACCCGCAGGTAGCTCGCGATGCAGCGATTCTGAACTCTGCTCTTGCAGCACAAAACATTATGCTGGCTGCTAAATCTTTGGGCTACGATACTTGTGCAATGGGCGGATTTATTCCAGCACAATTGATCGAGCAATTCAATATTCCGGCACGTTACCTGCCGACCATGCTTATTAGTGTAGGTAAAGCACAAGTACCAGCACGTCCATCAGGACGTTTCCCACTGTCTGACGTTGTTGTAAAAGGCAGCTTCTAAGACGAATAGTGAATATAAAAGGGTGTTCCTGCAACCATTGTGGCGAGGAACATCCTTTTTTTACGTCGTTTTGAACTGTCAAAATCCTTTTATTTCGTACCTCGTTTAGTCTGAGCGTTTGGACACGAGATACACCAGTTCCAGCGTCAGGATCGGTAGAAAAACAGAAGCTGGATAGGCTAGATAGCGCGGCTCCCACTGCGGCTTGAACTTATCCTTGAAGCGTCGGAGCCCCTGGAAGCCGTAAAAATGTCCCCCGTATTGAAAAACGAGTCGAGCCAGCTTTTCCTCGCGCAGTGCCTTTTCGCTTTGTCCTACCTGGGACAGCGGTGCCATGCCCAGATTAAATGTCGTATATCCACTCTCCTTGGCCCACTCGATGACCCGTGTGAATAAGTAATCCATCGTTCCATTGGGTGTGTCAGGCAGGTGACGCATCAGATCGATAGAGACCGTCTGCCCATGATCATAGGCAGGGGCCATCGTGGCGAAAGCAATAACCTTACCTTCAGAGTCTTTCAGCAATGCAATTGGAGCCAACTGAAGGTAAGATTCCTTGAACCAGCCGAGTGAATATCCCTTCTCCTTGCGCCCGTCCAGCCAAATATCCGAAATATGACGCATCTCCTCAATCAATGACGCCTCTAGAGGAGGCTGGATCATTTCGAATGAATAGCCTTCGCGGCCAAAGCGATTTTTGGCGCTTCGCAGCGCCTGATTGCTTTTGCCCGTTAGTGTAAAGGACTCCAGCGGCACGAGCGCTTCCTCGCCCAACTTAAAAAAGCGATAGCCGTTCTCGTGATAGATGGACAAATATTCCGGTGATGCTTGATAAAATACAGCCGTCAAAGCATAGCGATCCGCGAACCGTTGGAATTCCTGAATGGCTTCACTCACACGTTCCTTTGGACCGAGGGGTCACCTAATACAATCAGTTTGTCCCGACTGCGAGCATAGGGGAGAACTACCTGTTCGTCCTTGGTCCAATACAGATATTTATCGCCGAGAAAAAGCATATGAGAAACGAGATTACCACCCTGTCGTTCCAAAAATTCTTTTAGCTTAACCAGTTCCTGTGCGTCGGGTAGATTGCTGATGCTACGTTGAGGACGAAGAAAGAAATACACCGTCAAGAATACCCATGCCAAAATCAAACTAAATACGGCTGTAACTCCGTAATCGCTGCGGTTCATAAAAAAGTCCAGGTGGACCTTGGCATGCAAATGACGCATAAATGGAGTATTGGAGCCTGCCCCGATTATAAAATAAGCACCAGTTACGAGTAGAGATAATCCGCCCCATATTAAAATGTTGTGCCGATTCAGCGGCGCACTGACCCGATAAAACCGTGAACGCGAAATCCACAGCATTAATGCCACGAACAGCAGGAAAAAGGCTTCTTCAAAATCCAGACCTTTAGTGAAGGTGAAAATGGCTCCTGTCAGCAGCAGTATCAAGGTCAGCCGCAATGCTCTGCGAATACGCAGAGAGATTCCGTGGGACAGAACGACAAGCATAATTCCGATGATGACCGAGATTTCGTGCGATAAGCGCATAACGGGCAGGCTGAGCAAATGTTCAGCAAAACGGAGCCGATACAACAGACCAGGCGTAGCGGCCGACAACAGAAGCACCACGCCGGAGATGAGTACCAGTTTCCCAAGTGCCCATACCCCCAGATCGGCCAAAAACCGGAATTGACCAGGCCAGCCCCATACCTTCTGCCAGGCATTAAGGGAGTAATCCCAGCCTGTCTCAGCGAGCTGGCTCAAGCGCTCATTACGCGGAATCATTTCCAGCGCCGCTAATACCAAGCCGATGAGCCACGGAATGATGTAATAAAAGACGCGAAAGACCAGCAGCACAGCCAGCGCCCGGTCCGAGTTGGCTCCTGCCATTTGCAGCCCGAGCAGGGCGATAATATCGAATGCGCCGACGCCTCCGGGTGCAAGACTGATTAACCCCGCAATTGCGGCTATTACATAAATACCGAACACAGCATGGAGCGGCAGCTCATGGAGCAAGTGCGAGCCGATCCATGCAAAGGTAAGACCAGCCAGCAGCCATTCCAGCAGAGAGGCGCCAATGGAGGCAGAGATGGTGAACCAGGAGAGCTGTCCTTCTCCCTTGTTGAACCATGTGGCATACCTTTTGGAGCGCTGCATGATCAGAAATAGAGGCAGGTAAAGTGCCATTCCCCATAGCGCCCAATGAAGCCATGGGTGAGCATCCAGCACAGGCTGCACCGGATACAGATGGACAATAGCACCCCAAGCTAGCAAAGATAGTCCGGTAATGACGACAGGCGAAAGAAATACGACTGCCGAGGTAATGACACCCAATGGCACACCGCTCTTTTTATACAGCACAGTGCGCAGTCCAGCTCCTGTAAAGCCGGCGAAGCCGAAGACATTATTGAAGGTATTGGAGATCCAGGCGTACCGGAATGTCGTTCCAGGCATAACCTGAAGCTTGAAATGATGCCTGATTACATAATCGTAAGCACTCATAGCAGCTACGGCTACCAGTGAGAACAAGCCAATTTCGATGAGAAACGTGGCATCCATTCGCCGCAGCTCATGAAGCATCCGTGCCAGATTAAAGTCTTTTAGCTCTCGTCCAGCCTCCCATATAATAAAAGCCAGTACAGCCAGCGGTAGCAAAATACGCGTTAATCGCTGCCTATAGATGGTCATGATGTACTGTACGATTTTAAAGGATTGGATCGGTTTGTGATTTGACTTCATAGATTCACCTGCTTGAAAAAGGATAAGATTGAGACTGATAATGCGCGAAAAATTTCCTGCCCAAATAAAAGGCTTCGTTATATTATACCTGTAATAATAGCTTGAATAACAACAGAAGGGTTACGAAATGGGAGTTCAGATTGATTGCTGTAAATAATTCCAATATAATGATGGAATACCTAGTAAATTGCTTGGCATTGGAGCTGACTGAACATGAGTATATGGGATCGCAATCTTTTTATACGTCGATTGGAGCTATTGTGGCCTCCAGATGCTGACAGGAGCCAATACCCTTTTAACTTAAAGGCTCTTCAACAGTGGAATGAACTCAAATTCCATCCTTCCGTTACCTATATTGTTGGAGAAAACGGTGTAGGTAAATCAACGCTTATGGAGGCAATCGCGGTCGCGTGGGGTTTTAATCCAGAGGGTGGCACTAAAAATTTCAACTTTTCTACACAAGCCACGCATTCCTCGCTGCATGAGCATATTCGGTTGGTGAGAGGGGTTGAAAAACCGAGGGATGGCTTCTTTTTCCGGGCGGAGAGCTACTATAATGTGGCGACTCATATTGACGAGCTGGATCGAGAAGGAGGAGGGCGACCCATTCGGGATTCGTACGGGGGGAAGTCGCTGCATGAGCAGTCGCATGGCGAGTCTTTTTTTGCTGCATTTGTGCATCGGTTTGGAGGACAAGGATTGTATATTTTGGATGAGCCAGAGGCAGCGCTATCGCCTTTGCGTCAGATGGCCATGCTTGCCCGGATTCATGAGCTCGTGCAACAGGGATCACAGTTTATCATTTCTACCCATTCCCCCATCTTGATGTCTTATCCAGATTCGGTCCTGTATCATCTGACACATGAAGGGATCGACACACGGACGCTGGAGGAAACCGATCATTATATCATCACCAAACAATTTCTGAATAACAAGGAAAGGTTATTGCAGGAGCTATTCGAAGATTCACCATAAGGATATAGGAAGTTTGGTAGTATCCACTTGATGAGGAGGAAACCGTATGAGTTCAAATCTCGATGTAGTTATTCAGCGGATATCGGCTTTCAAGGTAGCAGCGCTGACTGCGCAAGCCCCTTTTGCCGAATTGGGTGATGAGGTACGCAGACAGTGGCAACAAGTGCAACAGAACGTCCCAGAGAACCACTCAGGTCGTCTGGACGCGGATATGGGCTATGTGTTAACTCCCCAATGGACAGTTGTTGAGGAGAACGGAAGTACGGCGGTCAAGGTGGGCGTTAAAGTGTCCTCGTGGAATGAAGTACCGGATAGTCTTGAACGCATCGAGGTGCCTGAAGGAGAGTATGCGGTGACCCGTTTTCAGGGAGATCGGGAACGATTAAATACGATCTATGATGACCTATTTGCTTGGTTGGATCGTAATGGCTATGAGCGTAATACGACAGAGGGGGTATATTGGATCGAGTCGAATCGGCTGAAGCCGGTGAACCCTTTTGATATTCCATCCGCAGAAATTCAGAAATTTGATTATGATATTGCGATCGCTATTGTACAAAAATAAAGGATGGTGAAACGTTATAAGAGGGACAACCTCATGATTTAGTGGTTGTTCCTTTTTGCTACCTTGTCAAAGGTAACATTCAGGGTTATCGGAAGTATTTTATGATTGTTATTTGTCTCCCGCTCTATTAATATAATGAAGAGTTTTGCGGAAATGGTTGCAAAATAAGAAATTCGTATACGAAATAAAGAACCTGAGGAGGACAAAACGCAACATGTCGGATTCACAACAGTTGAAAATGGGGCCGCTCGTCATTTTGATGATTAATATGTTTATTGCCATGCTGGGGATTGGACTCATTATTCCGATCCTCCCCAAGTTCATGGGTTCCTTGGGAGGCAGTGGTGAAACGGGAGGCTATCTGGTTGCCGTGTTTGGCTTGACCCAGTTTATGTTTTCGCCGTTAGCTGGGGAATGGTCCGATAAATACGGACGTAAAAAAATGATTATTATCGGTTTGGTCATCATGACGGTATCTTCTGTATTGTTTGCGATTGGCAACTCGTTGACGATGCTGTATATTTCCCGTTTGCTCGGAGGCGCAGGAGCGGCATTTATGATTCCTCCAATGATGGCTTATATTGCCGACATCACAACCGTCCATAACCGAGGCAGAGGAATGGGGCTGTTGGGGGCCGCTATGTCGCTTGGTTTTGTGATCGGTCCTGGTGTAGGCGGTTTGCTGGCAGATATCTCGCTTCGTACACCCTTATACGTTTCGGCGGCGGTATCCGGTTTAGCGGCACTGATTTCATTGATTTTACTGCCCGAAACCCTGTCGTTGGAGAAGCAGTTGAAGTTTCGAAATGTTAAGGTGAAACGGGACAATGTGATTAAACAGTTTGCGCTGTCTTTCCGCAAGCCGTACTTTATGTTGCTGATTATGATATTCACGTTAACTTTTGGCCTGACGCATTTTGAAACGATGTTTCCGTTCTTTGTAACAGGCAAGTTTCATTACAATGAACGTGATATTGCTATCATTATTACGGTAGGTGCATTGGTCGGGACCGTGATTCAAGCTGCGGTCATTAGTCCGATGTTGAACCGTTTTGGTGAAAAAGGTGTGATTATCGGTTCTTTTCTGTTTTCCGCGATTTCCCTTGTGCTTATGCTGCTCTCAGGGAACTTTTATTATGTACTCGGAGTATCACTTATCTTCTTTACCGCTACATCGTTGCTGCGACCAGCCATTAATACGGCCTTATCCAAAATGGCAGGAGATGAGCAGGGAGTTGCAGCCGGGATGAACAATGCTTATATGAGTATTGGTAATATTCTGGGACCTGCGCTTGCGGGTACATTGTTTGAGGTGCATATCAATTTGCCGTACATTTTTGGGGCGGTCATTCTCATGCTTAGTTTGGGGCTGGCTGTAAAATGGAAAAGTAGAGATACGCAATCCACAGCGGTTTAATGTTATTTTCTCTGTAAACATAGTCTCTTTTGGTGTGAACTGTGACGTTCTTATGAACCACAGATTGCAGCGAAAGAGGCTATTTTTTTGCATACATAGCCACTTGTTAATGAAACGGCAGAATCTTGGGTAATAATGCATGATAAGTTTATAACCAGATAAAAAGTAGAACTTAAAAGTCGGATAACTTGTGAGTAATACGCTAAAAGGAGCTGAGATCGGATGGAAGAGCTGAATGAGCAGTTGTTTTATATAGGAACTTATGCGTCTCGTGAGGAAAGAGGAATTTATATAGGCTCTTTGCATACGGACAATGGTGATTTGCGTATGGTTGGAGGTGTGGAAGGAATCGAGAGACCTTCTTTTCTGGCACTGCATCCGAATGGGGCGAAGTTGTATGCTGCCAGTGAAACAGACCAAGGCGAACTGTACACATATCAGGTGAACACCCAGACGGGGGAATTGCATCCTTTGGATCGAAAAGGAACGGAGGGAGCACATACTTGCTATGTATCCGTAACAACAGATGGACGATATGTGCTGGCTTCTAACTATTCTGGGGGCAATGCCGTTGTATTCCCTGCAACAGAAGCTGGAGGGTTGGGAGACATGTCGGGGCAGGTTCAGCATACGGGGTCAGGGATTCGCCAGGACCGCCAGGATGCGCCACATCCACACTCGATTATTCCTGATCCTTCAGGACAGTATGCTATGGTATGTGATCTGGGGCTGGATCAGATTATAGGTTATCGTTTGACAGAGGATGGGAAATTGGTAACCCACCGTGAGACAGATTTGCCACCTGGTTCCGGCCCACGTCATCTGGTTTTTCATCCCTCGGGTCGATATGCCTTTGTCGCCAATGAATTGAATAATACCGTCGCTGTGTTTGGTTATAACGAACGTAATGGTAAGCTTACCTTGCTGCAAAGTCTGTCCACACTGCCAGAAGGCATTATCGATGTAGAAAATACAGCAGCGGATATTCGGATTACACCCTGTGGACGTTTTCTGTATGTATCCAATCGAGGACATGACAGCATCGTACTCTACCATGTCGATGTAGACAATGGTAAGCTGAAGACGATTGAATGGGTCGAGAGTTTCGGCAGTACGCCGCGTAACTTCAACATCTTGTCTGGTTATTTGCTAGTGGCGAATCAGGAGGGAAACAACATTGTATCCTTTACTATCCATGAGGATGATGGACGGCTGACCCGAACGGGATATGTATTGGAGGTTCCTTCACCGGTATGTATTGAACCTGTACGTTAATTACACAGCGCATGGCAAAAAAGGGTCGAAGGACCAGTAAAAGAGGATAAAGTAAAACACGGCGCTTTGTCTCCCAAGAAAGGCATGGGCAAAACGCCGTGTTCAGGTTTTGAAGGAGTCTAATGATTACTTGCTGCTCTCGCCAGCTTCTACCGTTGCTGTTTTGGTATGGTTTTCCGCAGGTTTGTAGTACAAACGGAACAGGATATCCTGGTTATAGTTACCGAATCCAGTACCGAACAGGGTTACCCCTCCAATATGCTGAGCATCATCCAAAATAGCGATACGGAATTTCCATTGCTTCTGGTCAATCAGCACGTCGCTTAGAGTCACATCGGATATCTGCTTGCCATCCATAAAGGTGCCTTCAGACGTAACGCGAAGTCTCTTAAGTAGGCCATACTGATTGATAAAATCAGGCCACCATGAAGGTGTATATTTACCACGATTATCCCCAAAATCCCCTGGACTGGTCCAAGTGCCTAAATTCACATCATTTAGGAAAAACGTGATGTCTGAAGGCCAATTATCATTGGTAAATGGGGCTTCTGATGATAATTCCATTGAAATTTCCAGTTCCTCAGCTTTTTGACTGGACAATAGGAAATTCGGCACTTTATAATCCATATACCCTTGGCTAAACCACAGAATTTTGGAATTGAAGCGCTCAGGGTCCAAGAACGAACGAGGCTCATCAAATTCTCCGATAATCTTTTCGACGGTGGCTAGACCGCAGGTGGACTGAATCTCAAAATCTGTAAAGTGTCCGACGGAAATCTCCGTCTGATGAAATTGCCGTACATCCTGCTGATAGCGTGGCATGGCGATTTCAATTTTGTCCGTAGCCAATGAGCATACTTTCTGAACCCCGCCTCGTCCGGGCAGCATTTTAGTCGAAATAATGGATGCTCTTTCCAGTTTCTTGACATGCATTGTCATAATCGCACTACTGAGTCCCAGCGCTTCCGCTAGCTCACGTATATTCATCGGTTTCTCCGCAAGCAGAACAATCATATTCAGCCGAACCTCACTGGCCAGCGCTTCATAAACGGGAAGTGATTTTTCAGAAATGTCCAGTTGCATAATTCCTCCAATTCTAACGCACATCATAAATTGATGGTAGTTTAACATATATGGATTTTTTTCAATATTCATACATATAAAACGATATGATTTACATTTATATAAACAATATACCCTTTCCTTGATCGCTGGCACAAGCCTAACCCGGCAAAAAGCCAAAAATTGTTCAAAAAACAGGACACCCCATGAACTCTTTCTTTGTGTGTTGGGATGTCCTGTGATGGTATGTGATTTGCGGGATGTATACGGGATCTATTTCAGGCGCACCTGGTGTTTAGGACCGCATATGTTCATCAGCCACAGAAGAATCAGCGGTTGTATCTTTGTCAGTTGTGTGTAATTCCTGGTGCTGCGAACCATCGGACTTCATCAAGCCGGGATGACCCACATAAGGACGATCACTTCGCGAGCGGCCTCGGGTAAGTCGGAAGCCAATCAAGAACAGCACAAGCTGTACAGTCAGTATGTAGGGAGATGCTTCTGGCCCGAGCCACTGAAACAGGGCGACAACGGCGATGACCATGCACAACAGACTTGTTGGGAAATGGGATGCCGTCACGTCCAGATCATTTTGTCTACGCAGGGTCATCAGCCGATAGACATACAGCAAGGCGATTAAGCCAGAAACGAACCTTATCCATGCATACCCTATAAGCCATGAGGCAGATTGTGTGGTGTCGGGTAGACTAACATCGACATGACTGTAGGTTATCAGTTCTATAACCAATCTTGAGATTAACCAGACCATTCCCGCCAGCGCCAGCGGACCGGCCGCTGGGCGCAATAGTTTCCATAATGCTGTTCCCCAGCCTGGAGCATGGGATTCCAGTAGAACAAGTCGTCGTTCCTCGATCAGTTTGTTCATTTCACGCTCCAGTGATTTGAGAAGCAATTCCCGGCGGAATGGATCACATTCCCGAAGGGATGCTTGAACCTGCTCTTGAAGGTGAGGGGTCAAATAGGGGGCGGCCTTAGCCTCCTGAAGAGCATGGATTAGTCCATTCTGGTGCTGCTGCTTTTCACTGTTGTTGATCGCGTTCTGGGTAGCCGTTTGGAGATAACCAGCTAACCGGCCATAGATACGCAGTGATTCCTGTAATTCTTCGAGCCGCTGCTGACGCGAATTGCGAAGCTGGGCTGCACTGTGAACATACAGCCATACCAATAAGGATAACGCCAGCAGGAAGGCGATCAGACCGGGTGAGATATATGCGGCTAATGCCGCGAAGTCCGTCGGGGACACCCGCAATCCCTCCTTCCATTGTTCTTTCTACACTATTGCACAGACCACACAGGCATTTCAAGGGCTTGTATATCTCTAAACCAAGAACTATGAAGTATTTTTTGGTAAAATAGACAAGATTACAGCAGGAAGGAAGATTCGGCATGAATAAAAAAATTGAATTTGCAACAGAACATCATGAGACATCGAATCAACCGTACGAGCTGCTTCGCGTAGATTACGCCATTCCAGCCGTCGAGGAATATCGGGCTTTACGCAAGGAGGCTGGTTTATCGCAAATTACGGAAGAAGCGGCAGCTAAGGGCCTGCCGAACAGCCTATTTGCTGTAACGCTACGTCTTGGACAGGAATTGATCGGGATGGGCCGGGTGAGCGGTGATGGCGGTGTGTTTTTTCTGGTTACGGATATTGCAGTCAAGCCTTCCCATCAGGGGAAGGGCTATGGGCGTAAGCTTATGGAAGAGATTATGGAGTATTTGAGACGGGAGGTTCCGGCGGGCAGCTTTGCAACGCTGATTGCGGATAAGCCAGCCGACCGGTTATATGCGCAGTTCGGCTTCCAACTGGTCAGTCCGGGGTCAGAAGGGATGTACTGGCGCCAGCCGGGGGACTGTAAGCTGAAATCCTGTACGAGTTTGAGCTGGTTATAAAACGGATAATTAACAGTAAGAAAATTATAGATAGGAAGAAGGCAACTTAATATGAAAGTAATTATTTTTGGAGCGACAGGAACAATTGGCAAAGCGTTAGTAAAGGAAGCGATCAAGCGTAAGTATGAGGTGACGGCGGCAGTGCGCGATCCGCAACGAGTGACGGAGCAAAGTGAATATTTGACGGTGGTTCAGGCGGATATTCTAAACCCGAATTCCGTTACAGAGGTAGCCAAAGGGCACGATGCTATCATTAGCGCCTATGGTCCCAAGTTTGGAGCTGAGGAGGAACTGCTCGAAGCAACTCGTTCTTTACTGGAAGGAACACGGCGTTCCGGCGCGGAGCGCATACTTGTCGTTGGCGGAGCGGGCAGTCTGAAAACAGAATCCGGTGAGCGTCTCATGGATACCGCTGAGTTTCCGGAGGAAGTGAAGCCGCTGGCGGCTGCGCACGCTGATGCCCTGGAGCTGTACCGTGCTGCGGATGTAGACTGGACCTATTGCAGTCCTGCCGGAATTATTGAACCAGGTAAACGTACAGGACAGTTCCGTATTGGCTTGGATCATTTGGTGGTTGATGAATTAGGTCATAGTCGCATCTCTGTCGAGGATTATGCGGTAGCCCTGATTGATGAGTTAGTAGAAGGGGAATTTGTCAATTCCCGCTTTACAGTCGGATATTAATCAACAGGGATGGCTATATGGGAGGCGAAAAAGCATGTATATGGTGACCGCCGAACAAATGCGGCAACTGGATCGGTACACGATTGACAAGCTGGGAATCCCGGCCCTGATCTTGATGGAAAATGCCGGGCGAGCAGTAGCTGACGAGGTACTGAAGCTTTGTGCGGAGAGACGTGGAACAAGCGATGGCATAAATGAGGTCACACACACAGGACCGGGGGATGTACCAGGACATGGCGGTGTTATACGGACGGATTCATCGAGCGGTGGGCAATATGACGTACGTGAACGAGCACACTGGTATATCCTCGTAGGTAAAGGCAACAACGGCGGTGACGGACTGGTGGCAGCCCGCCATCTGACCGATGCAGGTCTGCGCGTCACCGTTGTGTATGCCGAGCCGCCTGCAACGCTGCGCGGTGAAGCGGCTGCCCAGCGCGATATCATCGCGGCGCTGGATATCCCGGTTATCCTCTATGGTCGGGATAACCTCGACCTGCGCGGTGCCTCTGGGATCGTCGATGCCCTGCTGGGCACAGGCACGCAAGGTCCACCGCGCGAACCTTACGCCTCGCTGATTTGCGAGGCTAATGCCAGCGGCGCGCCGATCGTGTCGGTAGACGTGCCTAGCGGACTCGACGCCGACACAGGTGCGCTGCACGAGCCGTGCATTCATGCGCGTGTCACCGTATGCCTTGCCTACTTGAAGTGTGGGCTCGCCCAATATCCGGGCGCCGGAAACGCTGGTGATGTGGTGGTACGCTACATCGGTATCCCGCCCGGCCTTGCCCGTGAGCGTGGCGTGCAGCTGCTGCTCCTGACCAGCGATACGCTGCGTGACGCGCTGGACGTGGACGTCAGCCGCAGCCGTGTGCCGGACGGGCACAAGGGCACCTACGGCCACGTTCTGGTCGCAGGCGGAAGCCTGCGTATGAGCGGTGCGGGCCTGCTGGCCGCACGTGCCGCCTTGCGCATCGGCAGCGGCCTTGTGACGTGGGCGGTGCCTGAGGCGCTGCTTCCGCGCGTCATTGGCGCCGCACCAGAGCTGATGCTCGCTGCCGCAGCAACAGGCAGCGACGGCGAATGGAACGCCGACTCCGCAGATGAGCTGCTACAGCTCGCGCAGGCGCGCGATGTGCTGGCCGTCGGGCCTGGCCTCGGCCGCTTCGCAGGGGACACTGGCTGGCTGCGCCGCCTGTGGGAGGAATACAGCGGTCCGCTCGTGCTTGATGCGGACGCCTTGAACATCCTCGCCTCGGCGGGGCCTGAGCTGGATGCTTGGAAGTCGAGAGATGCGGCAATCGTGTTAACGCCGCATCCCGGTGAAATGGCACGTCTGCTGGGAATATCGACAGCGGAGGTGCAGCGTGACCGTATCACCCATGCCCGGGAGTACGCCCGGACACATGGAGTCACGCTGGTGCTCAAGGGAGCACGCACGGTCATTGCGTGTCCCGACGGAGCGACCTACGTCAATACCACAGGCCACGCCGGGATGGCGACAGGCGGTGCGGGCGATGTGCTGACAGGCATCATCGCAGGGTTGTTGGCCCAAGGCTTGAACGCTTCACAGGCAGCAGCCTTTGGCGTGTATCTGCATGGTGCGGCTGGAGAAACGGCCGCGCGCCATCGCCAGCATCCCGCCTCAGTGGTAGCTGGCGACATCATTGAAGCCCTATAATCCATAGCAGCAGTGGCAGGAGGAAGGCCAGCATGATCTGTACTCCATATTCACGGTTCAGCCAGTGCCTTCCGCCATAATAGAGCAGTGTAATCCCTGCACCTGCCATGCCGTTGCTCCACGAGATGCCCGTTCCAGCAGGCGACATCAAAGATCCTAGCAGAAGAAAGACACTGAACCCTACGGCAAGATATAGCGTGAACTGCTCAGGCTTGCGAAGCCAGGGTAAAAGATCACGTAGTGCATCAGCGGCAAGAGCCGCCGGAAGGGCAAAGCCATAGGCCCATAACTGCGCGGTCAGTTCACCGCTATTGCCTGCTATACTCACAGGCAATCCCGTTATTTCCTCTGTCAGATAGCAGTAGACCCATAACAGACCAAAAACCAATCCTCCACAGGCAAGCTTATTCAGAGCATAACAACCAAGCTCCATCCGCCAAGGCATTTTAGAATTAAATTCATTCCAAGGCTGTCTCATATTGCGACTCCCTCCTCATTTCAATCGGTAAATCAAAACCATTCAAGGAATTTATTCTCAATTACAATCCGCTTACCGTTTGCGACATTTAAGTTTACGTTAGCTGTGTATCATGTTCCTAAGCAAAATAAAGATTGCGGATAGCCGCGGTACGGAAAGGCGGGGATTGCATGATACAGGCGGTTATTTTTAATCTGGAAAGTACATTGTCAGACCCCGGAGGTCGGGGCTTAATCCAGGGAATGTGCGACATCTTCAGATGGAAGGGTATACAGGTAACTGAAGAGCAGGTATCTCATGGACGGGGACTGCCCATCCGGGATCATATTGCGAATGTGCTCGGACTTTCAGAGGTTCGTAGAAAATGGTTGGAGTGCTTTGGTGCGCATCCTGGCAGAGTGGATATTGAGCATATTTATCTTGAGCTTGTCCCTGTTCTTCGCTCTTTGATCCAAGGGGCTGAGACTGCTGTCGGTATAGATAGGGCGTTGCAGGAGCTTCAAGATCGCCGCATTCAGTCAGGCGCTACTGCATCCTGCCCGATGGAAATGCTGAGTCATGTATTCACGCCTGCACAGTCACCCTATACGCTGGATTGTATGGTAGCCCCATGTGAAGTTTCGCAGGGGAGGCCTTATCCGTGGATGATCTATGAAATTGCACATCGCCTGCAGGTATTCCCGCTTAGCGATATTGTGAAGGTAGGAGACACAGCAGCCGATATGCAAGAAGGACGGAATGCCGGCGTTTGGACGATTGGTGTGTTGAACCATAACGAGAGTGCTTTGGCCGCGAACCACACTACAAGCTGTGAAGTGGACGATAGGGTAGCCGAGGAACGACGCAGACAAAGTATATATGGTTTGAAAAGGGCAGGGGCCCACATCGTGATGAACTCGGTCGCTGACTTGCCGCGTATTTTGCGTGAAATTGAAATGCTCCAGCATACGGGAGGCTATCCTTCTTATATGAAGCCGAAGAAAACAGCTGCGACTCCCCCATCGTGAGCATAACGGCTATAACTCCTAAGTGCTTATATAGACCTTTAGGTTATATATGTATGCATCTACCTGGATAAAGGTGTACTCAGCTCGGCTTTCTAACCTCAAAAGGAGCATTCGCTATGTTAGCGAATGCTCCTTTTGAGTGTACTCCTTTTCGTCTGTAAAATGACCCGTAAGATGGACACTTGATTGAAAGTGTCCATCTTACGGGTCACAGTTCACCGAAATCATTACTGGTCGGAATTTTTCACCCGGAACTGATCAGCATGGCGCTGTAGATTGTTGGAGAGTGTGGTCAGATTACGGGCTACTTCGGATAGTTCTTTTACTGCTAGGGCCTGCTTCTGTGCGCTTGCGGATACATCTTCTGTCATTCCGGCAGTTTGCTGCGCCGCGCTGGCTGTGTGCTTCAGATGTTGATCTACGCTGTGACGTACCTCCTGCATTTCTGTAGTCAATTGGGCCAGATGTGCAGCCAGTTCCTCAACTTCCTCTGATACCTGGGTGACTTTATCAACAGACTGTAGACATAATGCAATTTGTTTTTCTTGTTCATTGACAGTGTTTATATTTTCATCAAATTGATCGCCCATTTGCTCAATTTGCTCGACAAAACTACTTAAGATTTCGTCAATTTCACGAATAGATATGGCAGATTGTTGGGCAAGTTGTCCCATTTCATGAGCTACGACAGAAAAACCTTTACCAGCTTCCCCTGCACGCGAAGCTTCAATCGAGGCATTAAAGGATAAAATCTGCGTCTGCTTTACGATGCCCTGTACCTGCTGTCCAATGTTAGCTGCTTCGCGGGACTTTTCAGTTAGCGCGTGTGACATACGCTGCATTTGCTTGATTCGCAGAGCGCTTTCTCGTCCCTTCTCCAACAGCAGTTCATGTTCATTGGCTACCTGATTACGGACTTCATTGAGATGGCGCGCCGTATCCGTAAACTGGTGCACATGGCTTCCGACTTCATCCAGCGTTTGTCCTAAGCGGTCAGATTGCTGAACCGACTCTATCGTTTGATCTGCTTGGTTTGTAGATACATCGGCAATTTGTTGGAGTGTGCGGGACAGTTCCTCGGTTTGGTGAAGGGTTCCTTCTGATGTCACGACGATATTCTCGGATGCTTGCTGAAGTGTACTTGAACTGCTTTGAATGTCCACAATCATATTGGACATGGCTTCTACCATCCGGTTCGTCAAGCCGCTGATTTCACCTAGCTGATCATACGTAACTTGCTGCGATGTAGCCGTAAGATTGCCATCAGCTACTTGCTCCAGTGTATCTTTAATAAACCGCACTTGACGTAGTATTCGACGTGTTACCAGCATCATTGCCGCAATGGAAATGATCAGAATGATGGAGACCACAGGGATAACTAGCCGATAGGCCTCAGGCAATGTTTTCTCGTATACTTCAGTTACAGAGGCTAGAGATCTGTCGATTCCCAGATAGCCTATGATGGTTCCATCTGTATCTTTAATGGGTGTAAAGGAAGAAAACATCGTTCCCCAATCAGGGTCCGTTGTGATATCTGTGGTTACCGTCTCCCCTTGTTTCAATCTATCTGCCGTTTCTTTACGGGTAAAACTTACAGGGCTTCCAAAAGGACTGTAGTCTTTGTCGTCCCAAGCAGCTCCGTCCACTGTAAGCTTCCACTCATCGCCAACACGATTGTACATATACATATACAGGACTCCGCTTTGCAGCCTGAGCGTATTTAACTCGTTCCGAAGTTTTTTATACTCATTGCTCTGCTCGGATGGATTCGTGTTTAAGCTTTTGACGGTTGATTTGTCCAGTAGCTTAGCCGTATTCACCGCCAACGCTTCATTGTTTAGCTGCATGGTTGATAGAGAAGCATTCTGAATAGATAGTTTGGTCGTCCACAGAATCATGACGCCAATCACAACTAAAGGAATGAGCAAGATGAAGTAGAGTTTGGTTTGTAATCCCATTCTTTTTTTGACTTTGCTTTTCATAATATGCTCCTTACTGTATTATTTCGCCTTCATATAATATCGTGTTCAAGTAGGAAAATATGAATAGTAATTAATATGTTTCATGAATTTTTTGCATATTTACGCAAGTTTCATCCCCATAGAAAAAAGCCTTAGCTCAGCAATACCGAGTTAAGGCTTGTAGCTTATGATTTACAAATCGTCAAATCCATTGTCATCTCCGACCTTGCCATAATTGCGTGATTTTGCTTCAAAAAAGTCCGTTTTTGTTGCATTCAGCGCTTCATCGGAAAATGGCTTGATCCAAGGCATACAGTTTACATCTACCCCTTCGTATGCTTTGTCCATACCCAGAAGTCTTAGGCGCATGTTTGCCATGTATTTGATATAATCGCTCAGCTCGTTCAAGTCAATGCCGCGAACCTCTTTGAGCGTGTAATGCGCCCAATTCGTTTCCAGTTCCACAGCGCGGTTGATCATACGATAGACATAGTCCGTATTTTCCTTGGTATCCAACTCAGGGAAATCAGCCAAAAGCTGCTTGAACACTTCGGCAAAGAAGTAGCAATGCTGATTTTCGTCGCGCTGAATATACGAGATCATCTGGCTGGTGGCCATCATTTTTTGGTCACGGGCCAAATTGTAAAAGAAAGCAAATGTACTGTAAAAGAATATGCCTTCCAGAATCAAATCCGCTACCATGGCTTGGAAAAAGGTTTGCGGGTTCTGCTCATCGCGGAACTCTTGATAAATGTCCGAGATGAATGTGTTACGCTCCAGCAGGACAGGATCATTTTTCCAGTATTCAAAAATTTCCTTCTGCTCCTGCTCTGATACCAGGGAAGACAGCACGTAAGAGTAGGACTGGTTATGCACGACTTCCTGTTGTCCGATAATGGCCGAAATAGCTTCCAGCGAGGAATCGGTAAAATATCGTTTTACATCTCCGACAAACATGGTTTGCATGGAATCCAGCACAGCCAGCAGGCCGATATTAATTTTGAATGTGCGCTGTTCTTCGGCATCCAGCATAGGGAACTGGGACGCATCCTTGGACATCGGAATTTCATCCGGAATCCAGTGGTTTAGCAGCAGCACCTTATATAGTTTGTACATATGCGGCATCCGAATATCGTTCCAGTTCAGGATACCGGAGTTTTCGCCTTCAATAATACGGGTAGAGCGGTTAGGCGCTTCCGTGTTAAAAATCTTTTGTAACTGCATGAGAGCCTCTCTCCTTTAGTTTAGGATGCGCAGCTTTCGCATTCTTCAATCGTCAGTGCGCGGCTGCGTACATAATAGGTCGACTTCATACCCGATTTCCAGGCATGAATATGCAGCGCTAAAAATTCGGTAGCTTTAATATCTGGGCGTACATACAGATTAAAGCTTTGACCTTGGTCAATATGACGCTGACGTGCAGAAGCCATGTTGATCGAAGCGTGTTGATCCAGCAAGAAAGCTGTTTTGTAGTACCAGATGGTTTTTTCATTCAAATCTGGTGCAGGGTTAGCGATCTTGTAGGTTGTTTTCTCTTCATAGGAAAGCAACTCATACAGTGGATCAATACTAGCGGTAGAGCCTGCGATAATGGACGTAGAACCGTTAGGCGCAATGGCGAACAGCCATGCGTTACGGACACCGTTTTGTTGGACTTCTTCCGCAAGCTCGCTCCACTCGGACGTAGTGACGAATTTGCCTTCACGTGTACCGTCTGTATAGCCACGGGAAGTGAAATAATGCCCGGTCGACCAGTCAGAACCCTCGAATTTGGCATAACGGCCTTTTTCTTTCGCCAGCTCCATGCTGGATTTTACGGCCAGGTAGTTAATTTTTTCATACAAATGATCATTATAGGTTACCGCTTCATCGGACTCCCAGCGGATGCCCTCAAGTGCGAGCAGATGATGCAGCCCAAATGTACCCAGGCCGACTGCACGATATTGGCTGTTCGTGTATTGTGCTTGCAGCACCTCAATGTTGTTGATATCAATAACATTATCCAGCATACGTACCTGAATCGGTACGAGACGATCCAGCACACCTGCTGGAACGGCACGAGCCAGATGGATGGAGTTCAGGTTGCACACAACAAAGTCGCCAGGAATTTTGGAGATAACAATGCGTGTTTGTCCGTCCTTGGTGACCAATTCTTCTTTTTCTACTACCGTTGCAGATTGATTTTGCATAATTTCCGTACACAGGTTGGAGGAATACACCATACCATGGGCGCGGTTTGGATTAGCACGGTTTACTGTATCACGGTAGAACATGTACGGCGTACCTGTTTCCAGCTGCGATTTCATCAGACGCTTCATGATGTCAATGGCAGGGACCGTAATACGGGAAAGAATCGGATGCTGTGATGCCTCCTCATACTTCTCGCGGAAGGAGCCTGAACCGAAGGCTTCATCATAAAAATCCTCCAGTCCCAGTGGACGACCCTTGTCATCCTTCCAGCCCATCACCTTCTTCACTTCATGCGGACAGAACAGATTCCATTCGCCCCGTGCTTCGACCCGCTCCATGAACAGATCGGGCAGACATACGCCGTGGAACACGTCATGTGCACGCATCCGCTCGTCACCGTTGTTCAGCTTCAGGTCCAGGAACGCCAGAATGTCTTTGTGGAATACGTCCAAGTAAACGGCGATTGCACCTTTGCGTGTACCCAACTGGTCTACGCTAACAGCTGTATTGTTTAGCTGGCGAATCCAAGGGATAACGCCAGAGCTTGTATTTTTATGTCCACGGATATCGGAGCCGCGCGCACGCACTTTACCGAGGTATACGCCGATACCGCCACCCATTTTGCTAAGACGGGCTACATCGGTATTGGAATCGAAAATACCTTCCAATGAGTCGTCTACGGTGTCGATAAAGCAACTCGAGAGCTGTCCGGCTACCTTTTTTCCGGCATTGGACATGGTTGGTGTAGCTGCCGTCATGTACATGTTGCTCATCGCCCAGTATGCTTCCTTGACCAGCTCCATACGCTTGTCGGCCGGCTCTTGATGCATCAGGTACATTGCGATAATCATGTAGCGTTCTTGTGGAAGCTCCATTACGCGTCCGTCAAAATCATTGGCCAAATAGCGCTCAGACAGCGTCAACAGTCCAATATAGTCGAACAGCAGGTCATTCTGCGGCATTATGGAATCGCCGAGCTCATCAATCTGCTCCTTGGTGTAGCAGTCAAGCAGTTCCTGACGGTAGATTCCTTTTTGCACTAGATCGGTGATCAGTGGATAAAAAGCGCCGTAAGGTTCGTCTGCATAGGATTTGTAACGGCGGTGAGTAGCCGCTTTTTTATATAGGGAAGTGAGCAAAGCACGCGCAGCGGCAAATTTCCAGTCCGGTTCTTCCTTGCTAACCAGTTCTAGAGCAGCCATTGCAAATGCGTTGCTAATCTCATCTCCAGTGACTTCGTCCCGGCGGAGCTTACTAGTTACACCGCGAATGAGTCGATCTTTATCCAGCTTGTCCAGCCCGCTGAGTACACGGTCAGCATATACGGATATACGTATTTCATCAAAAGCCAACTGGCGATTGTTTGGTTTGGTTACGAGTTGTGGCATAGGATTAATTCCTCGCTTTCTTGATTTGGAATTCATACTTAGGGAATAGGCATGAAAATGATCTGAGAAAAGAAACTGGTGAAAAAAGCGATGGTCAGACAGCATTTTGGGGCTGTATGTAATCCAATAACATAGAAATAGCGATGCGCCTGCCAATGAAGGAAAAAAGATGGTTTCCGTAGGAATCATCGGCTACATCACTATATTTAGAGGTGTTATGAATATTTAACCCAACATATTGTGTATATAAACTTAAAATTTCAAATAAGTGCAAGGAGTATTATAGCAACATTCGAAGCCATACGTAAAGGAAAAGGAATGGAAAATCAAAATATGCAGAGAAGTCGCGGGCTGTATTTGAATTGAGACGGAGTGAACGGTACAATAAATGATAAAGATGTTTCCTACTAAAATAAGCCGTATACATATGGAACTTTTTTGAAGAACAAGGTTGCTTTATCGACTGAGTTTTTAGAATTTTAAAAAAGATGATTTTTTCAATTTAAAGGAGGAACTTGGTGATGGCCATTGCAGAAGTGACAGTAATCCCGATTGGAACGGGGAGTACGAGCCTGAGCGACTACGTTGCTCAAATGCAAAAAGTGTTGAAGACGCAAAAGGGAATTACCTATGAACTTACCTCTATGAGTACGATTATTGAAGGTTCGTTGGACGATGTGTTCACCGCTATTGCTGCGCTACACGAAGCGCCATTCCTAGCAGGAGCCAAACGCGTTTCCACCTCAGTCAAAATTGATGATCGCCGTGACAAGCCTTCCTCCAGTCGCCAAAAGCTGCGATCCGTCGCAGATAAGCTATCCGGAACCACGGCAGGGAATGTTACAGAATTAAATCCAAATCTTAGTTGATAAAGTTGATGTAAGTGATTGATTTTTATGTAACTAAGAGTATAATAGTTTTTGTTGTCAGTCACACTGACCTGCTGGTGTAGCTCAGGGGTAGAGCAACGCACTCGTAATGCGTAGGCCGGGGGTTCAATTCCCTTCACCAGCATTCTATAAAACTCAAGCACAGCGCGGCTTCCAAGCTTTTTGGAGGCTGCGCTTTTTTGTGATTTTGGACAATCTTCTACCATTTTTCTACCCTTTAGTATAGTAAAGTAGATTCTTCAGTGCTAATGCTCTCTCCTGTAATTGAATCGCCAATGTTTTTTAACACTGCTTCTTGGAGATTCAGGCGTTGTATAGTGACAGACTGGAAACGTAAATTGTCCAGCCATAAGTTCTGGGCGTTACTGACCGCATTGATCACGAGCTTGCTTACTGCTTTTGGAGAAAACAATGCCACAGTTATTCAAGTGACCGGCGTTATTGGTGCTTTCGGTGCAGTAATTGCTTACATTCTGGCTGAGGCTTATGTAGGTGGTAAGTCGGCAGAAACGTCAGCCACTGACGATCTGTAAATCTACAAGTGTTTGGAAATACGAAATACCCTGCTGGTATAGTGCCCGTGAGGGTGTTTTGATAGGATTAGCAGTTCCAAAGCCATTTATAAATTAAGTCAATAGGTATATTACTCTAGTATAGCGGGGAGTCTATATACTAATTATCTACAATTTTTAAACAAGGAGGGCTTTTTGCGTGGACCATCTCATTATTTTAATCAGAAGTTTTTCAGCATTTTTTATCCTAATGATAATTGGGAGAATATTAGGAAAGCAAACCCTTTCCAATATGAACTTCCATGAATTCGTAACGGCGGTTATATTAGGAGCTATGGCTGCTAACTTTGCATTTAACGAAAAAATAGAAGTTATCCACCTATTAATAGCGCTGTCCGTTTTTACAATTACTTCTTATGTTTTAGCCAAGATTTTTTTGAAATTCAGAAACTTTAAGATGTGGACAGAAGGAACCCCCACCGTTCTCATCGAAGGAGGGCTCATTCTCGAAGATAACTTAAAAAAAAATAATATGACATTGGATTCTTTAAACCAGCAGCTTCGCGAGAAAGATATTTTTAATATAGAAGAAGTGGAGTACGCCCTACTTGAGATTAACGGAAAACTATCTGCCCAAAAGAAAAAGGAACTGCAAGCCGTGACATTAAAAGATTTGCAGTTGAATGCAGGCAATACCTCACAGTTCCCAATTGAGCTTATAATCGACGGACAGCTTTTGCATGGCAATTTAGACTCCAACCATATTTCCGAATCCTGGATGAACTCCCAACTCAAAGCACGCGGCAAAAAGTTAGAGGACGTATTCTACGCCGTTAAAGGCAGCAACGGCCAGCTCTATGTGGATGAATATAAGGATAAAATCCAGCAACCAATTGATGTGGAATAGTATTAACTTTTGGTCAAAAGTTACTTGAGATTCAACGTAATCAGATAATTGTATTTGGCAGCGTGCTTAAGCTCATCCAAGATGATACCGTACACCGTGTCCTTATAGATGCCAGTAGGCAATCCAAACCAGATGTTGCGGTATCGTTCTACCGCACCTAACTCTCCCATCAAGGCGCGCTGCAGACCTTCTGCATAGGAGTGCACTTTCTCATATTTCTCACTACTGATGCCTGTAATCTCCTGTCCTGTCAAAGCCCGATACATCTCTCTGAACATTTTGTTGTGGCCGCGTTCATCGTTACGGATGCTTTCAATAATAGCCACCTGCTCCTGTGAGGGAGCCAAATTGATCAATTCATCGTAGAACAACTCATCGTTACGCTCCCCTTGTACCGCTTCCTTTATCATTTGTACTGCTTTTGGAAATCCTGTGTTCCAGATCGGTACAAAATCGGCCCGCATATAATATGAATTTCCCCAGTAAGAAGGTACTTGATACAAGTTTATTCCCTCCCAATGCTAGTTTTTAGAAAGTATATGCGCATCTGCCCATGTCGGTTCCTAACATTAGGAAAATGATTGTTCCTCATACTCCTAATCGCCCTTTTCTTGTGAAGAAATGCTGGCGGCTATTTGACTTACCAACATACTGGGTTGATTATACTGATGGTAGCTAACACCGGGGAAGAATTTGTTTGTAGGAATGCTCTTATGACAAACGTAGTATTTCTACATAATTCGCAAAAAAAAGATATTGACAACTGGTTAATTGATGGGTAAAAATAGTAAATAATTATAAAATACTGGGATTTTTATGCGAAGGGTGGCTATGTCATGAAGCATACACCTACGATTCGAGCGGAATTAGATAGATATTTACAACAAGAGGGCATGAGTCTAACGCAGTTTGGGCATGTAGCAGGCATGAATAGGGGAATCGTAAGCGCCATTGTGACAGGGAATAAGTCCATGTCTGTTAACCAGCTTGATTTAATCACTGAGGCTATGGGCTTACCAGAAGGTCACTTTTATGATCTATTTATAGAAAACTACATCATCGATCATCCACCCAATATGAGGCGAATCGAGCCGCTTTTGTTTCGATGTGCGGAGTTGGACAAGCTGGAGGCGATCCGCCGAGTAGTGGGAGCTATCATGGATAATCTACTGTATTCGCCCAAGCTATTTGAAATTGCAGAGGAATTGTTGTCGCAGGGAAGACATGCGGCTGCATTGTTGCTGTATGAGGGGGTAGCTGAAGCGGAGAAATATCAACATTCTGAACGTTTGGCAGTCTGCCAATATCGTATATTCACGATTCAAGTTGGAGACGACCAAAGCCGCAACCACAAAGCAGCTATACTATTCGAGCCTTATGTCGAGCGCCTAGATGATTTAGAACAACTTGATGCGTTAAAGGATCTGGCTAATGTGTACAGGTCATTGCGTAAATGGGACAAGGTTGATGAAATAGCGAGGGTGATGAGAGCTAAGGCTGAAATCCAATACAATTGGAAACATCAACAGAAGAACCAAGAACGCAATGAGGCTGCTAAGAAATTAAGTCGTCCGATGTTCGTGTACATCACGTATGCCGACTTACTATGTGCGAGTGTCTGTGATGCCCGAGGCGATTACCAACAAGCTCTACAATATACATACGCCTATGCGGACTTGGATTGGGTTAGAGAGACTGATGATGATACCCTCTATTGGGTAGAAATGTATCAAGATTGGGCACGATGCAATATTTATGTAAATAAGCTCTTGTCTGGAGATGTCAGCGTGCTCTCAGATTATGTCGAATACATAGCCGAAACAGCAGATACCATGGAAGGTGAGAAACTTTCAAAGCTGTTAAACGTTATGATAGCTGCTAATCAATATAATTTGGATGTTGATGATGTACTTTCAAGGTTTAAAAAAGACATTGATGCCTTTACTCAACTCCCGACATCTACTGATATGTACAGCCAACAAGTAGTACCCGACTACATTGCATGGTTTGGTTACGAACTGGCCTACTATTATTTAAACAGAGAAAGGTACAGTGATGGTTTTAAACAATTGTTATTTGCAATGGTAAAGTCACATATAATAAATAATGAGACTTACTTTATAAATTGTATTGGCTTGTTTATGCGTTTCCAAGTCTATGCGACTCCTGAAATCAAAACAGAGTTCTCCAATCTAATTGAAAAGGTGTGGGTAGGTAATGTTGAGAAAAATAGGACTGTTAATTGTTGCGAGTAGCTTTTTAGTTTTCATGACTGTACCTGGTATCCAGATTCTTGTACAGGTTGGAGGTTCTTAAACGTCATTAAAAAGCTCTGCTAACCTTATGGTCGGCAGAGCTTTTTAGTTGAAAAATTGCTTACAGACGGACATTTAAGGCGGAACTGATATGAATCAACTTTAATTGTATGTTGAAAATAAAGTTTTGATAACTACAATAAAAGAAACAACGGTAGGCTAGGACGAGAAAATATGCCCTAGACTGTCGCTGCTTCATCTGTTTCATTGAACTAACGTTTCCCGTTAGCGTAATGGGTTCATTGTCATTAGCCTCAACCGCTTACCTGTTTGCTCAGACTCCTGGCAACAGCTGGGGCATGATGCTTTTGCCATAATCCAAGACGTATTTATTAATCTCTGAGACAAGTTTTGTGTCCTTAGTTTTGTAGTGCACCTTGTTAATTACGAAGTAACCTGTACTAGAATATTGCTCATCACTCGAAAACATCAACGTAAAACGATAAAACAAAAAGGCCGCTAAAATAGCGACTTCAAATGGGACTATGCTCTTGTCCCCCGACAGTTAATCCAGATACAAAATCTCAATCTCGCCCGGAGCGAAGGATTGCTCTGCGTAATTCCCCCCCAATCACAAAGCGATCTCAAAATGGGTTCAAGTGATTGACCCAGTTCCGTCGTTGAATATTCCACCTTAGGCGGTACCTGATTGTACATCTTTCTGCGAATTAATCCGTCTGTTTCCAGTTCCCGAAGAGTTTGAATCAGCATCTTTTGCGATATATTATGAACGAGTCGCTTGAGCTCTCCCGTCCGTTTAGGTCCTTTTATTAAATAGTACAGAACAAGCCCCTTCCACTTTCCTCCGATAACCTCTAGTGTAACTTCCAGTTCACAGAAAAATGTTTTCATATCAATGCACCATCTCCCGATCTAAGAATATCCCCTTCATGTATCGCTTGATCCTTCAAAGATCACTGAAGGAAAAATTGAACGTTACATGGAGGGGATAATACAATCGCATTTAAGTTGATTTAAAAATCTTTGTCGTTTGAAAATTATTATGTCCTGGTTAAACTTGAGCTACTCCGCCATCTACGAATAATTCAACGCCGTTCATATAGCTGCTTTCATTAGAGGCTAGGAACATGACAGCATTGGAGATCTCTTCAACCTGCCCCACTCTGCCGAGCGGAATATCATTTTTTGCCTGTTCCAGTAAATGATCTAGTTCAGAGCCAAATAACTCATCGTACGCCGGCGTTACGATTGTTCCCGGACTAAGGATGTTTATACGAATTTCGGTCCCTCTCATATCAAGAATCCAGCTGCGGACGAGCTGTCTGATCGCTGCCTTGGATGCACCATAGATACTAAACGCTGGCATCCCCGTCGAGCCAGCAGTGGATCCCGTTAGAATAATCGAACCTCTTTTATTTGGAAACAAAGCTAATGCCTTTTGTACTGTAAAGATGGTTCCTTTCACGTTGACATCGAAAGTCTTGTAGTATTGTGCTTCTGTAATTTCTCCTAATGGAAGAAATGACCCTAGTCCGGCATTTGCAAAGAGAATGTCCAAGTGTCCCTTTTCTCGCTTAACTGTTTCGAATAATATATCTAGATCTTCCGATTTAGATATGTCACCTCGGACACCTGTAACATTCTTTCCGATCTGCTTTACTGCTTCATCCAGTTCACGTTGTCTGCGTCCCGTGATAAAAACGTAAGCCCCTTCTTTTACGAACTGTTGTGCCGACGCGAGACCGATGCCGCTTGTACCTCCGGTTACAACTGCTACCTTCCCGTCAAATTTCCCCATTCTATTACACTCCTTTTATAATGATTTATATGGTATAGAATGCTCTGTCTGCTTCATGAACCTCCTATGAACGATAGTATGGGGGAAAAGTTACAAGAAAAACAGTACCCACTTTTTTGTGATATAGTCACCAAAAAGTGATAATTGAGGCGGCACAAGCGCTTGTTTTTACAGCCTAACAGATGGAAGTGAGCTCCATTAATTACTCACCACATGATACCACGTATTTGAACTATCCTGCCCGTTCGTATTATGAGATCAACCAGTTCTTTCTGGTTGATCCTTTTTTCATTTGCATAGAGGATTAAGGTAGCCTGGTCGAACGTACCTGCCCGTGGGACTTGAACCCGAGCGCTATAGTGTTCACCCCTACTTGTCATGACCATGATTGAGGCTGGTTGGGACGTAAGATCCCGTATAACAAGCGATGCTATGGAGCGACAAGAAGAACCTTAGGGATGCCGGGGAATCTAAACTTAAAGGGAGAGATGAAATGAATCCAGTTGTCGGTCTAGATATTTCAAAAGAAGAAAGTCATGGACAAGCCTTTTTAGCGCGCGGAAAGCCCTTCAGAGGGACATTCCACTTCGAGCACACTCGTGATGGCCTAGCAAATTTACATCAAGTTTTGAAGGATGTTGAGACTGCATCCAGACTACGTCCTCTACTTATTCTAGAAGCAACCGGCCATTACCAAAGTCCGGTTGTTCAGTTCCTAGAAGAACATCACTACATTTACATTGTCATTAATCCGCTCATCTCAAATCGGCTTAGAAAGTCTCATCTTCGTAAAGTAAAGACGGATGCTGTGGACGCTTACCTATTGGGAGAGTTGTACTACAAGGAAGAGTTTGAACCTTTTAAGAAAAGAGGTGTGCAACTTCTCAATCTGCGCTATCTTACAAGACAGTATGAGTCCCTTTCAAAGATGTGTGTACAGACGAAGCTGCAATTCCAAGCCGTTTTAGATCAGGTTTTCCCAGCTTACAAAGGCGTCTTTGAAGCTATGTATTCCCGTATTTCACTACGGTTTTTAAGTAAATTTCCAACCTCATATTCAGTTTTGCAGACGGATGAAATTACACTCAAAGCTAAGATGAAAGAACTACTTTCTTCGAAACGGGGGCGTTCAGAGGGCTGGATTAACCAACGGGTTCAGCGACTGCTAGACGCGGCAAAGCAAAACCCATTTCAGCAAACCATGTATGCAAGCCACTTAATCAATTTGAAAGTTCTTATTACCCTCATTCTTCAGTACCAAGAGCATCTTGCTGAACTGGAACAGAACATAGATGCTCTGGCTGAAGAAATTGAAGAGCATGAATTAATTCAGTCGATTCCCGGTATTGGGCATAAAATTGCTGCAACAATTTTATCTGAAATTGGAGAAGTCGACCGATTTGATCATCCTAAAAAGCTAGTGGCTTTTGCAGGCATTGACCCGAGTGTCTTTGCTTCCGGAAAATTTACAGCAACTCGAAATCGAATCACAAAACGTGGTTCCAGGCAGTTGCGTTACGCACTGGTAATGGCTGTCCAGTGTGGGCTTATACGCTCCCGAAATATGCGACTCAAAGCGTTCTATGATCGCAAGAGAGCAGAAGGAAAACCACATAAAGTAGCTCTAATCGCATGTGCAAATAAGCTCATCCATTGGCTTTATGCAATCTTGAAAAACAAAAAGGAATTTCGTCCAATTTAAAAGATTATCATTGGCATAACCTTCCAAGACACAACGGAAATTGGAGGGTTATTTGGCATGCTCATTTTAACTATACCACATGATTTAGAATCACTTTACTGGTAATCTTGACAAGCTATTAGCTGGTATAGCTTAACGTCGCGGTTCAGTCTACAGTTTTCAGCAGGCGACCGTAGGATGCTGCTATGAAGGATCTGGAGATGAGACGGAGGGACTTGAGACCATTAAGGCATCTGCCTTGTACTTGTTGCCTCAATTATTTACTTCTACCAAATCTTCTACCGAAATACGGATATCTGTAATACCTGACGGAACCCTATTTATTGTTGGACAGGCTATAGGAGCTTTGTAAAACCCATCAAAACTTTATTTCAACGCACTCGTAATGCGTAGGCCGGGGGTTCAATTCCCTTCACCAGCATCTTATAAAACTCAAGCACAGCGCGGCCTCCAAGCTTTTTGGAGGTCGCGCTTTTTTGTTGGAGCGAGCATTCTTCTAACATTCTCTTATGGGATGAATACCGAAAGTGTGTCGCACCAAGCATTATTGCTAATAAATACACAAGTGCAACAATCGTAAAAATAACTAGTGGTGAAAATGCAATCACTGATGCGAGCAGCATACTTGCTGCGGCGCTAAGATTAGCGCAGCTATCACCCAGTGGGTCAAAGATCTGTAGGCTGGAAATATGAAAATGCAGACGGTCCAGGACTTAGATCGTCTGATTGAGTTGGATATAAAGCTTCAAAAGGATGAGCTGTAAAAGCACATAATAGTCTTGCTAGTTGGTTCATAAATATGGATTTATTAAACAATAATATGATTATATTGTAAGAAGAATTAAAAACATGGAATCTTTTAGTAGGATGAGGAGGTAGTTAAATATACAAATATAGGAGGAATAAGCTTTGAAGAAGAAACATTTAATTGCATCAGCCCTAGCTTTAGGTATTATTGGCGGGGCTGTTGCCGTACCCAATGCAATTTTTGCGGATTCCAATGCTGTAAGTACTTCCGCAAATACGTCGACTTACGGGACCAAAGATGAGGTAAAAACACCTGGCAATCATGATATAGGTCTTTTTAGAACAAAAGACCTTTTTAATGTGGTCCTTGACGGCAAGTCACCATTAACAGAGTTCTCCGTATCTCCTGGATATGGTCATGTTAAGATTCGTGTAAAAAACAGCACCAAGGCGACGCTTACGTTTACCTTAAAGCATGTCAATAGTGGAGATTATTTACTTACCAAGTATGTGGGTGCTGGTGAACCATTTACTTGGTATAGCAAGGATAGCTTTTCAAACGGAATGCGCTCAGGAGACTATGAAATACAGTGGCGTGCAGGCGGAGCTTATGTAGACGCCACAGCATGGGGTATATCAGCCAACAGCCCAGATGAACTTTAATTAAACCAAGCTATAAAGTTTTGTATAAAAAAGCTAACTGGTAGCTAGCTTGATTGGAGAAGTTTTTAATTATACTGGAACGAAGCGAGGAGAGCTTCAGGCCATTCGGTTTGAAGCTTTCCTTGCTTCGTTTATAACTCAAAGGGGAAATGATATTTGTGAAAAAGAATAAAATATTTTTTTCATCAGCCTTATCTATTAGTTTGTTGGGGGCTGTTGTTGTGCCGAGTGTGTTTTGTGCAAGTTCAGATGCATCTGATTCTGCAAATACATCCAGTATTGCGATCAAAAATGATAAATCTGCTATTAGTGACCAAGTCATAACTCCTCAAAAATCAAGAGATGTTTTTGATGACATTTTCGACAAAAAGGACCCCGTATCACGTTTTGTATTAGATCCGCGATACGGGCATCTTAAAATTTTTGCTAAAAATAGAGGCGATTCAACCATCACCTTTAGCCTGGTGCATACAGACAGTGGAAAACAATATATTGTTAAGACTATTGGCGCTCATAAAAAATTGCTCTGGGATAGTGTAAATTCTTTTCCACAAGGGCTGCGCTCAGGAAATTATGAAATACAATGGAGAGCTAACGGCGATATTGTGCATGTCACAGCATGGGGTGTGTCAGGAACTAATTCTGCCAAAGTAACGTCTCAAAGGGGTATTGGTGTTATTGATGTCAGAATAAGCGGAGGTGCTACCGTAGCAACTTCCTTTGATATCCCTAAGGGGCATGGACATGTCAAACTCAGTATAAAGAACTATTCAGATCATCCAGTCAAAGTTAGTTTGACACACGACGGTTCGAACAAAGAATACATCAGTGCTTTACCAATTGCTCCTCATGACACAGTTATTTGGAGAAGCACAGATGAAGGCTACTCATCTGGTATGCGTTCTGGACATTACATACTTCAATGGCGTGGTGCCGATTATAAAGTAGATGGACATGTTTGGGGAGTCGTTGGTACACAGCCTGCGGATGTACAATAGCTTGTGAATTATTTTTAACTCAAAGGAGTAATGAAATTGGTAAAAAAGAAAAAAATATTTTTTCCATTAGCCTTATCTATTAGTTTGTTGGGGGCTGTTGTCGTGCCGAGTGCGATCTTTGCAAGATCAGATGCGCCTGATTCTGCGAATACATCCAGTATTGCGACCAAAAATGCTGGCAAATCAACTACTGGCGACCATGTCATTACTCCACAAGCTACTGATGGACAAATTGTCGATCGTCCAGTAGCTGGATTTAATGATTCTGCTGATTTTGATATTAAACCAGGATATGGATATGTAAGATTGTACTTGAGAAATACAGGAAACACTACTATATCCTTTACCGTAAATCAGGGAAGTGCGTCTGGTGCGGAAAAGTACAGTGGAACGGTAAAACCGGGTAAAACATTCGATGAACTATTAAATTCAAGCAAGGCGTGGTCCGCAGGGAAATTTTATGTTAGTTTAAGTAGTGGTTCTGGTCCCATGTCTGGAAAGCTTGGAGTTCGGACTAGTACTAATACGGATTTTTAAATATAATTGCTGGGAGAGCGAGCCAATGAGGCTCGCTTTTTTTGTTGGGGGTGGTGATTGTGTAGCATGGCAAGAGAGCGAAGTCCTGAGCGGAAAAAGGCAAAACAGATGCGGCTGGAGAGCGGCGGAGCGATGAAGCTAAAAGACATCGCCGCCGCTCTTTCTGTTGGAGAGACTCAGGTCCGGAAATGGAAGTCACAGGACAAATGGGCAGACGATCTGAATAGTAACGTTACCAATGAATCCAAAAGTAACGTTACCAAACGAGGAGCGCCCAAAGGGAACAAAAACGCTGTCGGCAATCGTGGCGGTGCTCCCCAGGTAACCAAAACGCAAAATGGAATAGTGGTGGGCCGGGCGGTCCATATCGCAACAGAAGGCCCTCAAGACAGGGATGTATGAAACCATATTTCTGGACACGTTGGAGCCAGAAGAACAGGACATGTTTGTTCAAATTGATACTTCTCCTTTGGTGCAACTCAACGAGCAGCTTATTATGCTGTCTATCCAAGAGCGACGGCACATGCGCCGGGTTAAGTAAGGTCTGACCGACGAGGAAAAGAAGATCAAACAGGAGTTACACCAGCGTAAAGACAAGGTTCCTTACACTAGCCCGAAAACAGGGAAGCAGATCAATCTGTCTGTTGAAACTGAAGGGATGAAGGTCGCGGAAATTACGACCGTCACTACTTCCAAGCTGGATAAGATTTTGAAACAGGAAGAGGCATTGGTTAAAACCTGTGATAAAAAGCTTCGGGTTATTAACCTTATTGCCAGCTTGCAGCAGGTGGAAGAAAAGCTGGAGATTGCTCGTGAACGGCTGGAATTGGATAAACGCAAGTTGTTAGGCTATGGGGGCGCGGAAGGGAATGAAGGCGATGAAGACGATGAGGAAGATGACGACGAATGGTAATTACTCTTGCTAAGGAGCATCGAAAACGAGCCAAGCGGCGGCTAAGGGATCGGCCTGAAAAACTCGACGAGCTAAAGGGAATCCTAGCCGACTTTGAACAATTCTGCTGGCGCATGCTCAAGATCAAGACGAAGAGCGGCCGCATTATGCCGCTGACGCTCAATGATGCTCAACGGACATTTGTACGTGAAGTATTTAGGCAGATCGAAGCTGGCAAGCCTGTCCGTATTATCATTCTTAAAGCCCGGCAGATGGGTTTTTCCACTGTCACGGAAGCGCTGATCTATTATTTCACTTCACTCCAAGAAGCCAAGAACGCATTTATCGTTGCGCAGTCTTCTGATGCCTCCAGCAACTTGTACGATATGTTCCAGTTCTATTATGAAAAGGTGCCGGCAATCATCAAACCAATGAGCCGAAAGAACAATGCTAAAAAACTCACCTTTGAAAATCCAACGATTCGGACAGCGGACCGCCGGATGAATCCGGGGCTCAAATCGAAGATCACTGTACAGACTGCAGAAAGCCGGGTGCTTGCCCGTTCGGACACCATCCATTACCTGCATGCTTCAGAAGTGGCATTCTGGCCTGCCAAGAAGAAAAAGAGGCATCTATTGTCCCTACTGGCAGCTATACATAATTCGCAAAAAAAGATATTGACAACTGGTTAATTGATGGGCAAAAATAGTAAATTATTATAAAATACTGGGATTTCTATGCGAAGGGTGGCTATGTCATGAAGCATACACCTACGATTCGAGCGGAATTAGATAGATATTTACAACAAGAGGGCATGAGTCTAACGCAGTTTGGGCATGTAGCAGGCATGAATAGGGGAATCGTAAGCGCCATTGTGACAGGGAATAAGTCCATGTCTGTTAACCAGCTTGATTTAATCACTGAGGCTATGGGCTTACCAGAAGGTCACTTTTATGATCTATTTATAGAAAACTACATCATCGATCATCCACCCAATATGAGGCGAATCGAGCCGCTTTTGTTTCGATGTGCGGAGTTGGACAAGCTGGAGGCGATCCGCCGAGTAGTGGGAGCTATCATGGATAATCTACTGTATTCACCCAAGCTATTTGAAATTGCAGAGGAATTGTTGTCGCAGGAAAGACATGCGGCTGCATTGTTGCTGTATGAGGGGGTAGCTGAAGCGGAGAAATATCAACATTCTGAACGTTTGGCAGTCTGCCAATATCGTATATTCACGATTCAAGTTGGAGACGACCAAAGCCGTAATATCAGGGCAGCAGCAGTGTTTGAAGCTTTTGTTGAGCGCCTTGATGAAATAGACCAGCTTGACGCATTGAAGGATTTAGCTAACGTGTACAGGTCTTTGCGTAAATGGGACAAGGTTGACGAAATGGCGAAGAAAATGAGAGCTAAAGCCGAAATCCAATATACACTGAAACATCAACAGAACAGTCGAGAACACACTGAATTTACTGATAAGCTAAGCCGTCCATTGTTTGTATACATTTCCTATGCTGACCTGTTGTGTGCAAGCGTCTGTGAAGCCCAAGACGATTATCAACAAGCTCTAGACTATACATACACCTACGCTAATTTAGATTGGGTAATGGAGACTGACGAAGATACCCGGCACTGGATTAGCTTGTTCAAAAGTTGGGCAGAAGGTAATACTTACGTATATAAACTTTTATCAGGTGATATAAATGTGCTGCATGATTATGTTGAATATATTGTAGCGACATCAGCGACTAACGAAAACGAGAAGATATCAAAACTGCTCAATGTTATAATTGCCGCAAACCAATATAGCATAGATGTAGACGATATACTCAAACGATTTGAATCGGAGATTAATTCGTTTTCTGAACATCCGCTATCCGATGATATGTATACACAACAAGTGATACCGGACTATATTGCGTGGTTTGGTTACGAGTTAGCTTATTATTATTTACATCGAGGCTCCTACAATGATGGTTTTAAACATTTGATGTATTCAATGGTAAGTTATCATATACTGAATAATGAGACTTACTTTATAAATTGTATGGGGCTATTTTCGCATTTTCGGGAATATGCATCTCATGAAACCAAAGCTAGTTTTTTAAATCTTATTGAAAAGGTGTGGATGACTAATGTTGAAAAAAACGGTACTGCTGATCATTGCGGCTAGCTTTTTATTATTTATTGTTACTGTGCCGGATCAAGCCTTTAACCACCATAGTATCCAGCCTCAAGTTACCATTGGAGGAGCTTAAATCTAAGTAAAACAAATCCCCCGCTAACCTTAACTGGTCGGCGGGGTTATTTGTTATACAAAAGATTGACAGTGGCTTCAAATTAAAGCTCATTCCGTTTGTCACACAAGAAAAGGATCCTTTTATTAATGAACTAAGAGCAGGGAATTTTCGAAAATATAACACAACAGAATTACTTTTTATTTGTCTAGTTTAAATCCTACTTCCATTGCCAATTTGATTTCTTCACACATGTACCACATATCCGTAATTTGTCCATCATCATTAAATTCAAAGATACCAACTTCATCCCACTCCACACGATTATTGGTAGCAGGCATTCCAACAAATGTACCTTTGTGTGTTACATAGTAATGAAACTGTGCAATTACCTTATTTCCTTCTGCAACAACATATTTCATTTCAACTTTTTGGTCACTTAATGCACCGTGAAGTACAGCCCAGCCTTCCTTCATCCACTCTAAAAAATTCCCTTTTTTCGGAATTGCATCGCCAGTAGCTTCATAAAGAGCCGCAAAACCAGCTCTATGTGTAACAGCATCTTTCGAGACTACTTGACGAACGTAATCTACATCGTTAGTTGGTAAAGCCTCCGTAATAAATTTTCGAACAATCTCTTTGTTATTCTCTAGTGTATTCAAAATAGTTCCTCCTAATATTTTTTTGCAAATTTAGTAGTAGCGCTCTACGAAACAAATCATAAACCCTATAGTAAGAATAGGGTCAAATAATTTTTGTTTGAATTTTAAAAGTTAAATTGTCCCTCTAATTTGTGCGATATTATACAACATTAGACCTTTATAAACGAAAAAGTTCTTTCCTTATTCACTTTTCTTCATGAAAAAGAACGCAAGAAAAAAGACCCTATATATACTATAGGATCTTTTTTACTGGTCTATTCTCTTTGCTCTCAACTCTATAAGAAATGTCTCTTCTTTTAATGAACTATAGTTTGTAGGAAGAGAAACTTCATATACTTTTCCATCGATTTGAATATGATTTGAAACAATATAATGATAGAGCTTTTGATAATAATGGTTATAGTCATTATTATTCTCTGACGAATCGAACGCAATACAAACATAATCACCTGAGGTAATAGTACCTATGGTCATTGGTTCTTCTATGTTTAAACTTTCTTCAGATACTGATGTATAAATATACTCATAATTAATGTCAGTATCTTTATAGGGTTTCAAATTAAATATATATCCATACTGATTGTCAATTATACATCCTTTATCCTCTAACACGTTAGCCAACTTTCGAACATATAGACCTGGACGACCATTAAAAGGAGTGAGAGATGGTGTAGGCATCATCAAAATCTTCTCTTCTTTTATACTACGAAAATAAACTTCTCCTCTTTCTTTCCCGCATATTTCCAGCTGTTCGTTTAGTTGACGTTTTTTCTTCTCCAATATGCACTTTGCATCCTGCATTTTTTTAAACTCATTTTCAATTACAGCCTCTTGCTGCTGCAAAAAGTTCCACATATCTTGTGGGGTATTTAGGATAATCCGCTTAATTTCTTCTAATGGAGTTTGTATGCTTTTTAAGTATTTAATAATATCTAGATAAAAAAATTGACTAATATGATAGTATCTATAACCATTACCTGGATCAGTATAATCCGGTTTGAAAATACCTAACTTATCATAATATCGCAATGTTTGAATAGAAATGTTGTTCAACTTCGCAGTTTCCCCAATTGAAAAATGTTCGTTCATTTAAATATTCCTTTCTAATCGCTTTAAAAGCAAACCAATTCAACTGCCCAAACTCATCTAAAATCCATTTTTCAAGCTCATGTTAGGAGTGTATTGTTCTTTTTTGTAATATAGGTACAACAGTTTAGAAAGTCAATAAATAGATTTTCCATACAATCTTGTTTTTATTACTTACTAATTTATTGATTGACCCTATTCTTACTATAGGGTTTATGATCTGATACATAACTTAGATATGAATAATAAAGAAGGTAAGGTGATTATACTGATAAACAATAATAGAGTATGCGGGATACTTGGTATAACATATCCCATTGTACAAGCTGCCATGAACTGGATTACAGATGCAAACATGGTTGCTGCTGTATCAAATGCAGGGGGAATGGGAGTGTTAGGTCCCAACGCTGGTCCAAAAATGGTGGGGTCTAAACGAATTAATACTGAAGAAAGAATCCGCAATGAACTACGTAAAATTAAATCACTGACGGATAAGCCCTTTGCTGTGAACATAATCCTACCAGAAGAAGGAGTGGACGATAACGGATTTTACGTTCGGACCACTCTCAATGTTTCTTTTGAGGAAGGGGTAAAACATTTTGTAACTGTTGGTAAAGTAAATCGACAGGTATTTAAAGAGATTAAGGACCAGGGTGGTATTTTGATCCATCGTGAATTAAATCCTACTACAGAAGCTGCAAAAAGGGCAGAGGAGGCAGGTGCAGATATCATTATTGCCACTGGTTATGATGAAGGTGGAGTTATTCCTCAGCGCTCAATTGGAACGTTTTCAATTGTTCCCACAATAGTAGATGCAGTGGATATACCGGTAATAGCTACAGGTGGAATTAATGATATCCGTGGTGTGAGAGCGGCATTTGCTCTCGGTGCTGAAGGAGTTTATGTAGGGACTCGTTTTATTGTTTCGGATGAATGTCCTGCTTCAGATGTTACAAAACAACAAATCATTTATTCCAAAGGGACTGACCTGCTTTCAGTATCGTCAACTCAACGCTCCATACCTAATAAAGCAGCTCAAGAATATGAGGGTTTGTACAGAAATGGAATGCCTTCTGACCAAGTAGATAAAAAGATAAGTGAGAATGGTGGTCTTCGCACAGGAATGCTGGAAGGAAAGATGGATGAGGGAATTGTTTCAGTAAATACGGCTATAGATCTCATTACGGAAGTAAAGACATGTGAAGACATCGTCAAGGAATTGATGGCTGACTTTAAAAATGAATGTTGAAGGGATGGATGTTACATGCTAGAAATGGAAAAGAGCAAGACGCTTCGATTACTCATGCCACAATGGCAAGGTGGAAACAATCCACCGTACGTTCTTGGAGCCCATTTGTTAAACTGGCTAGCGCCTAAAACGGATGGTCCTTTTGAAGAAGTACCCGTCGATCTAGATGCAAGCCTTGAAAAAGAGCAGGGGATTGTTGCTAAGAGTACATTACTGAATCAAGCTCGTTCAGCTAAAAGATTAATTCATAAGCATAACCCCGATAGTATTATTGTACTTGGTGGCGATTGCGGTGTAGAGCTTGCTCCTTTTGCTTACTTAAATGAAAAATACGATGGAGATACTGCTTTGCTATGGGTTGATTCACACCCCGACGTTTCCATTCCTGAGGATTGGCCCAACCATCATGCCCATGTGCTTGCTAATTTGTTAAGTGTGGGAGATAAAGAATTTGTTGCAGAAGTGCCACGACCATTTAAACCAGAGCAGGTATTATTTGTAGGTCTAAACGATATGATTGAGGCACTTCATTCTAAGCCTTTACGAGATATGAAAATGGACATTGTAACTCCAGATGATATTAATGAGGACAGTTCCAAGGTGCTTCAATGGCTAGAATTACGAAAACCTTCTAAAGTTATTGTTCATTTAGATTTAGATGTACTGGATTTGAGGGAATTCCGTTCTCTTTTAGTTGCTAATCCTGATACTTACGATAAAATGTTGGGGCATACTCCAAAAGGATCTAGCATCGAAACGATTATACGAGTACTTCAGGACGTAGCGAAAGCTCATCAAATTGTAGGTTTGGGTATAACCGAACATTTCCCTTGGGATGCAATGGCATTGCAAAATATGCTACAACGCTTACCATTAATAGGGGATATAAATAAAAAAGACAAACCCATTGTTAACTGGACGCTATAGAATGTTTATATCACGCACAAACATCAATCTATGAGTACATTTAGTGAAAAACAGTACCTGTAAATTCTTTAGTGGTTTCGGACACGGGCAGCATGAGTCCATTAACCAGAATATTAAAGCCCCGGATTGCTCCGGGGCTATTTTATACGGCGGCGCAATGGTGAAGATTACACCGGAGTCAAACAGAAGCTGTTTATGAGCAATCGGTTTGAATCTAGAGTAGATGTGAAAAAAACTCCTTGTAAAAAAGAAATGCTTTCCATGAATTAATCCTGATTACCGATAGCATTTCTGACATGTGATGCCCTGGAAATCGCCGTTATTAGGATGACCGACAAGAACGTAAGCAATGCAAACATGATGCCGGACCAGATGAACTGATGTATGCCGAAGTGAGAAATAAACCAGCTGCCGACCAAAGTCCCTATCGCAATGCCAACATTGGAAAATGAGACAAATAAGCTGTTCCCGAATTCGGGTGCTTCTTTTGCCTCAGCCATTAACAAGCTTTGGCCGACAATAATCCCCCGGAATGCGCTACCCCCCAAATAAATACGATCAATATCATCGGAAGGAAATAAGAACCGAAACAGTAAATGAATAAGTAGATAGCCATATACAACAAGGGAAACAGGACTACAGTTTTTGTCATATTTTTATGCAAAAAACCCTCGAACAAAAAGTTCCCAACAATCATGGTGACACCAAAGACCAACAACATCATACTGATCCACGATCCGTTCATACGGGTGATTTGTCCAACATATTCGGCAAAGTAACTGTATACAGCAAACATAGCTGCAAAGATGAAAATATTAGCCATGTTTGCTATCCATAATCGAGGTTTGCGCAGTATGCTGAGCTGATTGCCAATAGACATTTTATCCTTAACAGGCATGGAAGGAAGCCAGACAAGGATCCCGATAAAAGTTATAAAGCTTATAACCGCTCCAAATAGAAAAGCAACTTCCAGAGAAATTTTGTTGGCGAAATAAGAAGTCAGCGGCACACCAAAAGCAATCCAGCTGATAATCCGGCAAAAACTCTGCTCACGGCTTTACTGCTTTTCTCGGCAGGAACAAGCTGAGCTGCGGTCACAAGAGCTATTGATAAATAGACAGGGTGAATAATAGCAGGAATAATCCGGAAAGCTAACATGACTTCAAATTTGGTTGTAAATGCATAGACAATATTAGAAATTGCAAACACTAAGATAGCAGTTAATAAGATGACTTTACGATTAATGCTGGAAGTAAGTAAAGTCAGGAATGGGTATATATTTCAGGATATTGTCTAAAACACTTGAAAACGAAGATACAATATTGGCTCCTCTATGTGGATATATATATCTGCTAAAAAATTATAATTCGATAGAAAAAATCCACTACAGTAGCCTCTATACTTCTACTACTAAAATGGATTTAACTTCCTTACCATCAGATGTTCATGTTGATTCGATTCCAAAAGGCACATATATGTGCATCGCCTTTAAGTGGTCTGTCACCGAATATTACAAGTATTTCTGTAAACTAAAAAAAGCCTATGATTTATTAGGCCTTTCAAAAGAAAATAATGTATATGAAGTTTCAGTGCCAAATAATTATGCTGCTTCAAATGATAAGGACTTTATGACAGAACTCCAAATAAAAATAGATTAACAAAAGATACGGATATCTGTAATACCTGACGGAACCTTATTTATTGTTGGATAGGCTATAGGAGCATTGTAAAACCTATCAAAACTCTATTCCAACGCACTCGTAACGCGTAGGCCGGGGGTTCAAATCCCTTCACCAGCATCTTATGAAATTCAAGTACAGCGCGGATTCCAGGATTTCGGAGGTCGCGCTTTTTTGTTGGAACGAGCATTTCTCTAACATTCTCTTATGGTGGATGAATACCGAAAGCGGGTCGCACCAATGGCTGCCAAGTGGAATGAATAGCGCAAAAGCAAAGTCAATAAGGTACCGCCGAAAGATGGGGAGCCAGTAAACGGCCAGCAAGAAGACAACAACATGACGACGGTGTCGCGATGAAGGAAAGACATGGATGCAGATAAGCATCGGTTTGAGCAGCGGCCAGATAAGGATTCCAAAGCTGGGCTAAAACACAAATATTAACTATGCATTAACGCCTAAGGGAAAATTGAATAGCATACACCGTAACGAAAAAATTCCTGAGGGAGTGGGTAAAATGAAGAATGCAAATCAGAATAGACAAAGTGGGAAACGTGGGTTAGGAGGACCGACGTATCTACTAAATCCAAATCAAGTGGCCTCGTTTATAAATCAAACGGTTGACTTTACACTTAATAGTGGGCAAAGAGTTTGTAGAGTCTTTATACATTCTGTATCACCCGAGACTAACCCTCAAAACTCAACTTATGGAGACTTCACTTATCTAGTTTTCCAAAATGGGAAGTTCTATATGATATCAAATAATGCAGCTAACATCTCACAAATAGGATTGGCCGGTTCGATTTGTATGTAAAATAAAGTGAGCACTCTAAACGGAGTGCTTTTTCTTTTGCATTTATACGACAGGATGTAAGCCATTTTGAGTGCTCTTTCCGTTACATGGGAATGCCGGAAGGAGTGCAGAAGAGAACAGAGAGAGGGCATGCACACGCTCTGACAGCCTATTAGCCACCCACTCGAATAGTGGAAATCAACTCCAATAGCCTTTTGAACATTTACACTACCTCTTTCATAGTTTATGGCAGTTGATAAAGAGAGGAGGCTACTGATGGAATACCAATAACAGGTTTTGTTGTTCATTCCGGTGATTCCGGCTCTAATTCATTCGCATATGCTTTTTATTAGTTCGTGGGATGGTAGACCAGTTAATGTTCACGTACATCCTTTTAAAGGGAATACATCACTTGATGTGGGACACTACCATCATTACGCTGGGTTAACAGAACCAGCTCCAAGTGGTGTTCCGCATGTTCATAATTATTATGCAGAAACATCATTTAACGATCAACATACGCATTTAATTAGAGGAACTACAGGACCAGCCATTCCCTTGACTGGTGGTGGGCATTACCATCATTTTGAAGGGTATACAACAGTAAACGGTAGAATTCCTCATGCCCATAGGTACAGTGGAAATACTGGAGATGAGAAAGAATATCGATAGTAATCAATTTGAAACTCAACCCCATACAAATAGTGGGACTGATGGAGTTGGTGCTGATGCTTAGATAGCAATTTGGATGGGAATTTCAATTTAGAAAGCACTAGAATTTTAACTATAAGGACTTATTGATGAAATGAGTGTATATTAGCTCCTGTAGTAGAGGCAGGTACGAACCAGCAAACAATTGTTGAAGTAATGCCCAAATATGGTGAAGCTGCGGCCGCTATACTGTAACGTCCCCCTGATTATCAGCGTATCCTCCGGTTGGATAGCGGCCCGCCACGCGTGGCATTTTTGCGGACTTCCGCTATTGCTGTGCCCCAGATGAACTTTAATTAAACCAAGCTATCAAACAAAGGAAGAAAGCTCCAACCTTTTCTGGTTCGGGGCTTTCTTTGTTTTGCCCAAAGGTCACATCATATTATTAAATAAATTAAAATAATTGCATTTACATTCGTGGGGGTGGTGATTGTGTAACATGGCGAGAGAACGGAGTCCTGAGCGGGACAAGGCAAAACAGATGTGGCTAGAGAGTGACGGAGCGAAGTTACCGTTGGAGGAGCTTAAACATAAGCAAAGCAACTCCTCGCTAACCTTAACTGGTGGTGGGATATTTTCTTTCTAATTACCTGCATGCCCAGTCACAGTGTGTATTCACACATATATTAAGGTGAGAATAAATAAAGGAGGGCTACAGCTATGAGTGGATGCGCAGGTCCAGCTGTTTGCGGTACGTGGACTTCTACAACAGCAATCTTGGTTCTTTATATCCTTTTAGTTATCATCCTTAAATCATGTTGGGTGTAACTTTTTGAAAAGATTGTATACATCCCGCATTCATCAAGTTTCTTCCGAGATTTGCCCGAAATTAAATTAGATAGAGAGCTCTGCTAACCTTATGGTTGGCAGAGCTTTTTAATTAAAGAAATTGCTTACGTTACGGAGAATTTTAGTTCACCTGGGTTCGTAGGCGCCGTTTGTTGGTCCCTGTGTTTATGGAAAAGAACGGGGAACAGGGCAAGAATTGAAAGAGGACAAGTTAGGGAATTATCTACGGGACAGACCCTATAATCCGAGGTCTAGGATACCCGTTACGGATTACTGCCGGTTAGTTTAACGGTGTACTTTACTTCCAAATTACAGGGCGATGGGCTATTTATTATTTAAGGCAGAACCAATATTGAATTCTATGTCACGCAGGTGACTGATATCTCTCATCGGTGGGCGTCCGAATAAGCGGGCGTATTCTCGGTTGAACTGGGAAGGGCTTTCGTAACCGACGCGAAATCCTGCCGTAGCAGCATCGTAACCTTCCTTGAGCATCAGCCGACGTGCGCTCTGCAATCGAATGATCTTTTGATACTGTAGTGGGCTCATACCCGTTACTCTTTTAAAATGTTTGTGAAAGGTTGTTGGGTTCATGTTCACTTTTTTTGCTAACTCTTCAATGACTAACTGTTCAGAATAGTCACGATTGATTACATGTATTGCATTTGAAATACCTTGTGCATAGCTTCCGATCACGGCGAACTGCCTGAGGAGCGCTCCTTGCTCTCCCTCTAGCACACGATAAAATATCTCCCGGATGTAGAGTGGAGCTAGTATCTCGATATCCGTGGGTGAATCTAAAAGATTGACGAGGCGAAGAATCGCATCTAACAGAAAGGAAGTGGACGGGTTAACCAAAATGCCCCTTCCCGTGTCTCCCTTTTTCTGCGAACTAGATTTCTTGCTTATATCTATAATGACATCAGGGCTAAGTGTTAATTGTAAACTTAGGTACGGCAACTGCGGAGAAGCATGAGTAATTTTCCCAATCACTGGTAGATGTACGGATGCGACCATATAACTGGACGAATCGCATATGAAGCTTTCCCCAACAAATGTGACGGTTTTAGAGCCTTGGGCAATTACGTAAAGAGAGGGCATGTTGAGGGTATGCGTCGGTTCCGTTTCCGCGGATGTGCGCCTGAAACAAAGCTCTGGAATCGCAGTTTGGTGTAAACCGTCCGTAGACGTATGCCGTGCAATTTGCTTAGCTAACTCCGTAATGAGTTGGTTCAAACTTATTCACCAATCCTTTTTCATTTAAGCTGATATGAATATTGTAACTCAAACTAGACAGGATTAGGCAAGGAACGCGTATGAATCGTCTACCTGCTTTATTTTGATATTTCTTATAATTCAAGGCGAAAGACAATTTCCAGATGAAAGAAGGATTCGGCTATGAGATTAATCCAGAATACAACCTTGTCCGGAATCAAAGATAAAGTTGTTGTTATTACGGGTGCAAGCAGTGGGATTGGTGAAGCGACTACGCTTTTACTGGCTGAGCATGGGGCAAAAGTCGTACTTGGGGCACGACGACCTGATCGTCTTGAAGCTCTTGCGGTCCGTATCGCGGAGGCTGGGGGTGAAGTCGTGTATGCTAGCACAGACGTCAGACGGCGGGAGGACGTAAACAAGCTCATCCATTTGGCATGTGAGCGATTCGGCACGATTGACGTTCTCGTGAACAATGCCGGCGTGATGCCGATTTCCCCCCTTGATGACTTGCGTGTAGAGGATTGGGAGAACATGATCGACGTCAACATTAAAGGTGTTTTGTACGGCATCGCCGCAGCACTGCCTGTCTTTCGCAAGCTGGGTTCCGGACATTTCGTCAATATTGCTTCTACAGCGGGACATAAAACTGTACCGAACCAGTCTGTGTATTCTGCCACGAAATTCGCTGTCCGCGCCATCTCCGAGGGTTTGCGACAGGAAGCCGGTGATAAGGTGCGGGTAACGATCATTTCACCCGGTTTGGTTCGGACGAATTTCGCTGAAGGAGTGACGAATCTGGAGGTGAAGGCCAGGCTCGAAGAGTCTCGTGACCAGTTCGCATTACCACCGGAGGCGATTGCCCGTGCCATTGCGTACGCGATCGAGCAGCCGGTTGACGTTGATGTGAACGAGATCGTAATTCGCCCCACATCTCAAATGTAAGGTATAAGGGGGATGATAAGTAAGCCAAACGAGCAAATGTACTCGTTGAGGCTTGCTTTTTTTTTGCCCCTATAGGAGCTGAGCAACCCACATTAAGAACCGGCTGAATGGCTTTTATTTATTTTTAAAAAGGCATTGAAATCACTGTAACCCTTAGTTATAATACAAGACATAACAAATTAAAGCGCTTACATGAGAGGGGGGTGAAGCAAATGAAGATTGCGGGGATGAATATTACGTATAGGCATTTTCCTTTCGAGCACTTCCTGGATCACGTGACTGAACTCGGGATCGAGCACATCGAGTTGTGGGCGGGCGAGCCTCATTTATACGTCTATCGGAATGTTCTTGGCAACTTGAGGCACATAAGGCAGCAACTGAAATCCCGAGACATGAAGGTCGTCTGTTATACGCCGGAACAGTGTGTCTATCCCTTCAATATTGCTGCTTCCGATTCCCAACTGCGGCAGAAGAGTATCGTATACTTCATAGATAATCTGTACGCGGCTCTGGAGCTGGAGACCAACATGATGCTTGTGACTTCAGGAATAGGGGACTTCGCTGTATCACAATTGGAATCATGGAAATATGCAAGCGACTCCATCTATCAGATATCCAGGGTGGCGGAGAAGGAAGGGGTGACTTTAGCGTTGGAACCTCTGACCCAATTCGAATCGAATCTAATTATCGATGCTAAGGGAATCAAGAGGATGCTGGAGGAGATTCGTTCCCCCTCATTAAAAGGGATGATCGATACCGTAGCGATGCAGCTCGCTAACGAGACACCCGAAGATTATTTCTCCCTACTTGCGGAGATGGTTCATTTCCACCTGATTGACGGTGACGGCTTGTCTGATGCGCATCTTGCTCTGGATGATGGGGTGCTGAATTGGCGGGAATATCTAACCAGTCTTCAGAGCCATCATTACGAGGGAGCTTGTACACTAGAGATTATGGGGTTCAATTATTATCAGAATCCACAGGAAGCACTTAGGGAATCAGTCAGGAAAATAAGGGGAATGGAAGTCTTATCACCTTGATTTGGAGGAACTCGTTATGAGTAATGACTCTCTTACACGAAAACTGGGCTTTTGGTCGGCCCTAGCCATCGCTGTTGGTACTACGGTAGGTTCCGGAATCTTCGTCTCTTCCGGTGATGTCGCAAAAGCTGCGGGTATGCCTTCGATCTCAATTCTAGCCTGGATTATTGGTGGAGTTATTGCGATTCCGCAGGTCATGGTGCTGGCCGAGTTGGCGACTGCCTACCCGCAAAATGGAAGCGGTTACGTATACTTGAATAAAGCAGGATGGAGGCCCTTGGCCTTTCTATACGGATGGGCAACCTTCTGGGCCCTCGATCCTCCGTCCATTTCAATTATGGCTCTGGCCATTGTTGCATACCTGGCGAGCTTCTTCCCTTTCTTCGTTGGAATTACCGGTAAACTGCTAGGAGTAGCGATCATTCTGATCATCACGTCCATCCATTACCGTAGTGTTAAGGCAGGCGGTAGTTTTCAGGTCATTATTACGGCTATCAAAATCATCCCTTTCCTGATTGTCATTGTGCTGGGCCTCATGTATATGAACTTTGACAACTTTGCTTACACGCCCGTCGCAGGAGCGACAAGTTCAAGCTTAATTGGTGGCGTATCTGCCACGACGTGGGCTTACACGGGAATGGCCGCCATTTGTTTTATGGCTGGAGAATTCAAAAATCCAGGGAAAGTTCTCCCTCGGGCCTTAATTAGTTCGGTACTGATTGTATTGGGTTTATATACGCTGCTTGCGGTATGTGTCACCGGCCTAATGCCGTTCGATAAACTGATGGGTTCCAGCTCCGCTGTGTCCGACGCCGTCAAGTACATTCCCGGATTATCCGGCATGGCCTCATCTTTTGTAGCTGTTACCGCGATTATTGTTATCCTGGGTTCCTTGAGTTCTTGCATTATGTTTCAGCCTCGCCTGGAGTATGCCATGGCGAAGGATGGGCTGTTCTTTCAGCGTTTTGCGAAAGTTCATCCCAAATTCGAAACACCAAGCTTTTCGATTATTGCTCAGGTTACGTTGGCCTGTATTCTTGTGTTCTTCAGCAATTTAACCGAACTGCTGGGTTATTTCACGCTGATTCAGCTGGTCATTAACATTCTGGACTTTGCCGCGGTCTATAAATGCCGTAAGAGAGAGGATTATAACCCGATTTACCGCATGCCAATGTGGAGAGTAACTACTATCCTGGCTATCCTTGGGGCAGGATGGCTGGCTTGGGGAACCTTTACGTGGGCTCCAGTGCAGGGCATGATTGCCGCGGCGATAGTCATCGCAACGGGGTTGCCTGTGTATTACTACTGGGAGAAGAAGTATGGATCTAAAAGCAGTCATGACAGTAGTAATATAGTGACTTAGTCCGGATGAACTGAAGGGGGCCGATGCTGACTCGCTGATTTCCTTCAGATTTAACAAAAATAGTTGTTTTAATTGTATTGTCTGGTTATGATACTATATATAATAAATAAAAATGGATGATATTGGAGGGGAACCGATCCAGTATAGGGAGGGAACGTAAATGTTGAATTTTGACGAACAGTTATTCCTTAAGCTTGTGGAACAAGAGGGCCTGGCCTTTAGAGGACAAATTGAAGAGATTGTAGACGGGATTGCCAAGAAAGGGTACAGCAATATTTTTCTGATTGGTGCGGGTGGCACAATTGCGATGATGTATCCTTATGAGTATATTCTGAAATCAAACTCGACCATCGATGTGCATGCGGCGATTGCTGCTGAGTTTATGGTGATGAACAACAGACATTTCAGTAAGGATTCCGTATGTATTTTTACATCTGTGTCGGGAACCACGCAGGAGACCGTTGCGGCAGCCGAGTTCTGTAAGGAACGGGGAGCGACTACGATTGCACTTGTGGCAGAAAGGGATACTCCATTAACCAAAATTGTAGATCACTGTATCACAACCGGCTCGGAGAAACATTCCTTTGATACATTCTTCATGCTCCTGTACATGGTTGTGTTCCGGTTCATGTATAACAACAATGAGTTCCCTCAATATGAACAGTTCACGAAGGAAGTTGCCTTATTGCCGCGTGCGATTCTGGACGCAGTCAAAACCTTTGACCCTAAAGCGGAAGCTTTTGCAAAAGAACATAAAGATACTGACTATCATATGATGGTTGGCTCCGGCAACCTGTGGGGGAACACGTACTCCTACGCGATGTGTATCCTGGAAGAAATGCAGTGGATTCATGCGAAGTCGATTCATGCGGCGGAATTCTTCCATGGCACGCTTGAGCTTGTGGTTGAAGATACCAGTGTTATTCTGCTGAAAGGCGAAGATGAGACAAGACCACTGATGGATCGGGTGGAAAGATTCGCTGAGAAGATTACGAAGAAGCTGACCATTATTGATACCAAAGACTTTGCCATGGAAGGCATTAGCGAGGAGTTCAGAAAGCATTTTGCCGTAAGTATCAACTGGTCTGTACTAAGCCGTATCAGCGCCTATCTGGAGCGTGAGAGAAATCATCCATTAACACTTAGAAGATACTATCGCCAAATGGAATATTAAGATACGCAGTCTTTAGTTCATTCTATATTGATGCATTTGATTTGAGCACTACTTCGTAGTGCTCATTCTTTAATAGCAGGGAAGGCGGGAGCAAGATGAGAATCATTACAGTCGGGGATAACTGCATGGATGTCTATCAAGCAAGCGGCAAAGCCTATCCTGGAGGCAATCCGGTGAATGTGGCCGTCTATTTAACTGAAATGGGTGCAAAGACGGCCTATCTGGGCTGGGTGGGCACCGACATTTATGGGGAGATCATGATCCAGGCTATTCAGGACAAGGGTGTGGATACTTCCCGAATTTTAAAAAAGGACGGAAAAACAGCGGTAACCTACGTGGAGATGGTGGAGAATGACCGGAGGCTCGGCGAATACGACGAGGGAGTTATGGCACAGTTTTTCCTTACAGCAGAAGAGATCGATTTTGCTGGCCATTATCAGCTTGTCCACTCAGGGATATGGGGCCATGCCGATCCGTACTTTCCTCTCTTTAAGGAAAAGGGCCTGATCACTTCCTTTGATTTCTCGGATCAGTTGCAGGATGATCGGATACAGACATTAACGCCCTACGTAGACTATCCATTCTTTTCGTACACTCAGGATGATGACTATATCCGCCAACTTTTGGTAAAGGTCAAGCAAAGAGGAGCGCAGATTGCTGTAGCTACCTTGGGGGAGAACGGTTCGCTTGCTTACGATGGGGAACAATTCTTTCCGCACGGCGTGGGTAAGGTGAACGTCGTGGATACGATGGGAGCTGGGGATTCCTTCATTGCCGGGTTCCTTTACGGCCGATTGAAAGGGCTTTCAGCAGAGGACTGCCTGGAGCTTGGGACAATTACAGCTGGGAAGACGATAGGTTATTTCGGTGCATGGTGACTGGAGATGATCATCAATGTATAATACTTATTATAATCATTGATGGATAAGGATGAATTTACCATGAATTTGAATCCTTCAACCCCGCAGCCGCTGTACATGCAGATCAGGCAAATGTTGAAGAACGATATCCAGGACGGACGATACAAACCGGATGAACAGATTCCAACCGAAGCAGAACTCTGTGATACTTATAGTGTAAGCCGAATCACTATACGGAAAGCAATTGAGGAGCTCGTGCGGGAAGGAACCCTGACGCGAATTCCTCGTAGAGGCACCTTTGTAGCCTCCAACAAATTTCATAATGAACTGTTATCCGTAAGCGGTTTCTCAGAGTTCAGCCACCAGCTGGGCATGATTCCAAACTCACGGATATTAAGAAGCGAAGTAATCCCGGCATCTGAAGAGGTGGCTGGACATCTTCTTATTGAAGAAGGCAGCCCTGTGTTGGAGCTTGAACGCTTGATGTATGTAGATGACCGCCCGCTTTTCTATGATATAGCCCATTATTCACTCACCCGGTTTCCAGATTTGGAAAAAAAGATCGCAATGAAAGAATCGACTTACAAGATTCTGGCGGAGGATTATAACACCGAGATCGTGAGCAATGACAAGATCATTGATGTGATCGGTGCGACTAAAGATTATGCGAAATTTCTGGAATGTGATATCGGGGCGAACTTATTCCGGATATTGAAAATTGCTTTTGATGCAAACGATGAGCCTGTTCATCTCTCTACATTTATGTGTGAGACGAATCGGGTCAACCTGACGGTCCACCGGGCAAAATAGGTTATGCCCATCAGCATGGCTTATTTTCCAAAAAGGATTTAGCTTCGAAACAATTATACGGGTACTCCAGGACGTAGCTTTATTCATCAGAATTGCTTCTTTTACTTGGACCATGGAGTCATAGGCTCTGCTGGCTTAGCACCGGCAGGCCTTTTTTGTGTGTTGAAATACGAAATTATGTTTTTGTAAGATGATTGCAGGAGTGGTATAGAATTAGATATTTCAACCATAATAAGACAGCCTGTTTAATCCAAACGTAAGAGGAGCAGAAGAATGTGAAAAATAAATGGTTACTGGCATTGTCGTTAACCTTGGCGCTCGTTTTTAGCATGAATCTACTAGTTGTCGTGCAAGCGAAGGCGGGGGAGGATAAGGGGAACATTTGCCTAAGTCCCAAAATGGTGCAACTGAAAGTCGATATGCAGAAGGTATGGATCGATCATACGATATGGACGAGAAGCTATATTGTCAGCGCCATATCTAATCGTCCAGACCAAAAGGATATATTGGACCGACTTTTACGGAACCAACAGGATATAGGCAACGTGATTAAGCCTTATTATGGGGAAGCTGCTGGGAATAAGCTGGCTGATCTTCTGAGAGAGCATATTTTGATCGCAGGGAAAATCGTAGCGGCTGCCAAAGCGGGCAATCAGGCGGACGTGAAAAAGCTAGAGGCGGATTGGCATACAAACGCCGACGATATTGCTAAATTTTTAAGTGAAGCGAATCCGAACTGGCAGTTCAAAACGCTACAAGATATGCTGTATATGCACCTTCAGTTGATTACGGAAATAGTCCTTAACTGTATCAAAGGAGACTGGAAAGCAGATATTGCCGCAACCGATAAAAATGAGATCCATATGATTCATTTAGCGGATATCCTGACAGAAGGAATTGTCAAACAGTTTCCAGAAAAATTTTAAGCGAGCATTATAGACGCTGCAAAGCAGATTAGCTTTTTATAATCACCCCAAAGGTGGCTATGGAAAGCTTTTTTTTCTATCCAATTCTCTACCGAAATACGGACAAAGGAAGAAAGCCCATCTAGCTAACAGCGAGGCTCCAAACTTTTTGAAGATCGCATTTTTTGTATAAAATTGGGACGTAATATGGTGCTAAAAAAAATAAATATTTTATATTATTTGTTTGTGCTAATATATCTCTATTCCATTACAACTAGAAATGAGGATATTGTGTGCACCATGACAAGGAATTAAAGCTTGTAGAAACAAATATTGCGAAAGGGATTGCTGTAGTACTACTTTTGATTCATCATCTTTTTGCTTTTCCTGACAGACTAAAGTACGACTATGTTTCATTATTTAGTTTATTTCATGAAAGAGGGGAGTTCTATTTAGGGCATTTTGGCCAGATCGCAATATCTATTTTTCTATTTTTAAGTGGCTATGGCTTATATAAGAGCAATGTTCAGAATCCACAGCATTTAATGCAGAAAAGCTTTACAAGATTAAGCAAAATCATGATAAACTACTGGGTTGTTTTTTTGCTTTTTATTCCGGTGGGTTTATACTTCTTTGGAACTTCCGATAGATTTCAACATAATTCAATAATGGATTTTTTGCGGAATTTTATAGCGCTGTCCAGTTCATATAATGGTGAGTGGTGGTTTTTATATGACTATATTCTGCTGCTATTAATTTTTCCGGTCACCTTCCAAGCCTTCCAACGTAACGCATGGGTAACTCTTCTAATTGCTGGCCTAGTTTTTTATAATTCATATTCACAAGGAAACTATTACAGTATTATGTATTGGCAGCTGCCTTTTATGATAGGGCTGTTCTTTGCAAAATATAAATTGTACTCATGGATGAGTAAGATTTATGATTCCATTATTTTCAATAATATACTATTTGATGTTATTGTTCTTGTGCTATTATTCCGTTTTCGTACTACGAGTCAATGGTTTGAGAAGACAACGATTGATATGATAATAGCCCCTATAGTTATCCTCGTTAGTATTCATTTAATGAATAAATTAAAACTAACCAAACCTTTCGCTTACCTAGGTAAAAATTCAATGAATATTTGGTTAACCCATACCTTTTTTTGTTATTATTATTTTCAGAGCATTGTTTTCTTCCCCAAGGTATCTATCTTGATTTTGTTGTGGTTAATTCTGTTAACGATACTTACCTCAATTATTGTTAACAGCATCATCAGTCTCATTAATAGCAAGGTGTACACTAAAAATATGGATCTTAATCCAAACCAAGTTGGAAGCCAAGTCTAGGTTGTTTTTTTGCACTCATTCAAGAGCAGTTTAGTTAAATACAAGCGCAGCGTCCATGCTTTTTGGAAGCTGCGCTTTTTTATTGAAATGAGCAGGTTGCAAACCCTATATTTATTTGGTTGAATACTCACTTACTTCAAATGTGAGAATTTTGTTGAAGATTACATAATCTTTGCGATTGCTGAATGGGCCTTTGTTATTATTATGCTTATCAATGGCAAAGAATGAAGCACCTCTGCCCGCATCTTTTGCGTCGTACCAAGCGATGAAGGCATTCAATTCTTTTTTACTCAGATCGAATTCTTTATCAAATCCATTGTCCATCGTTACAGTTAGAATGGCGCGATCACCAGTTGGTTGCGATGATCCATCTGTATCCGATGGGTCAGGTGTTGTAGATGGATCAGGTGTTGTAGATGGGTCGGGTTTTGTTGATGGATCAGGCGTTGTAGATGGATCGGGTGTTGTAGATCCACCTGTAGCTTGATAAGGTAAAAACCCTTCAGGGATTGGATATTTAAACTCACTTGCTCCAAAATTAGCTGCAAAATTTATCTTCTCACCAGTTCCACTTAAAACCGCAGGGAAAATCTGTGTCCCTTCTAATTCAGATGGTTTTATTGAATTAACTCCAAGGGAGACTCCATTTTTGTACCAGGTAATTTTATCGTTATCTAAATCCAATGCAATGCCGATAACGTCACCTGTTCCAAAGCCAGGACTGTAACCTATAATAACAGGTGATTTGATGCTGTTATAAATCGAACCATTGTTTCCATAAATAGTTTGAGCCTGTTGATCTAATTCACCTGTTATTCCTACGAATGATGCAACATTAGTTACTTTTATTTCCCAGTACCATTTTCCATTTGTTTTCCCAACTGTTGCTCTGTCTCTTGTTCCTGAACCATCAAGAGAAGTTACTAAAGAACCATTTGTCCAAGTTACATTTGTAGTCTCAGCTTTTGTAACTGTAGGGAACAATGAGAACACCGAAACTCCAATAAGAAGGGCTAGCGCTATTGTTCCTAGTTTTTTATAAATATTTTTCATGAGTACCTCCTAAATATATGTATTAACAGGTGAATTATAAAACTGGATTGGGATAATTGTCCAAACATTAAATGATATATATTCAAATATGAGTTATATTATGGAATTTAATTTTTAGTGAGGATCATGGGATAATAAACGCAGAAATGCTTGTTGCAGAAGGAATCTATATATAATCTACCGAATGAAAATATTTGAGGTGATCGTTGTGAAACGTACATATAAAGTATTGAAGACAGATATGGAACTGTTCGGAGCCGCTTTGGTCCAGGCGCATGTATATGTGGTATCCGTTGATGAGGAATTACGCATGACGTTTGAGGATTATGGGGGAATAGTAGAGGAGATTAAGCCAGAATCGGTCAAGATTGCAGGTAAAATTTTTATGAGAGACCAGCTTGAGTTTCGGGTAGACTTGGTAGCGGAAGAAAACCCTGAATGATTTAATAACTCCGGCTCAATTTCGAAATTGGATTCGTATGAGACGTTGAACTTCGATATTCATAATGACCTGTCATATCCCATATGACTAAGTAAGTGCTTTTTTGCTCATTTAGAGGAGGGATATCATTGGATGCATTTGTTTCACGCTCATTAGATGAAATACGTTTTTGGTCCAGGATTATGAAGGAGCATTCCTTTTTTCTGGGGTTAGGCTTTAGAGCGGAAGATACTCAACTTAAAACAGAAGCCAATCGGTTTTACGCTATTTTTGAGGATATTGAGAAAAGATCGTATGAATTTAATATCAATACAGATCCTTATACAATCAAAGAGTTTAATACGGAAGTACAGAATGCGGCGACAAATATTTGGGCATTTAAGAGGATGGTATTGGGGCTTATATTACAATGCAAACTTCCTGGACAAACCAATTTTCCCTTACTGGTAGACCATGTAAGCCGGGAAGCGAATTATTTCAGAAATCGTTTAGGGGAACTCAATTCAGGAACGCTTGAACCATTACCCGATGCTATTATTGATGAAAATATTTTTTTCTTAAAGATCATGGCCGATCACGCAAAATTCATAGGCCATTTGCTGGATCCATCCGAACGCAAATTGGTTGAACAAGCTAGGGAGTTTAGTAATGACTTTGATACACTGATGTTCCAAGCGATTGATTTAAGTTATATGCGTCCACAGTCGCAGACCGTTCCACTTCTGAGTCAATTTGTGGATGAAAATCGTGTCTCTGTTAAGTCCTTGCGAGATTTTAAGAAAACAGCGCGTGATTTGATCGACGAGTGCCGAATAAAAAGCATTATCCATCCTCTATTAGCTGATCATGTATTTCGTGAAGCTGAGCGCTTCCTCTTTATTCTCGAAATGTTTGATCAGTCCTTATCCGGCGTTAAGGTGAATAAGAAAGAAATCATGCACTGAGATTCCCAGCAAAACGAATATAGTTTCTGTAAAATGTGCATTGGAAATAAAGTTTTAGATTGAGCAAAAATTCAAACAGCGGCAGAACAAGACTTAATAAATAAAGTCTTAGACTGCCGCTGTTGTTATTCAACTAACGCATTCTAATAGGTTGTCATAACTTTTCTTTTCCATTAACTTTCGAGACCAATATTCACTAAACTTAGATATCCTCTGATGGATTGATAATCGCCAGAACCTGATGGTCCTCCCACTTTCCATTAATTTTTACGTTGCTTCGAGAAATGCCTTCTTTGTGAAAGCCAGCCTTCTCAAGCACACGGATGGACCCTGGATTCCGAGGAGAGGCTTCTCCGACGATCCGATGAAATTTTAGTTCATCGAAAGCGTAGCGAACCACCTGCTTCACCGCCTCCGTCATATAACCCTTGCCGTTATAGGCTTGGTCTAGGCTGTATCCGATCATACAGCTCTGAAGTGGTCCCCTTACTACAAAAGATAGACCTATGCTGCCTATAATCTGATTGTCTTCCTTGTGGCACACCACGAAGGAATATTTCCGATCCTCTACCATGTCAGCCTTACTCTTAATAATCGTTTGGAGATGGTGCTCCTCCGTATAGTGCTCTTCTTGGTGGTTTGGCGAAAACATATCAAAGAACTCCCGATTGCGTCTGTACATTGCTGTCAATTCTGCAACGTCCACCTCTTCTGGGAACCGGACGTATACTTGTTGCTCCGACATCTGCACCATCCTTCCATACAATGATATTGAAGGAATTATATCACAGGATGAAGATGCAAAATTGATTGGATGAGTGGTGTATGTCAGGTAGCAGTCTCTGGATTTTAACTAAAAACATATAGCGAAATGATCATATTGGATATAATATTTTCTAAAAAAGGGAGGTTAGGAAGTATGAATAATGCTTACGAAGTGCTCGAAGAGCGAATATTCGAATGGGGAACTTCTAATGATGAAATATAGCGATTTATATCGTAGGGTCCCGGGCAAGAGAGAATAAGCCCTTTGATGAGTTTTCTGACTCGATAAGACGGGAAATGGAAACCACATCATCCCTCAAACCACAATAATCCCAGGTACTCCTCCGATATCTGAAGAGGCTTATCTACAGGTTGTTAATATAAGAGTATAAATATACGTATCCGGTTGGATTGTTTTTTCCCATATTCAAACCTAGGGGGGGGCAACATGATAAGCATAGATAAGAAGTCGGACACCCTCATTGTTGTGCTGCATGAGATTTATGGAATTAACCAGCATATACAAAATTATTGCAGCTTATTATCAGATGAGGGTTATGACGTGATTTGTCCAAATTTAATAGGCAAAGAAACGCCTTTTGACTATTCGCAAGAGGAAGCTGCCTATGCCCATTTCATAAAAAATATAGGATTCAAACGTGCTTCCTATCATATTGAAAGTTTATTGTTAAGTATTCAAGCTCGCTATAAAAAGGTATTTATCGTCGGGTTTAGCATCGGGGCAACGATTGCCTGGCTGTGTAGCAAAGAAAAATATGTTGATGGAATCGTAGGATACTATGGCTCTCGTATTCGAAATTATTTGGAAATAACTCCACATTGTCCAACACTGCTTTTTTTCCCACAGGAAGAAATATCATTTAATGTGGATGAGCTCATTTCAGCTTTAGACAACCATAATATCCAAATACATAAATTCAGCGGACAGCATGGATTCAGTGATCCGTACTCTCCCCGATATCACGTACATTCAGCTCAGCAATCATTTATCGAAATGGTAGAGTTCTTTAGGAAGACTGATCAATAAAAGCAGTCGTTTGCTTCCAGCCCACACCTTTTTCACTGTTCTGGGGAAACGCACAGTCATAATGTGTGGATTAGTCATATGTATATACATCATTGACTATGAAAAGGAGATGTATGTGGCTGTGGCTACCTTTTATCAAGCTTTCAAGCTGAAGAGTCGGATATGGCGAACGATGCTCAAACGGAACGGAGTAACAGGGATTGGAGTAGGTTATGCTGATCCCAATAGACCGGCAAAGGGCGCGGCGATTGTGGTATACACCTTGAGAAATCTTTCGGCTGTGACGCAAACCAAATTGCAGGCAGTAACCCATAATATAAGTCAGGCTTCTGCGGTACCTATCCGAATTTTAGGTGTGGGTTCTTTCAAAAGGGAAGCGGCGACTCCTACCCAAACGAACCCACGCCAAAGATGGCGCCCCGTGCCCGGTGCGGTCAGTGTAGGAACAACGGTTCCCACCACTGCAGGAGGAACCGGAGGACTCATTGTTATTAAGAATAATACTTTGTTTATTTTGAGTAATGCCCATGTCCTAGTCCCAACGAATACAAACCAATTTCACAATACCATTCAGCCTTCTCCGGCAGATGGAGGCAGAACGGCGGATCAGATCGGGAGAGCTTTTCAATTTGTCCCGCTTACTACGACAGGTGTTAACTTTCAGGACTCTGCCATAGCTATTGCCAATTCAAATAGTCTGCTTAATCCGAGGTATCTGATTAACCAAAGTGGTGGTCTTATTACCGTGCCTGGGCACTTATTGAGCTATCGTCTGGGAATGACGTTTAAAAGAATGGCTAAAACAAACGGCTTCGCCAGAGGAGTCGTGGAGGCGATTGGCGTGGAACAAAGAGTGAGGGGCGATTCGGGAATCGAGATTTTCCGTGATCAAACCGTCATTCGTTTTACCCAGGGACGAACTGGACCTGGAGATTCGGGTTCCGTATGGCTGAATGACAGTAACGATCGGCTGAACAATTATGCAGCCGCAGTTCATTTTGCCGGATCTACCGATGGAATGCGTTCTGTATCTTTCCCAATTGAACGGGCGATGAGAACCTATGGAACCTTGGTTGCCATTCCGGCTGCTGCTGGAGGATATAAAGCAGGTGTGGCAAAAGGAAAGGCTCCAAAAAACAATTATGCCTATGTCCGGCCATTGACGAGAAAACAAAGGTCCTTGTCTCCAGTCATAACATCCAATGCGAAACAAGAAAAGCATTAGAACTATGATTACTTAGCCGATCTCTATCGAAAATACCTCTTTAAAACCTCTTTTACCCTCGGCTGTAATGCGTATCGCTCGGGTTGTGGGCAGATGCTCGACCCAATGTAATTCGAATAATCTGTCTAGAAGAGCACTTCCTAAAGCACCGGCAAGATGATGGCGTCGTTCACTCCAATCCAGGCATTTATGTGAGAAGGAGCGACGCTTTTGTCTTGTGTTCTTGAGGTTGATCTGAAAGTCAGCAAAGAAAATCTCTCCTTGTTGGGTGATATGAAGTCCGTCCTGATCCTCGGAAAGAATCCCCTTTTGCATGAAAAAACTCATGAGCTGTACGCCTAAATGACCCGCAACATGGTCGTAGCAAGTTCTTGCCAACCGTATGGCCTCGTTTTCGGAGGCTTGCTTGAATGACTTGATTGGAACAGGTGGAGCTATGGACAAAAGTGACTCCATCACCTGGGCAACCTCGGGGTCTTGAATGCCATAGTAACGGTGCCGCCCTTGTTTTTCTACAGTAATGACTTGTGCTTCGGTCATTTTAGCCAGATGGAAACTGGCGGTTTGCGGTTTGATGCCTGCCATATGGGCCAGTTCACTTGCCGTGTGGAATCTGCCGTCTAATAGAGCGGTGAGAATGGCTGCACGGGAAGGCTCGCTGACAAGAGAAGCAATCATGGCTACATTCGATTGGGTGCTCATGGCACGGTTATCCCCCTTTGTAATCCATACTTCGATGAAGGTTGAAATGTTTACATTTTACAATAAGGAGGCAGATCTGAACAGAAGGAGAATAAAACATGGACCCAATGAATCCAATAAATCAGATGAATCGTACCCCAAGCATAAAAACGATAAACCCTAGCATTTTATATTACGGAACCCCTGTGATTTTACTCAACACGCTGAATGAGGATGGAACGACCAATATTAGCCCTATTTCCTCCTCGTGGGCATTAGGAGATTGTGTGGTGTTAGGTATTGGAACAGGTGGCAAAGCATTAGAAAATATGGAGCGTCATCCCGAATGTGTAATCAATGTTCCTGGGCCTTCCATGTGGGAAAATGTAGAGCGTTTGGCTCCTTTTACAGGCAAGAATCCCGTTCCAGCGGAAAAAGAGAAAAATGGATTTTCATATCAAAAAGATAAGTATGAGATCAGCGGACTGGCTGCGATTGAATCGAATAGAGTCAAGCCCACCCGAATCAGGGAGTGCCCTATTCAAATTGAAGCCAAGGTGAAGGAGATGCGGATTCCTGACCATTCTCCTTATTTTGCGATCGTCGAAACCCAAGCCATACAGGTGCATGTTCATCAGGATATCATCCTCGGAGAGAATCATATTGATCCAGCAAAGTGGAGTCCGCTCATCTATAATTTCCGCCATTATTTTGGTCTGGGTGAGCATTTGGGCAAAACCTTCCGATCCGAAACTTGATGTTTCAATAAAACAATAATATCATACCTGAATAATGAGAATTATCTTCCCAAATCGTTCTTTTTGTGCGAGAATAGTTGAAAAATCATCCAAGACTACGCATACAGGAAGAGACGATTCATACAGCACGTATAACAAGGGAGGCAATAATCATGTCAGAAGAACGCAAGCTGTCATTCGAAACCCTCGCTGTCCATGCCGGACAAGAGATTGATCCTAATACCTTTGCCCGCGCCGTTCCGTTGTACCAGACCACTTCATATGGATTTCGGGATGCCGAGCATGCGGCTGATTTGTTCTCGCTGAAAGAATTCGGCAACATTTATACGCGTCTGATGAATCCGACTACGGATGTATTCGAGCAACGAATTGCCGCACTGGAAGGCGGAGCTGGCGCGTTGGCCACAGCTTCGGGAATGGCGGCGATTTCCTTCTCCATTCTGAACATTGCCGGAGCTGGAGATGAAATTGTATCGGCCTCCAGTCTGTATGGCGGTACATATAATCTGTTTTCTACTACACTGCCGAAATTGGGTATTAAGGTGCATTTTGTCGATTCGGATGATCCGGAGAATTTCCGCCAAGCCATCACGGATAAAACGAAGGCCATATTTGCCGAAACGATTGGCAATCCACAGGGCAATGTGCTAGATGTGGAAGCTGTAGCGGCGATTGCACACGAATATGGTATTCCGCTGATTGTGGACAACACGTTCCCAAGCCCCTATTTATTACGCCCTATCGAACATGGAGCGGACATTGTTGTGCATTCGGCAACCAAGTTTATTGGCGGACACGGTACGTCTCTTGGCGGGGTAATCGTGGACAGTGGCAAGTTTGACTGGAAAGCGAGTGGTCGTTTCCCCGGACTGACTGAGCCGGACCCAAGCTACCATGGAGTTGTATACACCGAGGCGGTGGGACCTATCGCGTACATTATCAAGGCACGGGTGCAATTGCTGCGTGACTTGGGAGCAGCCATTTCTCCGTTCAATTCATGGCTACTGCTTCAAGGCTTGGAAACATTGCATCTGCGGCTGGAAAGACATAGTCAGAATGCCCTGAAAGTAGCGCAATACCTCGAAAGTCACAAGGATGTGGAGTGGGTCAGCTACTCTGGATTGCCGAGCCATCCATCCTATGAGTTGGCCCAAAAATATTTGCCAAAAGGACAAGGGGCAATCTTGACCTTTGGTATCAAAGGCGGGAGTCAGGCGGGAAGCAAGCTGATTGCGAATGTAAAGCTGTTTTCTCATCTGGCGAATGTGGGCGATTCCAAGTCTTTGATTATTCATCCGGCAAGCACAACCCATCAGCAGCTGAGCGCAGAAGAACAGGTGGCTGCTGGAGTCAAACCGGAGCTGTTACGTTTATCTGTCGGGACCGAAGCGATAGACGATATTTTGTATGATCTGGAGCAGGCAATCGCGGCCAGTCAACAGTAATAAACAGTAGTTGGCGGCTAGTTAGCCCAGTGAGATAGGGCATTTTTGCAGCAGTCGCAAGTGATTTGTGATTCCAATCGGGTTTTGTTTAGGGTTTGAGCAGGCGGGGGTAACCTCTGCCTTTTTTGTTTGTTGACATCATACCCCCATAGGTATATATTATACCCCATAGGGTATATGAGGAGGGGGAAGAAATGGGTAAGAGGATAGTTATTATTGGCGGGGTAGCAGGTGGAGCTTCTGCTGCGGCGAGATTGCGTAGATGGAATGAGGAAGACGAGATTATTCTGTTTGAACGCGGTGAGCATGTTTCTTTTGCAAACTGTGGTCTTCCCTACTATATTGGGGGGACAATTCAGGCACGGGAGAAGCTGTTTCTCCAGACGCCTCAAGGCATTAGAGACCGATTTAATATAGATGTTCGGGTGCTGAAAGAAGTAATACAAATAGACCGCGAGCATAAGCTTGTCCGTTACCGCGATATGATCACAGGAGAGATGGATGAGCAGGCGTACGATATTGTGGTATTGTCGCCGGGAGCCAAACCGATGATACCAGACATTCCCGGACTACATGAAGCTACAAATGTATTTACGTTAAGAAACATTCATGACACCGACCTTATTAAGGCATATGTAGATGAAAGGCAACCCAAGCATGCCACGATAATTGGTGCTGGATTTGTTGGGCTGGAGATGGCTGAAAATTTGCGGGAGCGTGGACTTGCAGTAACCGTTATGGATAAAGGACAACAAGTGTTGAATCCGCTTGACCCTGAAATGGCCAAACTGGTGGAACAGCATATGCAGCTGAACGGGGTGGAGGTGCGTTTAGAGGAAGGAGTCGCAGCTTTTGAAGAACAGGGTACACGGTTACGTTTGACCTCTGAGGAGACGCTTCAGACGGATATGGTTATTTTGGCGATTGGCGTGGTACCTGAAAATGAGTTGGCCAAGCAATGCGGATTGGAACTAGGTTTTCGCGGCGCTATTCAGGTGAATGCACAGCTGCAAACCAGTGATCCGTCCATTTATGCGGTAGGTGATGCCATCCAGGTCAAAGACCGCAATCATGGGTTTGTAACGATGGTATCGCTGGCCTGGGGAGCCAATCGGCAGGGGCGTTTGGCAGCGGATCATATTAATGGTCAGCCGATTTCCTATGATGGTGCGCTCGGAACATCCGTAATTAAGACATTTGCATTGACCGCAGCTTCTACAGGTAACAATGAAAAAACATTGCAGCGGCTGGCTGTTCCTTATCAGACTATTCATATTCATCCTGGTTCACATGCCGGTTATTATCCTGGCGCGTCACCCATTTCTATGAAGCTGCTCTTTCATCCGAAGACCGGGATGATCTACGGAGCGCAGGCTGTTGGGGCTGACGGAGCCGACAAAAGGATTGATGTTATTGCGACGGCGATTCGCGGCCATTTAACCGTCCGTGAGCTGGCAGATATCGAGCTTGCTTATGCACCTCCTTATTCTTCAGCTAAAGATCCAGTGAATATGGCGGGTTACGTAGCTTCGAACATCATGGATGGGCTGGTCCAGACGATACAGTGGCATGAAGTTGACGATTTTCACCGCAATGGTGGTCTTGTTATTGATGTCCGGGATGCGATGGAGCTACAGGGAGGAGCGATTCCAGGTTCTATTCATATTCCACTGGCCGAGATCAGAGAGCGGATGTCGGAAATTCCTCGTGATCTGGAGATCGCGGTATCCTGCCAAGTCGGGTTGCGCGGCTATCTAGCGGCCAGAATTCTGACCCAATTCGGATATCGGGTGAGGAACGTTGATGGCGGCTACAAGACGTACTCAGTTATGGCTAAACGTGATCATCTTTTAAAATAGTTCATCACCCATCCAATTTGATTAAGATGATCCGTTACTTCGCCGTGCAGCGCACCAAAGAAGGTATCTTGTAGCTCTACAGTGATGGTGCCTTTTTCGGATAGTACATGGTAAGCCTGTTTAAGCTCCTCCTCACTCTCACAGTCGAGAATGATTTGGACATGCTGTGCTTTCAGTGGTTTACCGTAGGAATCGGAAAAATGGATATGGCTGCTGCCCAGGTGCAGTTCGGCATGTAAGAGCCTGCCGTCCTGCTTGTTCAGTACTTTGATTTTCCCGCCTAAAACAGATTGGTAGTAGTCAACCGACTGCTGCACATCGTTCACAATGACAAAAGGACTTGCACTTCTCATAAGATCAATTCCTTTCATTTCTTCTATGTAGGGTTGTCTGCTACTATACATTATTTACATTGTCGGCAGGGTTTAGCCCTTTTCTAATCAAATTATGGCTTGGTTCACTGTGTGACGTCTGTTACAATAGAAGAGGTATATATGATGGATAGAAAAGAGGTCGAACAGGTGGGCACTTCAGCGATTTGGGAAGCAGTTATCTATTGGGTGATCTTGGTGATTTCTGCTCTGTGTGTAATTGCAGTATCTGGTAGTCGTAAGACCGCAAGCACAATTATTTTGGCACCCGTTGTTTTGTTCTGTACCATATTTATGATGCAGGGCTCGGTGTTTACTGCTATGAAGCATCCGACCATGGGGGCTAATGTCGGCTTGGGTATGGCGTTTCTGACCACATGGGTAGTCAGCGGAATATTGTTTGCTATAGCGCTTGTGATTGCTTTTATTAAATATAGCAAAAAGAACAAGGCGTAGTTCAGCCTTAACCTCAGATGAACAAAGGCTTTCGGTGATGTACCGAAAGCCCTTTTTGTATTCTCAGTTAACCATAGAGGATGTCTTCGTTCATCTGCGTCTTCTCATGAGCAAAACAACGATCAGCGCAATGATGATTACGATCAATAGAAACTTCATATTCGATAACCTCCTTGATCTGTCTCCTATTTGATATTAACCATTTTTGATAAGTGTGCACCGATGCATCCTAAGCAAGTATCTATTGTCAAATGTTTGGCGAAAATGTGATTGTGGGATCAAAAAGAGGTTTACAGGCTTAGCTGGAAAGTGTATACATAAAGTAAGGAGGCGATTGCCATGAGTGATCGTACATTTCATTTGTTTTATATTATTTTCTTGACGGTTTTGGCGCTTGGAAGCGTTGGAGGAATCTCTTGGTGGTTGCGCTCTATCGGTCGTCAGGAAAAGGAAAAAAACTAAATTCAGCATGGGCATACAAGCCCGTATGCATCTTCCAGTAGGAGGGTGCATTTTTATGTGTTATAATGGGAACATATGTTCTTTAGGAGGGGTAACGATGTTGCCGGATTTGGAACGGAAGCTACTACGTATTTTGTATAATTATTTTGCTCAGCATCGCCATATGCCTACAATGGCTGAATTGTCAGCAAAAACGGGTAAGCGAGACCCTGAAATTACAGCTGCATTGCGACATATGGAACAAGAGCGCTATATCACATGGGAAACTAACACAGGTACCCAGCATATTGTTTTACTGGAAGGATGGGAGCGTCCTTCCAGCTACAAGTCTGCCCAAGTGGAAGCTGGACGCCCTACTACTCAAAAGGTACAGTCCGGTAGTATGGAATATTGGACGAATTATTAGTAGCCATATAAAGCTGGAAAATTAATGAGTTTTTAAGGTGCATATCATTTTGTTTTAAGAAAGCAAGACTATAATGACCCTATTAACCCCTTTTTGATCAAGCTATAGGCCCTGTCGATGTATCGGCAGGGTCACTTTTTTGTTCATAGATGCGTTTTCCGTATATGAAAAATCCCCCGGGGATCATCCGGAGGATCTGCGCAGCTTGCGTATACTGCACGGCCTGCTCAAACTTCATCGTTTGACGGCATAATATATATTTAACCCCTGCTACCTTGTATTATATGGTCAGCATGTTCATAAGGGGCAGTCTGATTCCTCTGTTTATTTTCCAAACGACAAAAGCCCTACCTCTCTTTCGTCCTTGCGGCTCCGATGACCGCGCCAGTGTGAATGTGAAAATCTTCGGCAAAAGCTCAAAATTCTACATTAGGGTTATACATAAAATTTGGAGAAGCTCCATGCGGTGATAGGAGTATAGCTTCTTGCGTGGAATCCTATGGGGTTAATACATACTAATACAGTATAACAATAATGATTCTAAAACACAAGGGATTTTTGGTTTTTTTGATTGTAGACTGGAAATAATGCACTTTCTGCAATGGATTAGACTTATTTTCATTTGCAGAGAATAGAGGCTGTGATAAATTGCCCTGACAGAGCGTACGAATTTTGGAATAGTGTAGTTACACGAAAGATGGAAGGAAACAAGAACTATGACTGCCTCAAGGAAAGACAAAAAAACATCACAGAATAACTCGCCCTCAGTCTGCACATGCATTAATCTGCGTCGTGCCTCGATGGCTGTAACAGGGCTGTATGACCAGTATCTGGCTCCAAGTGGACTCCATATCAGCCAGTTTTCGCTGCTCAAGCACTTAACGGTACTGGGACCGGTAAGCGTAAGCGAATTAGCATCGGAGATGCGACTCGACCGAACCACGCTTGTGCGCAATTTGAAGGCCCTGGAGCAAAGTGGGTATGTGGAGGATACATCCGCTGAGGGAAGCCGGAACCGCTGCCTTACCCTGACAGAGAGAGGAAAAGCGTTATATAACGATGCAGCAGAGCTCTGGGAGGAGGCGCAGTTATTTTTACAGAAGTCACTGGGAAGCGCCGATTTGCAGATATTGACCGCACTGTTATCCAAAATTGAAAAATTGAGACTGTGATTAGCCTTCGCCTAATAAGGGAGGTCATGCTGACCTATTCGTGTATATACACGAATAGGGATTCAGATATGTAACGCAGCCATTCATCGGTAACCGGGTATCCGCCAGGAATTCGAGAGAATCACAATAACTTAAGAAGAGGGATGTGGATAGGATGGTAACGCCCGTACCAGACATGAAAGAACTTATCGCAGCCGAGATGAAGGCCTATGTGAGCGAAGACAAGGGCAATTTCTGCGAAGAATTACAGAGCCCTTACTACGAGGAACCGATTATTCAATTTGCAGAGGCCAATGATCCTTTGTTTGAGGATTATAAAAGAGTGGTGGGCCCCGACCATGCTACGCCGCAGGAAGCCTTCGAACGGACCTTCGGCACAGGAAGTTTTGGTGGAGGCACCGTTGTCAGTGTTGTGCTGCCGATCAGTGAGACGATTCGCAAGGCCAATCGTGCGCAAAAAGCAAGAGCCTCCAGAGAGTGGGCGCTGCTGCGGACCTTTGGCGATGAATATTTTGTGCGGTCGGCAAGGTACCATTTGGCGGGATATCTGACTGGACTTGGCTATCGAGCTGTGGGGCCGCTGGATACGGATTGGTACAACATCCACGGTGCCACAGGTGGTCCGGTCTCTAATTGGTCAGAACGGCATATCGCGTATGCAGCCGGTCTCGGCACCTTCAGTATCAACGATGGCTTCATCACCGAAAAAGGAATTGCCATCCGCCTGCTGTCTGTAGTAACGGATCTGCAGGTGCCGCCTGATGTCAGAGTATCCTCGAACCTGAGCCATACCGGTAACTGTCTGCTGTGCAGCAAAGGCATTTGCGGTGTGTGCATTACCCGCTGTCCTGTACAGGCCATCAGCAAGGAAGGCGGTCATGACAAAATCGCCTGCATGAAATTTGTGTACGGCGAGGAATCTCGAAAGTGGGCAGTGTTAAACGGCGGTGAGGCTGAATCGGGTGCCGGTTGCGGACTTTGCCAGACCAAGGTGCCCTGCGAAAGCCGGAATCCGATGCGGACCGCTCGCTAGTGTTATTTTCCTAGGATTCATGCAAATTGCTCATAGAAGAAGGTTAACTTTTGACGGCTGGACTCCGATATTGAATACAAAGATATTTTATGAGCGTACGGATGAAAAGAGGGGTAGCATTTTGCCGATCTATAAGCGCTTTATTCAGCATGTTATCCTGAACTATATTATAGGTTCATTTATTGCTGTACTACTGGTATGTATGATTTTTGTATTTTCCACGTTAAATGTAGCCCACTATGAGCTTTTGGGTCTTGTCAAAATTGTTGCATTTTCCAGCGTCATTATGATTGTCTGTGAAACCATAGTGTTTCGAATGCACTTAAGACCCGTTCATCGTTTTTTCCAAGGCAATCAGGAGACACTCAAGGATGTAGAAGCGGTGTATATCCGGGTTCATCATCTGCCTAATTTGTCAGTTTTACGTATTGTCGGACCGCATTTGCTAGGCTTCTCTATCCCGGCAGCCGTCATTGCATTATGGATGATACATACTGGACAACTTACCTTTCCCTTTTATTATGTAGGAATCGCCTGTATAGGAGCTTGTTTGGTCGCTTCCATGCATGCACTGGTTGAATTTTTTCTGACCATGAGAGCAATCAAACCGCTGCTGGAGGAGATTCGGGATCGAACCTATCAGCAATATGGATTGAACCTGTCCCTGCGAGGTCGAGTTTTGCTGTCACTTCGGCATAAATTTCAGTTAAGTGCAACGTTAATTGGTGCTTTTCCTCTATTTCTGTTTTGTTTAGCTACGCAGATTCGGCTGGAACATTTGGAGGCGACGGATTCCGGCTCCTATTGGGCATGGGCGGGTACGATTTTAATATCTGGTGTAGCCTTTGCTTATTTGGGAGGCAGGCTGCTAACCCGTGAGATCGAACAGCCGATCCATCACTTGTTGGAAAAAATGAATGAAGTGAAGGAAGGCCGCCTGAACAGTAACGCCAGTGACTTGTATTCGGACGAATTTGCGGAGCTGGTCGAAGGATTTAACATGATGATCGAGGGCCTGAAGGAACGAGAGGAAAAAAACGGTCAGCTATTAGACAGTTACTTTGCCACTTTGGCTGCAGCGTTGGATGCGCGGGATGCCTATACCGCAGGACATTCGTTGCGCGTGGCTGAATACTCTGTACTCATTGGGCGAAAGGGCGGTTTGGGCGAGACGGACCTCGACTTGCTGCGTAAAACAGCCTTGCTGCATGATATCGGTAAAATCGGTGTGGCTGACGCTGTGCTGTTTAAGGATGGCAAGCTGACGGACGAGGAGTTTGACCAGATTAAAATGCACCCGGTTATGGGGGAGAGTATTCTTCGGCAAGTGGAGCCTGCTTATGCTATGGCCCCTTATCTACCCGGCGTGCGCTCGCACCATGAGCGTTACGATGGCAAGGGATACCCTGACCAGCTCTCCGGGGAAGACATCCCACTATTTGGGCGCATCATAGCCGTAGCAGATGCCTATGATGCGATGACGTCGGATCGTCCCTATCGGAAAGGTATGAAGGAAGAGAAGGCGGTTATGATATTGGAAGAGGGTAAAGGAACCCAGTGGGATCCTTACTTTGCCGAATTATTTGTCAAGGAGTGGCGCCGGAACAAAGGCATTCCAAGCTGACTCTATAGATACTCCCACTAGGGCGAGCCGTTGCGGTTCGCTTTTTTTATACACACACGCAAGCCTCTTGGATATGTCGAAAGATGGGGCTTCATGTTATGATGTACGAGTAAGGCAAAATCGGCTAGCATAGGCCTGGCATCCAATTTCTCGCGCAATGGGAGTGTGAATCCATGCAATTTTCAACGATGTTTATAATGAATTTGGGGATGCTGATTGCCGTTGCCTATGTGGCGAACGTGATTTATAAATATGGTTTGAGTCGTACGTCTACGCGGTTCAAATATGTCAGCTCAGTGTTGCTGGTGGTATTTGGCGGATGGGTCAGTTCTTGCTTTGGCTTTAATTTCAATGAAACGGTTATTTTCGATCTGCGTTTTGTTCCGCTCATTATCGCAGCATTGGTGTATCCCCGTTCCTACACGCTGATTATTATTGGGGTAGCAATCGGTCTTACAAGATTTACCTTCGGTCTGAATATGGCGGCGTGGGTCGGCTTTCTGAATATGAGCATTTTGGGCATATTATGCGCCGGTTTGAACTACTGGATGCGCCGCTCCACTTGGCGCTTGATTATTAAGGCATCTGTAACCATTTTAGCGGTTAATATTGTAAATACGTTAAATATTGCCTTCCTGGGCGTCATTCCCTGGCGCTATTATGTAGCAGAGGTCGTTCCTCTTACACTGCCTATCGGCGTTATCCTTAGCTTTTTATTTGCACTGATATTACGTGATTTTCAGATGGAGCAGCAGCGAAACTATCAGATTCAGCAGGCGAATGAGTTGTTGTCAGAGCAGCGTGATCAGCTGCAAAAGGCAAAGATTATTTTAGAGGAACGCGCCAAGCAGCTGATGATGGCTTCCCAGTATAAATCGGATTTTATGGCAACGATGTCGCATGAGTTACGTACACCTCTTAACAGCATCATTAACCTGGCACAGATTATCAATGAGCAGGGAAAAGAGCTAGATGAGGACGAGCTATACCAGTACAGTGATCTAATTTATGCCTCGGGCCATGATTTGCTCCAACTGATTAATGACATTCTGGACTTATCCAAGGTCGAGGCTGGGCACATGGAAATCGTAAGTGAGCCAGTCAGTGTGCGTGAAATTGCGCATGGGATGATGATGCATTTTGATGTCACAGCGAAGGATAAAAACCTGGAATTCAGCCTGAACGTGCATGAACATGTACCGGATGAAATCCGATCCGATTCCAAACGAGTACAGCAAATTTTACGCAATCTATTGTCCAATGCCTTTAAGTTTACTCATGAAGGGCGTGTATTGCTGGAAATCAGCACACAGCATCTGGATCGAAAGGGTCAGGAGGGAGACTGGGTTGTATTTGCTGTAAAAGATACAGGCATCGGTATATCCAAGCTTCAGCAGCATGTTATTTTTGAGGCATTCCAGCAGGCGAACGGTTCGATTAATCGTAAATATGGTGGAACTGGGCTGGGGTTGTCCATCAGCCGTGATTTTTCCCGCTTGTTAGGCGGATTTATCCGTCTGGAGAGTGAAGAAGGCAAGGGAAGTACTTTTTCCCTGTACCTGCCTATGTGTCCGTCCGACAGCAAGGAGGCGGACGAACAGCCGTTTAAATTAACCTGATCACAATCATGGGACAAGGAGCGTTAGGAGGTATATCATGGAACGTAAAGCGGTCGTTGTGGGTGGCACAGGGCTTGTCGGGGGTTATGTTGTACGGGAGCTACTGGTGCAAAAAGAATACACCCGCGTCATGGTTTTGGGCAGGCGTCCATTGGACATCAAGCATCCCAAGCTAGAGCAGGCGCTCATCGACTGGGAACAACCACAGAAGTCGGCCTTCGCCCTCGAAGGGGTGGATGATGTGTTTTGCTGCCTTGGGACAACGATGAAAAAGGCTGGCTCTAAGGAGCAGTTTCGACAGGTGGATCTGGACTATCCGGTTCTGACAGCCCAGTTGGGCAAAGAGGCTGGAGCAGTACAGATGCTTGCGATCTCTGCGATGGGCGCTGACCCGGATTCACGTGTGTTTTATAACCGTACTAAGGGTGAGGCTGAAGAGGCGCTTGCCGCGATCGGATTGCCTGCACTGCATTTGTTCCGTCCGTCGCTTATTTTGGGAGCGAGATCTGAACGACGATTTGGCGAAGCCGCTGCCACGATTGTCATGAAAGCGCTAGATGGCCTAATGACGGGCAGGTTCGCTTCCTATCGCGCCATTCCCGCTTCGTTCATCGCACGAGCTATGGTACGAATTGCTCTCGCGCAGGCGAGCGGTGTACATATTTATCCGAATGACATCATTCGGGTCATCGGTGCAGAACTAACCTCCGATGATGAGGAACCTGGTACAGGAACGACTCCTGATGACAATGTCTAAAACCACGCTTAGGATTAGAAATGATAATAACGCCGCTGTTGCCCGATCATTCGGACAGCAGCGGCGTTATTCGTGTTTTATGGGTGGTTTGTATTTTGTGGCACATCGATCGTAATTTCTAATTCATCGATGTAATGGCGTGTCCAGTTACCTTTAGCATCGAGTAGGGCGCTACCTCCTGATTGGGTTGGCAAGATATATGGCTTGAAAATGATCTTCTGGGGAGTGTCCACAAAAGGAGTAAACAGTGTGATCATTTTGCTGTCACGTTCTTGGGTATGGGGAACTCCAGAACCGCTCAGCAATTGAAGTTCTCTTCCCTGCTCGTCGAATACAGCATAATCGAGTATATCCAATTCCTTTTTGGTGTACTGGTTCGTGTGTCCATTCTTCATGTTATTGTACTCTCGTTCCACGGTGTACTCATCCGGCATATGTGCAATATCAGTCAGCATTTTGAACGATGTTGTAATCTTGGTCGTGATAGGGGTCATTTCTAACTTTTCTACCGTAAATGCAAGATACGGATTAGATTTGCTCATTTGCGGCTGAAGTATCTTGTTGTTTATTTTAGTTTTGTGAACCGTGGTTTGTATGCGGAACGGCTCGGATACACCTTTTAACTTTGCATATACCTCTAGCTCAAACTGATCTGGTAAGGCGGCTTTACCACTGGCAGGGTCACGCATATACGCAATCAGCATAGAATTATTGTCTTTGCCCGGACGACCATACATGAGATTAAAGGCGCTACTGTTGCTGTCGACCGACGTCCCATTGATGAACAGGTCTATTTTCTCCACTATATCCTCTTCCTGCCCTTGCGTATTGGTAGTGGGATACAGGGGTTCATGTTGTGAATCCCCACCGCTTTTTTCCAACGCTACGACCAAGCGTGTCCCGTCAAATATGATTTGAGGTACTTCCAATGTAATACCGCCATGGGTAACGCTGAGATTCGATGAAGTGGCCAATCCTTTCTGATCAGCGGTTTGCAGCCCCAGATCCCCAGCGAGCTTGAAGACGCTATCGACAAGGGGGACCTGTTTCAATGATTCCGCCATTGTAGGCGAAACATAGGCGCTGCCAATGATCATAACGCCAATGAGCGCTGCAGAAGCAGCGGTAATTGCAGTTCTCCGAAGAAACCTTTTAACGGGTCGATGAGAGGATGAACGGTCGGGTAGCAGGTCAGAATCTGATTCCATTTGTGCATAAAATGCGTCTAGGCGTTGCCTTACCAAATCAGGGATGTCTGCCATATCTGCTTCCAAGTTTTCTTTTTCCAATTGTAATTTCTCATCCAGCTTTTGTTCCTGATTCTCATACTCTGAAGGATTCATTGAAAGGTCACCTTCCTTTCTCCGCGATTTTGTAGCAGATCCATTAATGTTCTGCGAGCACGGTGCAATCGTGTTTTGACGGCACCCTCTGATAGGTCCAGTAGCTCTGAAATTTCCCTGATCGGCATATCACGCAAATAGTGCAGGGAAATCACGGTTCGCATGGATTCCTCCAAGTGGTCGATGGCCTCGCGCAGCTCGATTTTTTCGTATCCGCCCGAGGTGGACGGTTCCTTTATAAATTCCGCGACGGGTACAACCCGTTTTTGCTTGCGGATCATGAGATGGCATTCATTAATGAGAATACGAAGCAGCCATGTTTTAAAATAGCGAGGTTCACGCAGCTCACCCAGAGACTTGTATGCTTTGAGCATCGCTTCTTGTATTGCGTCCGCGCAATCCTCATTGCTGCGAAGAATGGAACGCGCCATGCCATACATATCGGATTCCATCTGTTTCATCAAGGCGACGAACGCCTTGCGATCCCCGTGCCTTGCTTGGTATACGTTTGTTTCGAGATTCAAAGGATGGTGCTCCTTTCCCGTCTATACTAGCTATGATCAATGTAATTGTACCTGTATTTGAATTTGTACAATCTATTGTGTAGCAGGTTACAAGAATTAGATGATACATGGGCGCTAAAGGTTACAGCGGAAATAAAATTATGTAGCACCATCGCAATAAGGTTTCTTTAGAGAAACCTAACGTGTCAAACCGTCGCACGGAATAGTGGCTTTGGACTTCACATGCTATAATACGGTGAACCAGTATCAGGAAGGAGAATCCAACCCCTATGAAAAAAACAATTGCTACTGAAAAAGCCCCCGGCGCGATCGGGCCCTATAGCCAAGCGGTAGAGGCAGGCGGGTTTATTTACACATCAGGACAGCTTGGGCTGAATCCAGCAACAGGTGAGTTCGGCAAGGATGTACAGGAGCAGGCTCGCCTGTCCTTGAGCAATGTACAAGCCATTCTGGAAGCGGCAGGCAGCAACATGAACCAGGTTGTGAAAGCGACTGTATTCCTGAAGGATATGAACGATTTTGTCAGTGTCAATGAGGTGTACAGTTCCTTCTTCGAGCAACCATACCCAGCACGGAGTGCGGTGGAGGTAGCTCGTCTGCCTAAGGACGCACTGGTGGAGATTGAAGTCATTGCATTGAAGGGCGAATAAGTTACCAGGGTTCGTTTATTAAATACAAAGTCTGCATGGAACCGGGTGTCACTACTATAGTGGCATCCGGTTGTTTTGAATGTAATGCGTGTTGTTCGGAGTGTCCAATACATAGGCTCTGAACAAGGGATTGAAAGAAAACTGATCTCTGGATTAGAAGATGTGTGTTATTTTAGTGTCGCAACCGGGAAATTACGCAGATATTTTGACTGGAATAATGTTAAGGACCCTTTTAAAGTGCTTAAGGGAATTTCTCAAGCATACCGAATTATAAAGAAAGAAAAACCGAATATTATTTTTTCAAAAGGCGGGTTTGTTTCCGTTCCTGTGGTATTGGCTGGGTGGTTGAACAGAGTCCCCGTCATCATCCACGAATCCGATCTTACCCCTGGATTAGCGAATAAAATTTCCAGCATGTTTGCTACCGAAATTTGTACTACTTTTCCTGAAACAGCTGAATATTTTCGCTCAAAGAATACCCGATATATTGGTGCTGTTGTGAGAGATGAGCTAAAAGAGGGGAAGGCGGCCAAAGGGTTAGCCTACTGCGGTTTTACTCGAAATAAGCCCATCATGCTCATCATGGGTGGGAGTTTAGGCTCCAAGAAGATCAATGAGCTGGTTTGGCTGAATTTAGAGGCTTTGCTCGCTCAATTTCAAATCGTGCATATTTGTGGTAAGAACCAAGTGAATGATTCTATTCGTACGAATGGTTATCAGCAATTTGAATACATAAACGATGAACTGGCGGATGTAATGGCGATGGCAGATATGGTTGTTTCCAGGGCAGGTTCAAATTCCATTTTTGAATTCTTGACGTTGCGTAAGCCTATGCTGTTGATACCTCTTTCAAAAGCAGTCAGCAGGGGGGATCAGATTCTAAATGCAAAATCATTTAAAGCACAAGGCTTGTGTGAAATTTTAGAAGAAGAAGAGCTGGAATCTGAACGCTTTGTCGATATGATTCTTCGTTTGTATGAAAAAAGGTTGGATTACATTCACAATATGGAGAAAATTAATACGGATCAATCGACAAGCAAGCTTTTAGATTTGATTAAAGTCTATGCCTGATCATATTTTAGAAAAAACAAAGCAAGCGAGCTTGGGCTAAATGATTCAGACCCATGCTCGCTTGTGCTTGTGCTAGGAGATGATATTCGTTTCCTTTAATCCCGGTCTCGATTACGGGCAAAGAATAGCCATAGCGCGTACACCAGGATGATTGCCGACAAGACCCATGCAGCCAGCCGTACATTTTCATTGTTTGGATGCTCGATGGCGATGGCGACATAGGCCCATACAAATACAAGTGGGTAGATGCTGTCACGATAAGGAAAGCTGACCAAGATGGCCAATACGGTGCCAATAAACAGGATGATGATCGCCCATAGCGTATCGCTGAGACCCCAGCCACTCCATTCATTCTTTTCCAATGCTACTGCAATGTTGATGATGGTAGCCACAGATACCCAACCGAGATTCAGACTGAAAGGAAGCTTGACGAACCACATTTCTCCGCGAGTTGGCTGCGGTGTACGAGTACGTGTATATACGACGAATAGGGAGAGCAAGTATAAAATAATGACGATCACGCATAGTTCTACGTATACATACTGCCATAGGAAAATCCAGATGATGTTGAAGAGACAGCTCAAAATAAAGAAAATACCGATAGATTGAACGCTTGTCCTGGCTTGCCCTGTAGATGTAGATTGGTACACGGCAAAACAGGCGAGCAGCACGTAGATGACCGACCAGATGGAAAAAGCGTAACCTGCTGGCGTAATTAAGGTAGGGTACATGTTGGATACAGCAGCGGTGCTTCTTCCGCCAATAGGAAGTGTAGAAGCCAAAATATTAACGAGAACGACAGCGATGAATGCAATAATATTCCACCATTTATACGGATGGCTTCGTGACATAGGAATAACTCCTCCTCAACGAATGATATTCAAAATGACCGACTGGTCACTATCTTCTACTATGAATATACCCACTTTGCTTTCAAATATGTCCGAACGGGGAAAAGTTTCTTGATCCCAATAAAATCATAAAAAGTAGTATGTATATGCATTCATATGTAGTACAATGGTAAAAATTTTAAGCACTATATAAGCTGAAGGAAAAGTTCACATGGCGTGCCAACTATGCAGCCAGAAGATGCTTCCGATGTGCATTTTCTCAAATCAGCTTATATAGAAGTAAGGGGATCAGTAGAATGAGAGGATTAGAGAAAGTAGGAAAATTTGTAGGTGGGACCTTTTCCATCTGGGTGCTTTTATTTGCATGTTTGGGATTTTTCTTTCCTACGGCGTTTACAGGGTTGAAAGGATACATACAGTTATTTCTGGGCATTGTCATGTTCGGGATGGGGCTGACTTTATCTGCGGCCGACTTTCGTGAAGTGTTCCGGCGTCCAGTGGATGTGGCTATAGGAGTGGTAGGGCACTATCTGATCATGCCGTTTCTCGCCTTTGTATTGGCATTAGTATTGCAGCTTCCACCGGATATTGCGGTGGGTGTCATTTTGGTCGGCTGTTGTCCAAGTGGAACTGCATCCAACGTAATGACGCTCTTATCCAAAGGAGACGTGGCGCTTGGCGTATCGATCGCTTCAGTGTCGACGCTGGTTGCTCCACTGGCAACCCCAGCGATGATTAGTCTGCTTGCCGGACGCTGGATGAATATTGATGCGAAGTCGCTGATCATGGATATTCTCATCGTGGTTATTGTCCCTATTGTGCTGGGTGTAATCGTCAAATCGCTATTCCGCAGACAAGCGGAAGCCAGTGTCAAGGCGCTGCCGCTCATTTCAACCATGGCGATTGTACTTATCGTGGCTATTGTGGTTGCAGGCAGCAGAGGCAAGATTTTGGAGACAGGTCCGATTATTTTTGCTGTGGTTATTTTGCATAACGGTATCGGCTTTCTGCTCGGATATTGGTTTGCCAAGCTATTCGGCATGGATCTTTCCAAGCGTAAAGCCGTTACGCTGGAAACAGGAATGCAGAATTCCGGGCTGGGCGCTGCGCTGGCAGCGGCTCATTTTAATCCGATTGCTGCTGTACCGAGTGCGATTTTTAGCGTGTGGCATAATATTTCCGGCTCGTTGCTCGCGACCTGGTTTTCCCGCCGGGAGGAGAAAGATAGCATAGCCGGAAGCAGATAAGCGACTGTCAATAGCTGATGTAAAGTGGCTAAATTTCGGACTTTTCGGACAGTTTAAGGGAGGTCAAAAAGGTTGGATTTGACTTTATAGGGGCGGATCATTATACTGTGGTTATTATAACCACTGTATTTAAGTAAGCAACAGCAAAGAGGCTTCGTCATGGAAGGAAAATGACATTGAATTCGTATTCGTTTCATGCTCAATAGCCCTATATGATCTGATCTGACTTAAACTGAAGGAGAGAGAACGAATGAACCCGAAATATAATCCTTTATTTGAAGCTTATACCCTGCCATCCGGTGTTACATTGAAGAACCGCATTACGATGGCCCCTATGACTAACTTTGCTTCCCACGAAAATGGCGAAGTCAGTGACCAGGAACTGGCATACTACCGTGAACGCTCCGGTGGTGTGGGCGCGGTTATTACCGCTTGTGTGTATGTAACTCCAGATGGCAAAGGATTTGTTAATGAGTTTGGTGCGGACAAGGATGAAATGATTCCTAGCCTGCGTCGTCTGGCGGATACGATTCATCAGGAGGGCGCGAAAGCGATTCTGCAAATTTATCATGGTGGCCGCCTGTGCCCACCGGATCAGATTCCAGACGGACAACCGATCAGTGCAAGCGCAGTAGCTGAGGAAAAAGAAGGCGCACCTGTGCCGCGTGAAATGACATCTGACGATATCCACCGCGTCATCCGCGCCTATGGCGAAGCAACTCGCCGCGCGATTGAAGCAGGCTATGATGGTGTAGAGCTTCACGGAGCGAACGGTTACCTCGTGCAGCAATTCTTCTCTCCGCACTCCAACATTCGTACCGATGAATGGGGAGGAAGTCTTGAGAAACGCTTGACCTTTCCGCTGGCAATTGTTCACGAAGTGAAGAAAGTAATCGCAGAGCATGCGAAGCGTCCATTTATCTTCGGATACCGCTTGTCTCCTGAGGAAGGACACACGCCAGGCATCACGCTGGATGATACGATGGTGCTTGTAGACCGTCTGGCGGATGAAGGGCTGGATTACCTGCACATTTCCGTAAATCATTTCTTCGGCGGTTCGTTCCGCGACCGTAGTGACGAACGGTCACGTACGGTTCTGATTCATGAGAAGGTTGGGAACCGTGTACCAGTCATGGGAGTGGGTTCCCTGAATACACCAGACGAGGCGCTTGCAGCACTGGAGACAGGTGTACCGCTTGTTTCACTGGGACGTCCGTTGCTGATGGAGCCGCAATGGGTTCAGAAAGTGCAGAACGGTACAGAGGATACCATTCGCACGACATTGTCCAAGCAAGCCCAGCAGGAGCTTGTCATTCCTGACTACTTGTGGGGTGCGCTGACGACTATTCCTGGCTGGATGCCTGTTACGGACTAAATTTTGAATAATAATACCCTAGGCTGCTTTTATGCGCCTGGGGTATTTTCTTGTCTCGTGACTGTGAATTACAATTACGTAGGAATAACACAGAGAGAAGGTAATGATAATGTCCCATGAAACGAATAGTGTGATTTCGATGAAGTCCACCCATCCAGGTCTACAGATTCGGCTTTTACAAGTAAAGGATGCAGAACGTTTATTAGAAATTAGACGCCAACATTTTGAGTTTTTCAAACCATTCGAGCCAGAACGACCTGAACATTACTTTACCCTGGAAGAACAGGTGCGTCTGATTTCCAACGGCTTGGAAGCTGCACAAGCCGGACAGGGATATACGTTTGGACTTTTTTTACCGAAAAATGATAAGCTGATCGGCAGAATGGAGCTGTCTGGTGTCGCTAGAGGTCCCTTCCAAAATGCCAATCTGGGCTACTTCGTAGATCCTGCATATCATGGACAAGGCTATGCTACCTCCGCAGTGAAGGATATTGTCCGCTACGCCCTGAATGAGTTGGAATTACACCGTATTCAAGCTGGAGTCATGCCAAGAAATTCGCCTTCCCATCGAGTGATGGAAAAGGCGGGATTTCGCCGCGAGGGGCTGGCTCTCAACTATTTGAAGATTAATGGTGTGTGGGAAGATCATGTGTTATATGCGATAACGGCTGAGGATTTGCAGAATGGCGCCTTCTGAATTCGCCAGGCGTAACTCCCTCAAGTTTTTTGAACACCTTGCCAAAGTATTTCTCATCCTGATATCCGACCATACCGGCAATATGGTGAAGGCGCAGCTTGTCATTCAGCAGTAACAGCTTTGCCTTGCTCATCCGGATCTGGCACAAATAATCGGACAGATTAACCCCGTACTCCTGCTTGAATTTACGAGAAATGTATTCCCGGCTGAGGTAAAAGCGGCTCGCTATATCCTGTAGGGAAATATCCTTGTCATAGTGAGCATCCAGATAGCGGGCAATATCACGGATCGTCGGGTTGTTTGGGCTATGGCTTGGTGTAAGTGCCTGACCGGCTGCCAGCAATCGATTTTCGATCTGTTTTGTCCATAAAGGTAAGGAAAGCACCCCACGGTTGTCGACTGGCAAGGCAGGTATGGAGTTGGACTCATCTGTCAGCTCCTCGCCTTCGGCATCTCCAGGTCTGTCATTCAGCCAGCGAGCCAGCATCCAATCCAGCTCTTGATTCCAGCCAGCGAGCTGCTCTGCTGTAACCGAAGGCAGCACGGCTACGGCTGCCACCCAGTCGCCTACCGCTGTAGATACGCGACTGGCATTACAGCTGAGCGCACTAAGCCGTAGTTCCTCTTCCATTTCAGACAACTGGGGAAGACGAACGGTCTGCCGGGCCGGAGAACTCTCATGTATCCAGTCGGTGGCCTGCAACATATCCCGTTTCCAGAGCGCTTGCCGTGCTTCTTGGTAGGCTGTGGCTGCCCCCATCGGAAAGGTTCCGAAAGAACCAACCCCGATGTGCATATAGCAGCGCAGCGCCGTTCTAATCCCTGTGTGAATCTCCTGCAAGAGCACTGGCCAACGAGCCGGCTCGGCCCAATACAGCAGAATAATTTCGTCCGTACGCTCCAGATGACGGAATGCAATTCCGGTTTGAGAAGTACCCAGAAATTCGTTGCAAATGTTAATGAGGGAAAAGCCTAGAAGCGCGCGGCGCGTTTTATATTTGTCCAGTATATCGGCATCCAGTTGAGTGGTACTCATCACTGCTGCATTACAGATCTGAATAGCTGTGGGAAGACGTAGCTCCTCACGTAAGGGAGTGATGGATAGCGCCGTACCGGAAATGAGTTCGGTCAGGAGTTTATCAGCATAGTGCGGCCTCATCCGGTTGACCTCCATAGCCTGCATGGTCTGCCTGTTCCGGTCTTGCTCCGCTGTCCGCCAAGCTTGAGTGGCTTTACTGAGCGCCTCATTGATCTCTACCGGATCTACGGGCTTAAGGATATAGTCCATGCCTCCCCGGCGAATGGCCTGCCGAACCAATTCAAAATCATCATAGCCGCTGACCACCACGACTCTGGTAGCTGGAGAATTGGCTTGAATCCACTCCATCAAGGCTACTCCATCTCTACCAGGCATTCGCATATCCGTGAGTACCACGGGTGGGGAAAATGCGGTAATGACCTCAATCGCCTGATCGCCTGATTCAGCCTCGATCACCTCGGTCACACCGTAAGCTTCCCAATGTACAAGCATCCGAATGGCGTGACGTACATGCCTTTCATCATCCACAATCAGGACCTTCATTGACAGATCACTCTCCCTTAATATGAATTTCTGTATGGGGCTCGGTGCGAATTTCAAGTGTGAAACGAACGCCATGAGGCAGAATATTGTCTACACACAGGGTATTAGAACCATCATCCGAGTGAAGCTGGATACGTAATAGAACATTACGAAGACCAATAGAGTTTTGCTCATCAGTGTCTGATTCTTCATGGGCTTTCAGCGGACGTTGCAGCATATGCTGAAGCTGCTCCAACTCGGTTGGTGGAATCGAAGCGCCGTTATTTTCCACTTCAATCCTCACAATGCCTTCCCGGATTCGGCAGGCTGTAATACGAATCTTACCGGGTCCCAGCCGGGGATCGGCACCGTGTTTAAAGTAGTTTTCCACCAACGGCTGGAGAATCATTTTAGGCACCCGATCATTCAGAACTTGATCATCCCATTGATAGGTGACTTCTAATTGCTCACCGAAGCGTTCCTTTTGCAAATCAAGATATTGTTTTACATGCTCAGCCTCTTCCTTGAGTGTAACAATCGTATGGTCCCGCATGTTATAGCGGAGCATTTTGGCAAGGGAAGAGAGCAGCGAATAGATTCGCGGCACCTCATGCTGTAGAGCCAGTGTTCCAATAGACTGTAGCGTATTATATAAAAAATGAGGATTAATCTGTGCCTGAAGCGCTTTCAATTGGTGTGTCTTGTTTGCCAGTTCCAGCTTGTATTCCCGCAAAATGAGGTTGTTGATGGTATCCATCATCTGTCTAAAACGACGCGAGAGCACTCCAATCTCATCGTTGCTCATGGCCCGGATGTCTACATCCAGTTGACCAGACTGAATCTGGTTTATGTAGCGAGTCAGCCGCTTAATCGGTTCCGTAATTTTTATTGAAATCCATAACGTGGCGACAATAACGAGCAGCAATGCGGCGCCTGTAATGACCGCATTGATCTGGGTCAGTTGGGTAGCTCGCATATAAAGCGTCCGATGAGGGATTTTCTTGACGAGTGTCCAGCCTGACAGGTTGGCATCCAGTTTGCCATATACGTGCAGTGCTGTATCATCTTCAATTACACCGTGCTCGTCTTCTTTAGAAATTCGCTTGAGTAGGCCAGATTCCTTCCAGTGTGTTCCAATGGATGATTCTTTTCCACTATAGATGATCGTTCCGTTCCGATCAATTAAAAACAGCTCCTCTGTATCTGCATCATACAATTGACGGCAAATACTGCGCAGTGCCTCCAGATCAACGTCTATAGCCAGTACCCCAAGCGTTTCTGAAGACGGAATGTTCCGAATCGCCCGGTGGAGTGTAAATACCTGCCGCTCTGTGCTGTGCTCCGCATAGGAAACCGCCGAAAAGCCGTACAAATGCTTTATATGCGAGGGTTGTATGAACAGTCCGGAAGGGCCGTAATGGATAGAACCGGTAAAGGGCTCCAGCCGGAACTCCCGTAAAGGAACCGTGCTGGTAATCAGCGTAGATTGCCCAGCCTCAAACGAATGCAAGTACACCTGGTCAATACCTGAGGAAGCATTCATCATCGTTTGCAGCGTGGTGTAAATCTCGGCAACGGCCCGGTAATCATCTGGAATTTTAGCCAGGTTGCGCAGAAAATGAGGGTCATTATAGACTCCGATCGATGCGCGATTTAATCCCTGTAAATAGTTATCCAGATTCGTAATTCCCTGAAAAATAAGCCGCTCATTTTCTTGGGTGGCCTGCTCCCGTAAGGATTGCTTGGTGAGGATGAAGGTCATGGTCATTGAAAGCAGCAACGGAATGGTGACCGCAATGAGTAGAAACCAGATTAGGCGAGAACGAATGCTATGAAATTTCATGCAGGTAAGCTCCTTTCACAATTCAAGGCAGGCCTGAGGTCAATATTTTCCCCCTTAATGGTTCACGATCTTGCGTGTTCTCCAGAGCGCTAATTCGACATAATGAACATGTGAATTGCATATCCATACGGATTCAACGTCCACACTGCTTGCAAGGATGCCGTAGAGGAGCGTTCCAGACACCAAAGAGAACAAAGGGGGGATCGGTTTGAATCGCGCCAAGTCGTCGCAATGGCTCCAGCAATGGATTTTTGTAGGGCCATCGACGTTATTTTTCGTTATCATTATTGTAATCCCTTTCATGCTAGGAATGTACTATTCTTTTACAGAGTGGAATGGGGTAGCCAATCAGGCAAAGTGGGTCGGGCTGGATAATTTCAGTCACATTTTATTAAATGACGACAAATTCGGGACAGCGTTCTGGTTTACCGTCCGTTTTACGGTGATTGGAGTGGTGGCAGCCAATATCTTTGGTTTTCTGCTGGCGTATTTTCTAACCAAGCCGCTAAAAACAAAAAATGTGCTTCGAACTATTTTTTTCATGCCTAATGTGATCGGAGGTCTGTTGCTCGGTTTTATCTGGCAGTTTATTTTCGTCAAGGGATTTGCAGCGATCGGCGAGAGTACGGGGTTATCCTTCTTCAACCTGTCCTGGCTGGGAGATGAGATTACGGCCTTCTGGGGCATTGTGATCGTGTTTATCTGGCAAACAGCCGGTTATTTAATGGTGATTTATATCTCTTCCCTGACCAACGTGCCCCGGGATATGCTGGAGGCAGCCGAGATTGACGGAGCGAGCCGGATGCAAATCTTGCGGTCGATTATACTGCCTTTGATCATGCCCGCCATTACGGTATGTCTCTTCCTGGCGATATCATGGTCGTTTAAAATGTTCGATCTCAACCTGTCATTGACGAAGGGTGGTCCTTTTGGTTCAACAGAGTCAGTGGCGCTCAATATATACAATGAAGCGTTTGTCAATAATCGTTATGGGTTGGGAACGGCTAAAGCACTTATTTTCTTTATCATTGTTGCTCTCGTTACGAGCCTTCAGGTACGCCTGACGAAAAGTCGGGAGGTGGAATCGTAGATGGAAACAAACAATCGCTACCGCGTTGGAACCTGGGCGACTGAGTTGGTGATGATCCTCGTCGCATTGGTATTCCTCGTCCCGTTTTACTTTTTGTTCGTGAATTCGGTCAAAAGCTTTGGTGACCTGCTCACGGATTCTGCGGCCTGGCCACAAACATTTGTATGGAGCAACTATGCTAGAGCTTGGAGCATTACGCGTTTTCCTGAAGCGTTATGGAACTCATTCGTGGTTACGGTGGTCAGCAATCTGCTGCTCGTACTGATCAGCTCAATGGCTGCTTATCGAATGGTTCGGCATCCAACACGTTACAATCGGGTGCTGTTCAGCCTGTTCGTGGCCGCGATGGTCATTCCTTTTCAATCGGTGATGATCCCTTTGGTCAAGGTTGTAAGTACGCTGGATTTAATGAACAGTATTAGTGGTCTGGTAATCTGTTATCTGGGATTTGGGGCTCCTATGTCCATCTTTCTCTTTCACGGATTCGTCAAAGGTGTGCCAGTCGAGGTGGAAGAAGCAGCTACAGTAGACGGTTGCACGCCTTACGGGGTGTTTTTCCGGATTGTATATCCGTTGATGCTGCCCATGATGGTAACAGTTATTATTTTGAATACACTCTGGATTTGGAATGACTATCTACTGCCTTCTCTCGTGCTGCAAAAGGCTGAATTGCGCACCATTCCGATTGCAACCTATGCCTTTTTCGGACAATATACGAAGCAGTGGGATTTGGCATTACCTGCTCTGGTGCTGGGTATCTTGCCGGTCATCGCGTTCTTTCTGGCCATGCAAAAATATATTATACAAGGGATTATGGCAGGTTCGGTTAAAGGTTGAGTGTTGATTATGGTGCTATGAAACCTAGAATAGAAAGGAACATAAATATGAAAACGCATACTTTTAAAAAGAAAGCCCAAGCACTGATTTTGCTTTTTGCAGCTTTTGCTCTGGTTTTGGCGGGGTGTAACAGCAGTGGGGGGCAAAATGCAAGCAATGAGGAAGTTAAGGAGAAAACCATTCACATTTTTCAGTTTAAAGTAGAGATTGCAGAAGCACTAAATCGCATGAAGGGGGAGTATGAAGCGACTCACCCCGGGATTAAGCTCGACATTCAGACCGTAGGTGGGGGTAGTGACTATGGGGCGGCGTTGAAGGCCAAGTTTGCTTCTGGTGAACAGCCGGATATTTTTAATGTCGGCGGATATCGTGAGCTGGATACGTGGATGGAATATTTGGAGGACCTATCCGACCAACCTTGGGTTGGTGATGTGGTCGATGTCGCCAAAGAACCGATGACCAAGGATGGCAAGCTGTACGGTCAGCCAATGAATCTGGAAGGATACGGCTTTATTTATAACAAGGATTTGTTCAAAAAGGCTGGAATCACCGAGCCTCCTAAAACGCTGTCTGAGCTGGAGGTTGCTGCGCAAAAGCTGCAAGCCGCAGGGATTACACCTTTCTCCAATGGATACCAGGAGTTTTGGGTGCTGGGCAATCATTTGCTGAACGTGGCATTTGCTAATCAGCCAGACCCGTCGGGCTTCGTCAAGGGACTGAATGATGGCACAGCCAAAATTCCGGGCAATGCTGTATTCGCCGAGTGGATCAAGCTGCTCGATCTGACGCTCAAGTATGGCAATTCGAAGCCGCTCACGACTGATTACAATACGCAGGTAACGAACTTTGCCACTGGCAAGGCTGCCATGATGCAGCAAGGGAACTGGACTCAGGTCCAAATTGACGGAATTAATCCGAAACTGAATCTGGGTATTCTGCCTATGCCGATTGGTGAAGATGCAACAGCCGGAGATAAGCTGTTTGTAGGTGTCGCCAATAACTGGGTGGTTAATAAAAATTCGTCTGTCAAAGCTGAGGCCAAAGAGTTCTTAAATTGGATGGTGACATCCGAGCAAGGGAAAAAGTATATCACCAAGGAATTTAAGTTCATTCCAGCGTTCAAGAGCATCAAAGGAGAAGAGGCCGATATGGGCCAACTGGGTGCCGAAGTGGTGAAATACAGTCAGGAAAATAAACTGCTGGGCTGGTTCTTTAGCCGTTATCCTGAAGGAGCGCAGCAAGAATTCGGAAGTCAGATGCAAGCTTATGTGGCAGGTAAATCGGATGCTGGGAAGCTGTTCGAGGATTTCCAGAGAACATGGGATAATTTGAAGACCAAATAATTAAATAAAATACGCAGAAGAGCCTTCGTATGTCAGGGAGATTGCATGATCCTGAACATCCGAAGGCTTTTTTTGTTAACATAATTATACATTATAATAAAGCAGTACAATATCCCCGCGGCGTTCTATTTCTTGGAGTTCAAATGTACTTGGCAGTGTTCCTTCTGGAAATAACGGTATTCCTTGTCCAAGCACTTTAGGAATGATCGCAATGATCGCCTTTTCCAGCAGTCCAGCCTGCATGAAGGCCTGAACTAACTGACCTCCACCTACTAGCCATACCAAACCTTCCGATTGTTTTTGCAGACGCGGAACTAGCTCAGACAGAGCCTCGTCCGTAAATGTAACATGCGGTGCTTGCTCATGCTTCGCTAAAGACCGGGTGAGTATATAACAAGGCTTGCCAGCATAGGGGAAATCATCGGAAAGCTTCAATACCTCTTCATACGTCAGCCTGCCCATCAGTAGCGTGCCTACAGTGTCGTAAAAGTCGGCATATCCATTGTCGCCACCATCCCCTTTGACATCAAACAGCCAGTCCACCGAGCCATCCGGCAGTGCAATATACCCGTCAAGACTCACGGCAATATACAATACGACTTTGTTGGATTTTATAGCATCCATGGTTCATCACTCCTTTCTATCACCTATGTTACAATCTATTTATGACATACTTTGTCGTAGTAAAATAATCGTTTAAACTTTATTTTTATTAGAGGAGTACCTTATGAACGAACGCAGAATCGCACTTATGAGGATACTGGATTCCCGAAAAAAATATACGGCACGTGAGCTGGCCGAGCGGTTTGGTGTCTCCGTCAGGACGATTCAAAGAGATCTCGACTATTTGCAGCAGACCGGGTTACCCCTGTATACCGAAACCGGACCTCATGGCGGCTATCGGGCACTTCCCAATCGACTTCTTCCTCCCCTTCATCTTGCTCGCGATGAGGCTTTTGGTCTTTTTCTCATGCTGCAGCTGCTGGAAAATATCCCGGACATCCCCTTCGGGTCGGTGCGGGAGCATTTATCCGAGCACTATTATGCCGAGCTTCCTCAGGATGTGCGGGATAGCATCGATCAATTCAAGGACTATATCGCTTTTCGGATGATGCCGACTCACGCAGAATCACCCTACACCTCGCTCATTTTGGAGGCTGCGTTGAATAAACGTCGGTTGAACATGCTTTACCGCTCCGCTTCTGGGGACAAGTGGACGAAAGTATATCCGGTGGGGCTCTATTTTGATCACGGATATTGGTACATGCCTGCGCAAAGCGGAGATCGGATCATTTTGTACCGCTCAGACAGAGTGATGACAATGACCATACTGGAAGACACCTTATCCGGCCTTCCCACCCTTAAGGAATGGTTGACTGCGGAGGATTCGCGTACGGGAATTCCGTCAAAAATAGAATTTACACCATTAGGTGCTCGGCTGGCGGAATCAGACCCCCTCTTCCAAAATGTTTCTCATGAGAAATCGCGGGGTCAGGAATGGTACGGACATATCCCGGTCGAAGAGTTTAAATATGTATCCAGACTTCTGTTAAAATACGGGCCGGAGGCCGAGGTTATATATCCGAAAGAGCTGCGCATGCAAGTCAAACGGCTGCTGCAAGACAGCCTGAATCCTTATCTGAAGGATGATGAGGCCGATCAGGAAGGATAAGTCTCTTAATTGTTAATTACATGAATATTTAAGGTTATTAACGTATGACTTTCCAATTATTTTTGTGATAAAGTTTTGAAAAGAGCCCGTTTTCGTATATGATGAAGAGTAATAATTCAAAAGGCTGGACGGGAGACAGATATGAATCAACCGCTTTATGGAATATGGCTCGGAGATGTGTTTTTTTGCTTTTCTGGTGAGACGTCGGAACCACGTATTGATGCGTGGAGCAGTGTGATCCGCAGGCTGACGCTGAAGGGAGACCTTCGGCCGTTTCGGCAGGCTGCGTTGCGTCTTGCCGAGGTGCGGATACCTAACAATGCTCGCGTGGAAACCGCGGGCAGAGGTGGCAAAAGACGTTCCATGCTGGGGCGTACGCTGGAGGGTCTGGCACTGGAACCTCGCGAGACGATGGCTCTGCTGACTCGCTTGGACGAGAAGGGCTGTGCGGCTTCGGGCATTACGCTTGGCGAGGAAATGCAGTATTGGCAAAAGGCTGCTTATTTTGCACTGGAGCTGATGCAGCGGGGCGAAATCGTGCCATCACTTACAGAGGCGCGTCCCTCTGGACCGCGACGACGCGGTCCGGATGCGGCGGTAGGGGTGTGGATTCCTCGGCTTCGCGAAGAGGAGGACATCCGCCGCTTTCATGAGCTGGCAGCTGCGATGCCGGCTGTTTGTATGGCAGCTCCGGCCGTTTTTGCGGGCAAGGAGCCAGAAACACGTGAGGATGCAGCTGGAATGGTGCTGTATTCCTTCTTGTGTGCGGTCGTTCATGCAGAAACGACCGCGGTGCTGGCTGCGTCAGATCGTGAGCTGGGACGATATCGGGCAGATTATCGGCGCGGAGGATCACCGCTGGCGGAGCTGTGGTGGAACAGTCTGTTGACGGGTTCGCGTCAGGTTGCGATTCAGGGAACGCCTGCTGAGATGGAGGAGCTGGTTCTTCAGGCGTCCTCTCTTGAGGGAAGCACGATGCCTGTCACCGAACGGGAAGCCAAGGAACCCATTGAAGGGCAATTGCGTCTGTGCCTTCGTTTGGAGCCTTCTTTGGAAGAGAGTATCCAGGAATGGCGCATTACCTTTTGGGCAGAAAGCGATGCAGAGCCCGGATTACGACTGCCTGCTCTGGCATTGTGGGCATATCCTGAACGTGATCTGGTTCGCGGTGAAATTGTGTACCGTCAAGTGCAGGCGCAACTGCTGACGAGGCTCGGACAGGCGGCTGAAGCGGCACCTATATTGCAGGAAGCATTAAACCGCCCTTATCCCGAGGGGTTGACCCTGGAGCCGGAGATGTTCTTCCGCTTCCTGACGGAAGCCGTACCTTCTTTACAAAAGAACGGTATCACTGTGCAAATGCCTTCACGCTGGAGCCGAGAGGGACGAAGACGTGCAGGCTTGCGGCTTAAAATGCGCTCGACAGAGCAGGGGGCCAAGCCAGATGGTGTGATCGCCGATACATCGGCCGTTGGCATTAACCGCATGATTTCGTTTGATGCCGAGGCTGTGCTGGGGATACGGCCTTGACGATGGAGGAACTGGAAAGCATCGTCGCGGCCAATTTGCCATACGTACGTCTCGGAGGGGAATGGATCGAGGTAGACCCCAAGGAAATTCGTCAGGTGCTGCGCTTTATCAAGCGCGGAGAAAACGGTGAAATGAGCTTGTCCGAATGGATGCATTTGGCTGCGGAAAATGAAAGTGCAGGCGAGGCCTCATGGAAGGGCTTGTCTATCTTTGGCGCGGAATCCGCCGGATTGCTTGCGTCGTTGGCTGAGGGAGGGGTACTCCGTTCCGTAGAGCCGCGTCCTGTGCCGGAGACGCTGCATGGTGCACTACGGCCGTATCAAGAGCGGGGTTTTCAATGGTTGGCTGCGATGCGCGGATTGGGCTTTGGTGTGTGCCTGGCGGACGACATGGGGCTGGGTAAAACGATTCAGGTTATTACCTGTCTGCTCGATGGTGGCATCGGAGCAGAGGATCAGCGTCCGGCGTTAATCATCTGTCCGACGTCCTTGCTTGGCAACTGGCAGCGGGAATTGAAGCGCTTTTCACCGGATTTGTCGCTTTATATTCACCATGGCAACCAGCGACTCCACGGGGAGCAGTTTCAGGAAAATGTACGCGAGTATGATATCGTCCTCACTACCTATCATTTGGCGGGCCGGGACGGCAGCGATTTATCTGCGGTCTACTGGTCTTCCATCGTGTTGGATGAGGCGCAATATATAAAAAATGCACGCACTAAGCAGGCACAAAGCGTCATGAAGTTGTCCGCCCCACATCGGATTGCCATGACAGGTACTCCGGTAGAGAATCGCTTGAGCGAACTGTGGTCTATTTTCCAATTCCTGAATCCAGGGTATCTTGGTACAGCGTCTTCATTCCGCCAGCGGTACAGTCTGGCAGGAGAGGAACGGGGGTCCGCGTTGCGTGAGCTTCATCGTCTCGTCTCCCCGTTCATGCTGCGTCGGCTCAAAAGCGATCCGGATATCCGCAAGGATTTGCCAGAGAAGCTGGAGTTGAAGTCCTATTGCGTACTGACACCAGAGCAGGCCGGATTATACCGCGGCGTGGTGGATCAATTATTGGGAACACTGGATGGACAAGTCGGTATGGCCCGCAAAGGGCTTGTCCTGTCGTCGCTGACCAAGTTGAAGCAAATCTGTGACCATCCGGGTTTAATTATTCCAGGCCGTGCTGACAGCAGTAAAGCCGAAAACTCGGGCAAAATGGAGCGACTGCTGGAATTGGTAGAAACCATTCGCGAGAACGATGAATCGGCGCTGATTTTCACCCAATATGTGTCGATGGGAGAACTATTGGTTTCCCGTTTGGCCAAAATTTTGGGAGAAGAGCCATATTTCCTGCATGGGGGACTGGCGAAAACCAGACGGGACGAAATGGTTCACAACTTCCAGCAGGGAAAAGGACCGAATATATTCGTACTTTCCTTGCGTGCAGGTGGCGTGGGTCTGAACCTGACGCGTGCCAGCCATGTCATTCACTATGATCGCTGGTGGAATCCTGCGGTGGAAAATCAGGCGACAGACCGGGTATTCCGTATTGGTCAAAGTCGCAATGTACAAGTGCACAAGTTGATTTGTCAGGGGACACTGGAGGAAAGAATCGATGAGCTGATCGAGAGCAAAAAGGCACTGTCCGAACAGGTTGTCGGCTCGGGTGAACATTGGCTCACCGAAATGTCTGATGATGAACTGCGTGGTCTGATTGCGTTGCAAAATGATGTATGGATCGAGTGAGCAGAGAAAGGATGAAGGCGATGACGAGACCGCGAGTGAAGCTGGACGTAACTGACGGTCGATGGATCGTGGGATTTGACGGAAATGGGCCGGAAGGTGAATCGACGGGTGTACCTTCCGCACAACCCGTCCAATGGACTGGCCCAGTGCCTGTACTGAACCTGGAAGAGCGAGGGGCATGGCTGGAGCAGCTAAAAGCGGAGCCTTTGGACATCTACCGTCTCCTGAAAGGAGAAGCCTGCCTGTCGCTGGATGAAATTGTTCAACTCGCAGCTGAGACCGCCGTTTCCAGCAGAGAGAATGGAGTGGGTGCAGTCGAAGACGTGAAGGAAGCTCTTCAGGCTGGACTGAAAAACGAGCCCCAACACTGTCCGGCGTTGATCGGAATGACGCCGGAAGAGCTGCTGGAGTACGTGTTTAGTGCTTGGGCTGGAGAGTTATCCCATGTGCAGAGAACCTCCCCCGCGCTTGAGCCTACCTCACGCGCGGAGGGCGGACGCAGCGGATCGGCAGCAATTAGCGAATGGATTGCAGAATCCGCAGCTGAAGGAGCATTGCATCGTCCCGGAGCAGGCTTTCATGCCATTGAAATCCATCTGCCACAGAAACTTGCTTTCAAGAAGGAAACTGATATTACGTCTTTGCTGCCGAGGTTACCCCGTGCTGAAGAAGCATTGAAACTCATACGTGAACGGGTAGCCGAGCGAGCTCGGGCTGCAATCCCGCAAAAACGTCATAATCCGTAACAATTCGGGGATATGCTTCCTTTTTCGAGACTGTTCACCTTCATTGGATAGGATAACAGCTTCGAAGTGTGTCCAAAGTTCAGTTACAATGGGGAAACGGAAAAGTCACTGCAAGTCATGTATCAATTGCAATATTGGAGGAGATACCAGCATGAAACGACATATACAACAGACGCGCACATCTCAGCGATGGACTAAAGCGCTTATTCCGGGGCTGATCCTGCCGGGCCTATTGCTAGCAGCGTGCCAGCAAGGAGGATCAGGTGGACAGGAAAGTGAGCCATTAAAATCGTCTACAGCGGTACAGGAGAATGTACAGCCTTCCACCCAGCCGGATGCGGGGAATGGCAGCGCTAGCGCTGGACAAGCCACCGCGGGTACTGGAAGCGGACAAGCTGACCCTGTAATGGCGTTGCGGAGCCAGAGTGCGCTGCAAGCTACGGTTAAGGAAGAGGATGGAACAGCGGTTGTTACCAATGCGACTTCAGATACAGTCGTTGTGAACAAAAAGCGCAGCTTGCCTGTGGGCTATGTCCCGGATGATCTGGTGGAGCCGCAGGTGCCTTTTTCCTTCGAGGGACCGCATGAGAAGCGGCATTTGCGTAAGGAAGCGGCAGAGGCACTGGAGAAGCTGTTCGACGGTGCGAAAAAGGACGGCATTGAGCTGCGTGCGGTATCGGGATACCGTTCCTATAAGCGTCAGGTGTCTATTTTCAACAACAATGTAAAGACAAAGGGGCAGGAATATGCCTCTAAAGTCAGCGCCGTACCAGGTACGAGTGAGCATCAGACGGGATTGTCCATTGACGTATCCAGCCCCAGCGTAGGCAATGAGCTGGAGCAATCCTTCGGTGCTTCTAAGGAAGGTGAATGGCTGGAACAACATGCACCGGAATACGGATTTATTATTCGTTATATGAAGGGTAAAGAAGATGTGACCGGCTATGTGTACGAGCCTTGGCATATCCGTTATGTGGGAGTAGACATTGCAGAGGATGTAGCCAAGCAGGGGCTGACACTTGAGGAGTATTTCGACGAAAGCAATATCAAACTATAACCGCTACAACCAAGCCGTAATCCTGGGGATTGCGGCTTTTTGTCGTATTTTTCTTCCAAATTGAACCTTTTCAAGGTAGAATCTCGTATAGTGAACGACGACAGATGCTTGAATTTGTAGTAAACCTCATGACAGAAGCGTACAGGAAGGGAAGGGAATCATCATTTATTATTCATTAACGTATCGCGAATGGTCAGAAGACACTCAAAAGGAACTGCGCAGCCTGACACGGGAGTCCGTATCGGGAGATGAGCTGTTCCTGCGCAAGCTTGTAGACGCTACGCGTCTCCATGACAAGCTGTGGGCGCATATCTCGAATGAAAGTGAGGAGCATACGGATCATTCCGTCTATGTAACCGAATTTACGGGGGAACGTGCGAAGCCTTACGGCGCGTCGATCACAGACCTCGTCCTGGCTAGTGAGGGAGGCTACAGCTCCACATTCAGCGCCATGTACTGGGTATGGCATGAGCCTGCGTTCCGTAGCATGGATCAGCGGGAAGGTTCGGTATTTACCTTGGAGCTAGCCCAGCGGCTATTGGATCACTATACGGTTTTGGGTGGCAAAACATACGAATTTATCTATTCAGTATTGGACCCTCAGCTGAAAAAGGTGCATTTGTTTGTGAAGGAGGTCGATCTGTGATGGAGCATTCTTGGGAAACCATGAAATCCAAGCCCGGCTCTCGTGCACGGATGGCGGCCTTTGCCCTGATGCTGGCTGTCCCGGCCGCTCTGACGGGTTGCGGTGACGACGAGTATTATGACTGCGACGAGCTTCCTGTATCGGAGCAAACGGCCTGTCGGGATTCAGGCAGCAGCGGGTATTATTATGGCGGATCGACCTATTATAATGGAGGCTCCTCATATCATAATAGTCGTTCGTCTTCCAGCTCTTATCGCAAAAGCTCGTCTTCATCTTCCAGCTCACACAGTGGTTTTGGCAGCAGCGGCTCACACAGCGGCTTTTTTTCTGGGGGTTAAGATGAGCAAGCGTACGATTCAGCAATTACCTTATGAACATGACGAGCTTTTTAAGGGTGAAATCAGCCGTATGATTCCGTATCATCGCATGTACGGCAAGTCCTATTGCGTGCCAGCCTTAACAGTGTATCAGGACAGCGAGCTGGCAGAGCTTCAAGCTGCTTCCGAGGCGGTACATCGTATTTATCGCAAGGTCCAGCAATTCATCCAGCGCTATATGCCAGATGAATATCTGGTGGAGCGATTGGGGATTCATCCGGGCTTGCTGCGTGCTGTACGGATGGAGGCCGCGCCGGATGGCATAACCCGTCAGGACTGGATTGTGGGGGAAGCGGGGATCAAATGCATTGAGAATAACACCGATACTCCAACCGGAATTCCCGAAGTGGCTTATCTCGAAGGAAAGCTGCTGGAAGCGCTGCGTAGTGAGGGAATGTCAGAGGATGACATTGCTTTATATGGACCTTCCTCTGGAATGGATGAGGCGATTCAGTCTGCCTTGACGGAGCTCATTCATTTTTATAGCCGTAAGGGTTTGGGGACAAAGGTGTATTTCACTTGCTATGATTGGCATGTCGAGGATCAGACAAATACCAAATATATTATGCATTTATGTGAACAAGCCGGGTTTGAAGTGGTTTATGCGCCATTGGAAGAACTAGAAATCATCCCGACTGAAGGATTGTATCACCGGGGAGAGCAGATTCACATCCTCTATCGCCTGTATCCGCTGGAATATCTGATTGAAGATCGGGAGGAGGACACAGGGCTTGAGGTGGGGCAGGCGCTAATGGATATGGTGGCAGACGGGAAAATAGGACTCATTAATCCGCCGCAGCATATCATTACCCAGAGCAAAGGGTTCACCGCAACCGTATGGTCGCTGTACGAGCGCAATGAGCAGACACCGGCGTTCTGTGGTTTTCGTTTGTTTGACGACCGGGAGCTGGAGGTTATACGAACCTATCTGCTACCTACATATTTTGAGCCATCCGTGTTTATGCAAAATAAAGAGCCTTATGTGGCCAAAGGCATATGGGGCCGAGAGGGTAAAGGGACGCACTTGATTGAACATCCTGAATCCGAGGAGAGACTGGAATGCGTCTCGGGAGTGGCCCAAAATGCGAAGGCTGACCAGCCTGATCTGCTGCATCAAGCTGATGCTCCACTAACGCCTGAACAGGAGGAAGCCGCACATATTGCCGCTTATTACGAGGAACAGCCTAAGATTTATCAGCGGCTGTGGCCCATGCAGAGCGCAGAGGTGCAGACCGAGGAAGGGCTATTTCACGGCTACGTGCTGACAGGCATATTCGTGATCGGGGGGCGTTTTGCGGGGGTCCTGCCGCGAATCGGTGAAAAGGTAACAGGGGATATGGCCTATTATTGCGCTGCCGCCGTTGCCAACGAACCTTCTAATCCACCCGCTGTATAAGCTGAATTGCACAATGTACACTATTCGAACAGATCTGTTCCTATTCATAAGTATCATAAGGAGGAAAAAAATTGGACTCTCATATCAGTTTGGGCAACGCATTGGGCAATGTAGGTATCGGCCTGCTTATCTTGTTTGCCATCTTAATCGTAGGTTATTTTGTGTTCAGCTTGCTGACACGTTATAACGATAATCAGGAAATCGCACGCGGCAATGAAGCGGCAGGTATCTACATGGGGGCAAAGCTGCTAGGTCTGTGTATTATCGTGGGAATGGTGTCGTATAGCAGCCATTCATGGCTCGATATGCTGACCTGGTCGGCCGTAGGCATTGTAGTGCTGTGCCTGGTCTATGTGATTTTTGATCTGGTAACGCCGCGTACCAAGGTGTGCGAGGAAATTGCTAAAGGCAATGTGGCTCTGGCACAACTGCTACGCTCAATCATCATCGGGGTATCTTTTGTCGTAGGTACATTTTTGATGTAGTCGAAATGATGTAGTTAATATAGAGAAGAGGTACAAAGAATCTGCAAAACCGAACAACGGAGCTGCAGATTCTTTTTTTTACGGGGAATTGTATTTACTTGGTGGGGACTATTCTACAAAGGTAAGGGTGATACTGCATAGCAAAAAGAAATGTGCTCCAGAGATCAAATCAAATTGCAAAGAAGGGAATTCTGAACATATGAGTACCTTTACCTCCCCAATCCTACCCATTCGGGTGGGGATCATCGGCTTGGGCTTGATCGCTGAATATCATATCAGATCATTACACAGCATGTCGGGGGTATCGATTGTGGCCGTTAGTGATGTAAACGCGAACCGCCTTCAAGTCATCGGAGAGCAATTGCAACTGCCTGCTTCCAAGCGGTACTCCCATTATGAAGCATTGATCCGTGACCCAGAGGTAGATGCGATTCTGTCGCTGACACCCAATGATGTGCATTTTGACATTATTAGGATTGCGCTGGAAGAACACAAAGCTGTACTGGCAGAAAAACCATTGACGCTCACGTGGTCTGAGGCAGGTGAATTGAAAAAGCTGTATACTGCGAATCCAGTGCCTTTGCTGGTTCACTACAAGCATCGCTACGGAGCGGCCTTCCAATATGTCAAGCAACTGCTGGAAGAGCATAAGCTGGGTAAAATCTACAATATTCAATTCCGCTATCTAATGGATTCATTTTCACCGTATCGTCAGCATCCGTATACATGGCGACACAATTTAGCCAAGGCCGGCTCTGGAGTCGTGGGGGATACTGCCTCACATATTATTGATCTGGCCCGTTTTCTGATTGGTGAATTTAAAAGCGTCGCGGCGCTGCTACATATCATTACACCTGAGCGGCCCGATCCGGTCACGGGTCTGCCTGTAAAAGTGGATGTGGAAGATCTCGCCGCCTTTCATGGTATCATTGGCGATAATACCGTGGGTACCTTCATCACTCACAAAAATGCCATCGGCAAACGTCACGATATCGAAGTGGATATCTACGGCGAGCTCGGTACGCTGCACGCTAGTCTCAATAATCCGGAAAGTATTCGCATCGTGCTGCGTGACCTGGAACACCCGGATGCCGAATACGAGACTTGGGGTGTTCCTGCAATCTATAATCATACAGCCGATGGAGACTTTATTAAGCTGGCAAGAGGGGAGTTCGTAGACCGAGCACCCTTGTTCGATGACGGATACAAGAATCAATGGGTACTTGAGAAAATTCTGCAATCCTGGAGAGAGAACGGGCGTTTAGTAGAAGTGTAAGAAGATACGTAATCCTTATTACAATAGCCTGTTTGGCTTCCTGATGATCCTATCTCTTTTCTTGCTGCACTCTTGCCCGTCTAGCCCCGATCAGCCTCCAGCCTGTTAACAATGCCGCTACAAGACAGATGGAAGCAGATGTCATAAAGACTACATGCATGCCTGACAGAAAAATTTCAGGGTGACCTGGCACCAATCCAGTGACCCGATAACCAGCCTCTTTACTCATAATATAAAAGAGAATGGTTGTGGCCAGCGTGATCCCTACAACCATCCCGACGTTGCGCACCAGTGAATTAACACTTCCGGCTGAGCCAAGCTGTGTACGGGGTACCTTGGACATAATCAGCGAATTGTTCGGCGATTGGAATAAACCACTGCCAATACCCAGCATGGCAATCCACAGACCGACGAGCGGGATGGAGCTACCTGCATGCAGCTCCGCTAATCCAATTTGGGCAACGACCATAACGACCAGCCCGGCGAAGGTGAGTAGTTCAGATCCGATTTTATCGGACAGCGCACCGCTGAGCGGGGCTACGATAACCATAGAGATGGGGAACAGCATCAGCAAAAATCCGGCATAAAAAGGCGACAAGTTCAGCATATTCTGTGCATAGAAAGGCGATATGATGTTAAAGCAGAAGTTAGCGACGAACACCAGAAAAGCGCACAAAATACTAAGTGAAAACAATGGATTTTTGAATAATGTGAGCTGTAACAGCGGCTGTGGACGACGAAATTCCAATCGAATAAATGTGGCAAAAGCAACTACGGCCACCACCAGCGAAGCAATAATGCGTGCGTCTCCATACCCGACCTGCTGTCCCAGCAACAATCCGACGAATAAAGTGAGAATAAAAATAGCAAACACCAGGCTGCCAGGAACGTCGATCTTATCCTTCACCTTGATCAGATCCTTAGGCAGAAGCCTCCAGCCCAGAAAGACAGCGATCAGGCCTATCGGTACATTGACCCAGAAAATGTATTGCCAACCCAGCGAGGAGACAATAATACCGCCCAAGCTCGGCCCGGCGATACTACCCAAAGAAACGAAGGTTCCGATGAGGCCAAGCGCTTTGCCCCGTTCAGTAGACGGGAAGATATCTGTTACGATCCCTTGGCTGTTCGCCATGGTCATGGATGCTCCAATTGCCTGAATGATGCGCGAGATCAGCAATAGGGAGAGTGAAGAGCTAAGACCGCACAATAGGGAGCCAAGAATGAATATGATGGTGCCGATTTTGAATATTTTGATTTTACCGACCATATCCCCTAGCTTGCCAAAAAATAAAATAGCGGTACATATCGCCATTAAATAGGCGGTTGTCACCCATTCAATCTGTGCCACAGGTAAATGTAACGTGCGAGACAACACAGGAAGAGCAATATTAACAATACTTCCATCCAAGGTGGACATAAACGTAAACAGATTTAAAACAATCAAAATCATCCAACGTTTCTTCTGAACTTCGATATTCTCTTGATAGGTTGCAGCAGTTGTAGCAGTTGAACTCATCATTAACACCTCTTTATCGTTGACAGTTCCTCTTTAGTTGCATACGCAACTAAATGAACGGTTCTAGTGTACAGCAAATTAGTTGCGTGCGCAACAATAGTATTGTAAACTTTGTTTTGGTCCCAGCTGGGGATTGCCATTTTCAAGCCAATGAGGTGTATTTGATGAGAAAAAAACCGATTGGAAAGCTAATTTCCCACCTGTACCGTCGAAATCAAAAAATACTGTCCAAAAAACTGGCTCCTTATGGAATCGGCAGTGGGGGACAACACAGTTTCCTAAAGCTGATTTTGCAGCGGCCGGGCATTACACAGGAGCAGCTGACGAATGAACTTAAATTTGACAAGGCAACCACGACGCGCTCTGTAAAACAATTAGAGGAATCAGGCTACATTGAACGTAAAACGGACCCCAATGATCGTCGTTCCCAACTTGTGTCTCCTACGGCCAAGGCGTTAGAATTCGCTCCTGTCTTACAAGGGATATTGGACGAGCTCAATGCCGGTCTTGCCCGCAATTTATCCGAAGAGGAAGAGGACCTTCTAATCGACTTACTGCAAAAGATTAGTACAGATCCTGACGAATAAATAAATCAGGAGTTAGCATAGAGGATCGGCGGGTAAAAGAAAAAGGAAAAAAAGAAAAAGGAAAAAAGAAAAAAGCAGCTATCACAGAGAATACCCAGTGGTGGCTGCTTGGTGCAGTCTGAGGGTTTATTGCACGGGAGAACGGTCGCCACTTATATGGCATTCGCAATTCAGTCCAAGCTAATCCCTTCAAACGCATTCATGACTAATTGTCGCACATAGGCATCGTCTAATGGATAACCAGTTACCAGCAATCGATAAAAAATCGGCCCATAAATGAGATCGATACATAATTCAACATCGAGATGCTCCTTCAATTCCCCGCGCTCAATTCCCCGCTCAATTAGATGCCTGGCTTCAAGTCTTCGAGGATGGAAATATCGTGTTCGGTATGCCTCTGCTAATCCTGGATCAAGTTGCCCTTCACCAATTAACTCCGTAATGATTTTACCTTCTCGACTGGTTAGAAACCGTACTAAATTCGTAGCATGAATAAGAATATCGTCCAATACACGACCTGTGTCGGGTACGGGCAATCTTGCCATGGTAGCTGACAAGAAACCATCCATTACTACGGCAGCTTTGTTAGGCCACCATTTATAAATGGTGGCTTTGCTCACTTTCGCTCGCTCAGCAATTTTTTCTACCGTAACAGCCCCAAATCCTTGCTCCAACAGTAGTTCATAAGAAGCGGTAAGGATAGATTTTTGCGACTCAACATTACGCGGACGTCCTCTTTTACTCTGCACTGGAATGCTCACCTTCTTACATAGATATAAGAAAACATAGAAAAGTAAACTATACGTTCAGTATATCAAATATCGGGTAAGAATAAAAATTTGAATTTGCCTATTTACAAAACGAAACGTTCAGTATATTATTTGATTATCGAATTAACGAACTATACGTTCAGTATTTAAATTCTTGAGGAGGATTATCATGCAAAGAGAACAACAAGCCGTAGAAGGTAACCGTATTTCAAATTGGATGATGTTTCTGTTGGCAGCAGCATGTGGCCTTATTGTTGCCAACCTTTACTATGCTCAAACTCTGGTAGGGCCTATTCATGTGGCGCTGGGTCTTTCTTCCACAACAGCGGGCTTCATTGTCACCTTAACTCAAATCGGTTATGTTGTGGGATTGCTGTTTATCGTACCGATTAGTGACATTATTGAAAATCGACGTCTAATGATCGTATCGCTCATCATTACAGTCTGTGCATTGCTCGTTGCTGCCTTCGCTCCCAATGCCACGTTGTTCCTTACTGCATCCTTGTTCATTGGAGTTGGATCTGTAGTTGCCCAAATACTGGTGCCGTATGCTACCTATTTAGCATCCGAAGAGCAGCGCGGCCGGGTTGTAGGGAATGTTATGAGCGGACTCCTGCTAGGGATTATGTTCGCACGTCCATTGGCAAGCTTCATAACCAGCATCTGGGGATGGCAAGCCGTATTTATTATGTCAGCCATTGTGTTGACGTTGTTGACGATTCTCCTGTCGAAAGCACTTCCGGAGCGCAAGCCTGTGCCTACGGTATCTTACAGTAAACTGATTTTCTCACTAGGTATTCTGTTCAAACAAACGCCTGCATTGCGCCGGCGTGCCCTATATCAAGCCTGCTTATTTGGTGCCTTCAGCCTGTTTTGGACGGTTGTTCCTCTACGCTTGGCGGATGATTTCGGCATGTCTCAGCAAGGGATTGCACTGTTTGCTTTAGTAGGTGTAGGCGGCGCAATAGCTGCTCCGATTGCCGGGAGATTGGCTGACAAAGGCTGGAGCAAAGTATTAACCGGGCTAGCTATGGTCATTGCCGCCTTGTCCTTTTTGGTCATCTATATTTTTCAAAGTCATTCGACGGTTGCGCTCATACTTCTCTTTATTTCAGCGATTACACTGGATATGGCTGTATCGGGAAATCTTGTGCTTGGACAGCGTGTTATTTACTCCTTGGGAAGTGAAGCGAGAGGGCGTCTGAACGGATTATTCATGTCTATCTTTTTCATAGGTGGAGCGATTGGATCATCATTAGGTGGTTGGTCTTACGCATTAGGTGGTTGGAATTTAAGTGCTCTGATTGGAGTCATCTTGCCTGTGCTGGCTTTACTGTACTTTTTCACTGAGAAAGAAACGAGTGGAGACGTACGAAAGAAACAAAACGGGTAAAGATCATCTTTAGGCTATGCCGTACGCAAAAGCATGATCATTAAAATGGCTGTTCCCAAGAGAAAACAAAGGGGCGAGTAGAGCACGGTGTCCCATTTTGCAAAAACAGTTCCTTTTTTTCTCTTGAAGAACCCCACCCATTTGAAATCTCCTATTGAACGTAAAATAAATAAGCTCGACAACAAGCCTGCACCGTAGGAATAGAAGGAATGAAAAAACCGAAATGGTGCAACTCCCCCTAGCTGCAGGACGAACCAAGCGGCTAAAGCTAGTAAAAAGGCAACAATTGATGTCCCTATTTTGGAGGGTTTAAAGAGCAAAACTGTTTGCTGCATTCCCTTCTGGATTAAAATCTCTTTCATAAACTCCATTCTCATCTGTTCAACTTCATCGAGTAAGGCTCGGTAACTATCATCCTTCAATGACAGCTTGCGCAGATAAAACATAAAATCTCCCCGTTTTGTCTTGCCGAACATCTGGGTTAGCACCTCTCTGATCCGTTCATCTGCTGCCGCATGAATGATGGACGCGGCAATAACATTGTTCTTCTGTAAAGTTACATAAACGTCCACTTGAAATACCTGCGAATTTGATCTATAATGCTGTAGCATATAGTAATATTCAAGGCATTGACCAAAGACATGATTTCCTTGAAGGGCCGTTCAGAGAGAAAAGACGAGGCTGAGAGCTTTTCCGGCAACCGCATGTGAAGTTACCCCTTTGTAGCTGTGACGTTGAACGTGTAACTGTGCAAGCTGGCAGTGACATCAGTAAGCGCCCACCGATTTATCCCCGTTAACGGATACCAATGGAGGGCCACGCAGGTCGTGCATGAGCATGTTCCGATGAACATGAATGTACGTACAGCAGCGAGCCGAACTAGGGTGGAACCACGAGCTGAACGCACTCGTCCCTTGAGGGAGAGAGGCGTTTTTTTGCGTTCAATTTTGATATAGCACACAATTTGAAATGGAGGCTTTAATCGTGAGTATTCAAGTGAAATTGCCGGATGGAGCCGTACGCGAGTACGAGCAGGGTGTATCCATCGCCGACGTGGCGGGTTCGATCAGCTCCGGTCTGAAAAAGAATGCAGTAGCAGGTAAAGTGAACGGGAAGGCTGTAGATCTGAACACCGTTTTGGATCAGAACGTTGACCTTGAAATTATTACGCTGGACAGTACAGATGGTCTGGAAATTTATCGTCACAGTACAGCGCATTTGCTGGCACAGGCGCTCAAACGCATTTACGGTGAGAAAAACGTGAAGCTGGGTATTGGTCCGGTCATCGACAGCGGCTTCTACTATGACATTGATATCGAAAACCCATTGTCCGTTGACGATCTGGCGAAGATCGAAAAGGAAATGACGAAGATCGCGCAGGAAAATCTGCCGATTACACGTCGTGTGGTCAGCCGTGAGGAAGCCACTCGCATTTTTGGTGAACTGGAAGATCCATTGAAGCTGGAACTGATCCGTGATTTGCCGGAAGAAGCGGAAATTACGATTTATGATCAAGGCGAATTTTTTGACCTGTGTCGTGGTCCGCATTTGCCATCAACTGGCCGTATCAAAGCGTTTAAACTGTTAAGTGTAGCGGGCGCATACTGGAGAGGCGATTCCAACAACAAGATGCTGCAACGTATCTACGGAACAGCATTCCCGAAGAAAGCGCAACTGGATGAGCATCTGCACTTGCTGGAGGAAGCGAAAAAACGCGACCATCGCAAGCTGGGTAAAGAACTGGAACTGTTCATGTTCTCCGAAGAAGCACCGGGCATGCCGTTCTACCTGCCTAAAGGTATGGTTGTCCGTACTGCGCTGGAAGATTACTCCCGTGACATTCAACGTTTGCATGGCTATGAGGAAGTACGTACACCGCTGATGATGAACAACCGTCTGTGGGAACAATCAGGACACTATGACCATTACAAAGAAAACATGTACTTCTCCGAAGTAGATGAAACTACATTTGCTCTGAAACCGATGAACTGCCCGGGGCATATGCTTGTGTTTAAAAATGAACTTCATTCTTACCGCGATCTGCCGATTCGTATATCCGAATTTGGACAAGTGCATCGTCATGAGCTGTCCGGTGCGTTGAACGGTATGATGCGTGTTCGTACATTCTGTCAGGATGATGCGCATATTTTCGTGACACCAGAACAGATTGAAAAAGAGATTACAGACGTAATCAAGCTGATTAACGAAATGTACAGTGTGTTTGGCTTTGAATTCACAGTGGAATTGTCCACACGTCCGGACGACTTTATGGGCGAACCAGCGCTGTGGGATCAAGCGGAACAAGCTTTGCAAAACGTACTGGAACATCTGGGCATGAACTACCGTATTAATGCGGGAGATGGAGCATTTTATGGTCCAAAAATTGACTTCCACATTCTCGATGCGCTCAAACGCAGCTGGCAGTGCGGAACAATCCAATTGGACTTCCAAATGCCTGAGAAGTTCGACCTCACTTATGTGGGCGAGGATAACCAGAAGCACCGTCCAGTCGTTATTCACCGTGCCATCTACGGTTCGATTGACCGCTTCATGGGCATTCTGACTGAGCATTTTACAGGTGCATTCCCATTGTGGTTGGCTCCTGTTCATGCGAAGCTGTTGCCTGTATCCGAGAACTATATCGAGACTGCCAATGAGGTGCAGGAAGCGTTGCTGAAAGCGGGTCTGCGCGTCGAAGTGGATACTCGGAATGAGAAGCTTGGTTATAAAATCCGTGAAGCGCAATTGGAGAAGGTTCCATACATGTTCGTTATCGGAGAAAATGAAAAAACAACCGGTACTGTAGCCGTGCGCAAACGCGGCGAAGGCGATCTGGGATCATTCAGTATTGCGGACATCGTAGAGAAAATCAGCACAGAGATTCACGAGAAGCAGTAATATTTGATTAGAAAAATGTGCAAAAGAGCCGTCAAAACCATGATCATAGTGGTTTTGACGGCTCTTTATTTATACATCATACATAAGTTCCTAAGCTCCAGCACGAGAGAGGGAACAGCCTCGATTGAATGCTTTAGTTATCCTGTGCCTGTATGCCTAGCACGTCTGCGACCGAGAAGTGGCGTGATCTGCGGGGAGGGAAAGTGCCTTCAAAGCTGACTCCTCGGCTCGTTTGACCGAGGCCTCTTCCACATCCTGTTCCTCGCTAAGCGATAAAATTTCGCCACGCAATTTGAGCATTTTCTGATCCAGTTCGTAGGTTGCACGTGCAGCTTCGGTCAACCCGTTAACCACGTGTTCGGGCACTTTCTTATCAAACTTATAGTACAAAATATGCTCCATACTGGCCCAGAAATCCATAGCCAATGTGCGCAATTGAATTTCGACCTTAATCCAGCGTGTGCCCTCAAACAGAATCAATGGAATCTCCACAATGACATGTAGGCTCTGATAGCCGTTGGGCTTAGGATGGGCAATATAGTCCTTGACCTCTAGAATCCGAATGTCTTCCCGTGTGCGGAGGTGATCCATCAGACGATAGATATCTTTGACAAAAGCACATACCACGCGCATGCCTGCGATATCATGAATTTCACGCAATATATTGTCCAGGGTGACCTCATGCCCTTTGCGCCGAACCTTTTCCACAATGCTGTGGGGTTCTTTGATCCGGGTTTTAATGTGCTCAATCGGGCTAAAACCATCTATCAGTTTCCATTCCGTCTGGATCAGCTTAATTTTATTCTTTAACTCCTCCAGAGCGAGTTGATAAAGGACGGGAATCTTTCTCCATTCCTCTAGTTGCTTGGCGTCAACACTGTTCTGGTCCAGCTGTAGCTGAAATTCCTGCAAGGGCAAAGGGACAGCATTCAAGTGCTTCCAATCCGGTTCATTCACAGAGCATTCTCCTAAATGAGGCTTACGATGTCCTCGATCTATTTCGTAAAAATGGATTACCGTATATATTGTACACTATGTCAAAACGTACAGGCAAAGGAGAGACGGACAAAGAAATAAGAAATAAAATAATAATTATAGTGGTAAAACCGAGTAATCCGATGTATAATTGCAAAAATGCTGATTTAAAGCATTAAATTTTTTCGAAAATAGCACAAATGTTGAGTAGTCGTTATTAGATCAAAAATATAAATTACAGAAAATGAGGATGAGCAAAATGGCAAAAGTAGAAAGCTTTCAATTAGACCACACGATTGTAAAGGCTCCTTATGTAAGAGCAGCGGGAGTAGAGCATGATGAAAAAGGAAGCACGGTACAAAAGTATGACTTGAGATTTCTACAACCGAATGAAGACGCATTGCCAACAGCTGCTGTACATACGCTGGAGCATTTATTGGCGACGTATCTGAGAGACGAAATCAAGGGAATTATTGATATTTCTCCTATGGGCTGCAGAACGGGATTCTACTTGATTTTATGGAATGAACACGAGCCTGAGGAAATTGCACTTGCTTTGGAAAAAACGTTGAAAAGAATTCTGGAAACGACAGAAGTCCCGGCTGTTACTGCTTTGGAATGCGGGAACTATAAGGACCATTCTCTTTTCTCTGCGCAGGAATATGTGAAGATTGTGTTGGAGGCTGGCATTAGCCGCGATCCTTTCAAAAGAGTATTTTAAAATCTATGATTTCAATAGACCTATCTCATCAGACAGCAGTAGTGACAGGCGGTAAGTCGGGTATAGGCAAGGGGATTGTAGAGCTTTTCATTCAAAGTGGAGCTAAGGTGATTTCTGCTGATATTTCATATGAAGAACCGTATAGAGTGGTCAATTCACAGTTGGTTGAAACTCAATTGGACATATCCAAGCCGGATGATATCGAAAGATGGTGCAATCTGCTAATCAGCGAAACGGGAGTTCCTGACATATTGGTGAACTGCGCAGGTACTTCTACGATGGATTATGTCATTGATAGTGAGTTGGCTGATTGGGAGAAAGTATTTTCAATCAATTCAACCGGGCTATATGTAGCGTCCAAACGGTTTGCCAAGGAAATGGTGGACGCGCGTAAACCGGGGCGAATTATCCAAATTGCTTCACAGGCTGGAAAAAATGGATATCGGGCTATGGGCGGATATTGTGCATCCAAACATGCGGTTCTCGGCTTGACCAAGGTGATGGCCATTGAGCTTGCTCCGCATCAAATTTTGGTGAATGCGGTTTGTCCAGGTATCGTAGAAACGCCGATGAAGCATCGTGAGCGGATTGAAGGGGGCGTCATTCGCGGAATGTCCGCCCAGGAGATATATGAAGAAGATTGTTCGCAGGTACCATTGGGGAGAACCGCCGAGGTAGAGGATGTCGCCAATGTGGTGCTGTTTTTGGCAAGTCCGCTCTCCGCATATATGACAGGACAAGCGATTAATGTTACAGGTGGAATGACGATGCACTAGCATACTAGCATGATCTGGGGGAAAACAACATGAAGAAATCGTTCGTTTTACTATTAGGGATTAGTTTATTACTCGTAGCTGCAGGATGCGGCAATAAAAGTACAGACAGTAATGGCTCCAGCTCCGCTTCCGGTGCGGAAACGCAAAAGGTAGTCATTGGCTCCATGGGGTCTGACGCGCAGATTTGGAAGCATATTGCTCAATCCCAGGCCGCCAAGGATGCCAAGCTGGATATTGAAGTAAAGGAAATTAACGGTGGAATCGAAACGAACAATGCGACTAGACAAGGCGATGTGGACGTGAATGCATTCCAATCGTGGGCGTATCTGGTGAGCTATAACAAAGAGAGCAAAGCCGATTTGAAGGCGATAGCCACCACCTATCTGGAGCCGATGGGGATTTATTCGCAAAAGTTCAAAAGTATTGATGAAGTGACCGACGGAGCGTTGGTGGCTTTGGCGGACAATCCGGCGAATACAGCAAGAGGTTTGAAGCTGTTGGAAGCATCCGGTTTGATTAAACTTAAAGCTGACTTTAATGATGCTTTAGGTACAGTCAATGATATTACGAGTAACCCAAAAAACTTGAAATTTGAACTCATCGACGACAAAACAGGTCCGCGCGTGATTCAAGATGTAGGCTTGGTGTTGATCGGGAACACGATTGCTTTAGAAGGCGGTCTGAACGTACTGAAGGATTCCTTGTTCCACGAAGAGATCAGTCAGGCGACAAAGAACAATATTAACGTTCTGGTAACTTCAGCGGATAAGGCAAACGATAAGGGACTACAAAAATTAGCGGATCTCTATCATAACGAGGATACTCAAAAGTACATTAAGGATGAATTTGGCGGTACCAAAGTAGAGGTTAAAGAACCTGTTTCTTATTTGGAAGGACAAACTGCAAAATAAACATAAAAGAGGTCAGCCAGTTTTCTGGTTGACCTCTTTTATTCGTTAGAGGCTTCTACTGGTAATTTCAGTAGTCGTTTTGCATTTGAGCATGGGTTTCGGCTCGATAATGTTTGGGAGAGAATCCCTTTACCTTTTTAAAAATTTTTGAGAAGAGTAAAGGGTCATTATAGCCGACTGAACGGGAAATATCGCCTATCGAAAGTTCAGCGTTACCCATCATTTCACAAGCTTTGTTGATCCTGTAGCGAATCAGATAGTCCTGAATGCTTGTGCTTACTCGTTGTTTAAATAACGAACATAAATAACTCCGATTGAGTCCGATAAAATTTGCAATATGCTCAATGGTAATTTTCTGAGCATAATTCATTTCGATAAAATCCTTCACTTTTTCAACGTAAATTTCCGCCCGACCTTCCTTTTGTCCAGAGAACGTTGCCGGACTGAACTCAATTAGCTCCGATAACATTGAGTAAAGCAGCCCGGCCAATCTGGTTTCCCGAGCTTTATGATACCCACTTGATTCGTTCATTTGTTGCAAATACTGATAAATCAAATGCTCTCCTTCAAAGTAGAGGATTGGGGACATCATCGTCAGGCCTGCCTGCTTGAGGAGTGTTTCTGCCAGTGACCCGTTAAAACCAAACCAGCAATAAGACCAAGGATTCACTACATCGGCTTGATAATAAGTGATGACTTGCGGGCAGATTAGGAACCATTGTCCTTTCCGTAAGCGATAACTGAACCCACCGACCTCGAAGGTACCCTCCCCGTCCAAAATATAATGGAGCAGATAGTGATCTCTTATAGCAGGTCCAAAAAAGTGACCGGGTATGCATTCCTCTATGCCAAACTGAGTTAGATACAATTCAGAGTGCTGTTTACTACGTGGCAAATACTCAATCACGGTATATCTCCTTATGTAAATTATCAAGCATTATAACATAAATAGTGAGTACCATGCCATGTACTTCATATCTAAAATTAATATATGATTTCTATAGAACCTATTGCTATATCATTGAATCTTATCAAGCTTTACACCATATGGACTTAGTTGATGGCTGTTACAAAAGGGTTGTTCTAAGTGCCATTTTAGGTGTGGATCTCCGATGATTATTATCTAAGAGAGGGGTTATTTTCCCAATGGGTATCATTGTTCAAGAGCAACCGGGGCTGTTTCATTTGCAGTCGTCGGGCATGAGTTATATTATTCAGATTGTCGATGGATTTCCTGTGCATGTATACTGGGGAGACAGGTTGAAGCACCGCGAACCCATGGCTGATCTATTGCTTCACACTCCCGCGACGGCTGGATTAGATCGGCTGCCGCAAGAATACCCGCAGTATGGGAGTGGAGACTTCCGTACACCGGCGTATCAAGTAGAGCTTGAGGATGGAACACGCATCACGGAGTTAAAGTACGATGGTTACCGGATCATTAAGGGAAAGCCATCTTTACCCGGGCTTCCGGCCGTTTATACCGAGAATGAAGCCGAAGCGGATACGTTGGAACTGGAATTAAAGGATGCCTTTTCAGGTCTTAAAGTGGTTCTTCTTTACACCGTCTTCGCGGATCGAAATGTAATCGCTCGTTCGGCTCGTTTGAGTAATGCGGGGGGACAAAATCTTCGGCTCCTCCGTGCACTAAGCGCCAGTGTCGATTTCGCGGGGAAAAGCGATTTAGAGTTCATGTATCTTTCGGGAGCATGGGCTCGGGAAGGGAATATTACCCGCAAACCGATTCTTCAAGGCGAAACCCGAATTGATAGTAAAAGAGGCATGAGCAGCCATCAGCTTAATCCTTTTACTGCATTAGTCACGCAGGAGACCACGGAAAGCCAGGGTGAGGCATTCGGCTTTAGCCTTGTGTACAGCGGAGGCTTTGAGGCGGGAGCAGAATTAGATTCATTTGGCTCTACACGGTTTAGCATTGGCGTAAACTCGTTTGACTTTTCATGGTTACTGAATCCAGGGGAGAGCTTCCAAACGCCAGAAGCCGTTATGGTTTATTCCGGTCAAGGACTGGGAGAAATGTCGCGTACATATCATCGCTTGTATCGGACTCGGCTTTGCCGAGGGACATATAGGGATGAAGAACGCCCTATTCTGGTCAATAACTGGGAAGCTACCTATTTTGACTTCGATGCGGATAAGTTGGTATCGATAGCGAAAGAGGGGGCTGAGCTAGGCATCGAACTCTTTGTCCTGGATGACGGTTGGTTCGGAAAACGGGATTCTGACAATTCGTCTCTCGGTGATTGGTACGAAGATCGCCGGAAGCTGCCAGACGGACTGGCCGATGTTGCCAAACGTATCAATCAGCTGGGGCTTAAATTCGGACTCTGGTTCGAGCCGGAAATGATCTCTCCAGACAGCGAATTGTACCGCAAGCATCCAGACTGGTGTCTTCACGTTCCAGGACGGCGACGTAGCGAAGCCAGATGGCAGTTGGTACTGGACTATACTCGCAAGGAAGTGCGCGATTACATCTACGATTCGCTGGCTGCCATTTTCTCCAGTGCTCCAGTCTCTTACGTGAAGTGGGATATGAATCGGTGCCTGACGGAAATTGGTTCCGCTGATCTGCCGCCGGAACGCCAATCCGAGACTGCCCATCGCTATGTTCTTGGATTGTATGAGCTGTTAGAGCGCGTCACCACCGAATTTCCGCATATTCTTTTTGAGAGTTGCTCAAGTGGTGGAGGACGTTTTGATCCAGGCATGCTTTACTACATGCCTCAAGTCTGGACTAGTGATAATACCGATGCGGTGGAACGCCTGAAGATTCAATATGGAACTAGCCTTGTCTATCCTGTAAGCGCCATCGGAGCCCATGTGTCGGCCGTTCCGAACCATCAAGTTGGACGCATAACGCCCCTTGATTTTCGAGGTGATGTTGCCATGTCTGGAAATTTTGGATATGAGCTTGATCTCACGAAATTCACCGATGAGGAAAAAGAGACGGTTAAACGTCAAGTCACAGCATACAAGCAGATTCGTGGCTTAGTACAGAAGGGTGACTTGTATCGCCTAAAGAGTCCGTTTGAAAATAACGAGTCGGCTTGGATGTTTGTTTCCGAAGACCAAGAGGATGCCATCGTCTACTATTTCCAAGTGATGGCTGTTCCGAATGCACCTTGGCGAGCCCTGCGCCTTGACGGACTGAATCCAGAACTCGAATATGAAGTTCAGTCTGGAAATAGCGGGGAAAAGTCTATCCATGGGGGGATAGGCTTATGAAGTTGGGCCTCCCTCTTGTCTACAGACAGAAAGACTATGAAAGTGGATGGTTCAGGCTTCGGGCCATAAGGTCCAGCAAGGCTTAGGGCTTAAAGGATCAGTACAACAGTACAAATGGCGAAAGATAGAAAACAATTGATTGAGTTATGCATGCCCCTTTTTATATGAAAAGGGGCATTTTGCGCGCAGCAGCCGTACTGATCGGGGAGGGCAAGCCATGTTTTTTATACGAATGATGAATGATATGAAACTAAGGAAGAAGATGACACTTACATTCATTTCGGTAGCTGTTCTTCCCTTGCTGTTATGTGGCTTGTTTCTGACGGGAAAGCTCCGAGAGGCCGTCATTAGGGACGCTTTTATGCAAGTATCCAACAATGTCGAGCGGGTCCGAAATCGTACAGAAGAATTGATTAAAGTACCACTGGACATCTCGTATCGGCTAACCAATGATAACCGGATGAAAATGGTGGCTAGCCAGAAGTATGACAGCTACATTGAAGTCATTCAGGCTTACCGGGAGTATACAGGTATTCGTGACTACCTCCAATTGTACAAAGAGATATCCGGCATCCGAGTCTATGTCTCTAATCCTGGAGCATTGAACAACTGGGAATTTATTCAGCCGGACGAAAGAATCACAACCGCAGATTGGTACAAGGAGGCTATAGAGCAGAAAGGATTGGCTGGCTGGAACTTAATCAAGGATGAGAGGGACGATGCCGATTATCTCAGCCTGATTCGTTCATTCGCAGTGAATTCACTAGGGCAAAAAGGGGTTTTGGTCATCAATGTTAGTAAGCGCCAATTAAATTCAATCCTGGATCAGGAGTCGTTCCCTACCTTGATCGTGGATAACCGGAATCAGATCGTCGCGTCCAATGAAGCAGAGTTGTTCGGGAAGAATCTATCTGAAATTCATGTCGACGAGAATATACTTTACCAACAGGAAGGAAGTTACAACACACTCATTAATGGAAAAGCGTCAAAAGTGGTGATCGCAAATCTAACGCCACAGAACAGCTGGAATGGACTTCGCATTATTTCCGTTTTTTCCGTTTCCGAGATTACCCGAGATGCTAATCAAGTGATATGGCTCGGTGGAGTCGTGATCACGGCCAGCCTGATATTTGCAGCCTTACTTATCTATGCTTCTGCTTCGCTATTATCCAGAAGGATTCTCCGCTTGAGCAAGCATATGACCCAAGTAGGGGCGGGCTCATGGCAAACCTATCTCCATATCGACGGAAAAGATGAAGTTGGTCTACTATCGAGAGAATTTAACGCGCTCGTCAATAACGTAAACCATTTGGTCCAGGAGGTTCAAGAAACGAATCGTCAGAAAAGTCTGGTGGAGCAAAGACAAAACGAGATCAAGTTCAAAATGCTGGCAAGCCAGATTAATCCGCATTTTCTCTTCAATTCTTTGGAGTCCATCAGAATGGAAGCCCACATTCGCAAACAGGACGATATCGCCAAAGCAGTATGGCAGTTGAGCGCGTTGTTACGCAGCAGTCTGGAGGCCGGTAACGACAAGATTCCGCTGCGTAAAGAGCTTGAGCGGGTGTGCTGTTATCTTGATCTTCAAAAGTTCCGGTATGAAGAGCGTTTGGAGTATCGCTTAACGGTTGATCCGGATTTGGAGGAAATGTTGGTTCCACCTCTGATTATCCAACCATTGGTGGAAAATTCTATTGTACATGGTCTGGATAATCAAGCAGAAGGAGCTGTCATTGAAGTGAAAGTAAAGGAAATCCCAGAAGGGGTCCGAGTTATGGTATGTGACAACGGCGCCGGTTTCACAGGTGATCGTCTCGCCCTTGTACGAGAAGAGCTTGCTGCATCCGTACATGAGCAGGAGGTCCAGCGAATTGGATTGCGAAATGTAAACGATCGTCTTGTCTTATTGTATGGGACCTCTAGTGCCTTAAGCATTGAGAGCCAGCCGGGGAAAGGCACTTGTATTCAGTTTTTCATACCTGGGGGTGAATCCAAATGATTAAGGTAGTTATCGTTGACGATGAGCCGAAGCTTCGTCAAGGCCTTCAAACTCTGATTCCATGGGAGAGTCTTGGGTTTACCGTTACAGCTACGGCAGCCAATGGAAAAGAAGCATTGGAAGTCATCCAGGAAAAGTCCCCCGATGTCGTAATCGTCGATATCCGCATGCCGGTTATGGATGGCTTACAGTTGATTGAGCACTTGAGATCTGACGGTCATCATTTACATTTTATGATCCTCAGTGGATATGCCGACTTCGAGTATGCCAAACAAGCGATCAAATACGGGGTGTGCGGCTATCTCCTTAAACCGGTGGACATTGTTGAAATGTCGGCCAGTTTAAAGCAGGTACGCGAGCGGATCGAAGAGGAGCGCCTTCAACGGGAGTGGCGTAAGAAGGAGGTTATAAATCGGGATTTATACCTGCACAGCCTGCTCGTCTCTCAAGAGAAGACGGAAGATCCCACCAAGTTGAGAAGTAAGGCAGTAGAAGCAGACTTGTTGTGGACCCACTACGAAGTTGTGGTCGTGTATCCGCGCGTTTCCGAAGTGGACCGTTCCGATGTCGCATACCAGCTTTCGAATGGATTGAAGGCAACGATCGAGGGGCAGATGATGGGGCTTGTCACAGTAATCCCGCCGTATACGGTCCTTTTGCTCAACGAGCCGCTGCGTGGAAGACAACGACGCGAAACTCTGTACAACGAGATTCGTAACGCTGCGGATAAGGTCCGGTTCGCCGCTGCAACCGGAGGGGGAGTAACTGCTCCCGAAGATATTTGCAAATCTTTTTTAAAGGCCCAGGAAGCGGTAAAACGATCCTTTTTCAGCGAGAAGAACCGACTGCTAGATCCGTATCCTTTCTTTTCTCCTTCGCTGGCTTCCCCCGGATTGTCTGTCGATAAAGCTGAAGAAACGATGGAGGAATTCATCTTCCGCCTGTATTACAGTCTGGAAGTAGGAAACCAGAATGTCATACTACCATTGTTGAACGAGGTGGCAGCATTTTTTCTCCAACAGGGGCAAGATGAAAAGTCGATCAAAGAGTCATTCTTCTTTCTATCCAATGCGATCATTCACAAGCTGACCGCGGGGTTCTGTATCGAGTTGAAAGAGACGGAGGAAGTTTCCCGTTTTTTGAATGGGATATACCAGCATGAACACCTAGATGACCTTTTGGAAGAGACCTACCGTTTCCTGCTAGCTTTGGCGAAAGACTCCGAACCTCGTGGAAAGGAGCAGGAGTTCAAAAAAATGATCGACTTTATTCACAAGCATTATGCAGACAACCTGAGGCTGGAAGCGTTAGCCGGACTACTAAACTACAGTACCGCCTATTTGGGCCAGCTCTTTAAGAACAAGACAGGGGAGTACTTTAACACCTATCTGGACAGAGTCCGTATCCACAAGGCAAAGGAGTTGCTGGACCAGGGAATGAAAGTTTACGAAGTCGCTGAAAGCGTCGGCTACACAAGCGTCAACTACTTTTATAGCAAATTCAAAAGGTACGAAGGCTGTTCACCGTCGGAATATAGAAATCCATAATTTGTGGATGATTTTTCCCGAAATCCGTTATCTGGGCTCTGACTCTCCTCTGTTTTATGATGGATTTTAAGAGAGGGGATGAGAAAATGAAAGCGGTAACAGCAAATTCGGAAAACGTATACAAAAAACCGAAGAGGAATGCTTGGAAGGTATTTAAAAGCCAAAGGTATCTTTACTACATGTCTATTCCGTTTGTTATTTGGGTCTTCGTCTTTCAGTATTTGCCGCTATGGGGCTGGACAATGGCATTTCAGAAATACAGACCCGGTTTGAGTTTTTTTGAACAGAAGTGGGTGGGCTTGGAGCATTTTCGTACTTTGTTCCAAGATGATCATTTCTACCAAGTACTGCGGAACACGTTGGCTATGAGTCTTATGGGACTGGTCGCTGGTTTTATTGTACCGGTTGTCTTTGCTCTATTGCTCAACGAGGTCCGCATACAAGTGATAAAACGATTTGTTCAGACCGTATCTTATCTGCCACACTTTGTTTCATGGGTGGTTGCTGCAGGCATCGTCACCAAAATGCTTTCAGCGGATGGCGGTGTCGTAAACGATATGCTCATGGGTCTAGGCATCATCGATCAGCCAGTCCAGTTTATGGCCCAAGGTAAATTATTTTGGTGGGTTGTAACTTTCGGAGACATCTGGAAGGAAACGGGTTGGAACGCCATTATTTATCTGGCTGCCATCGCCGGTATTGGTCCTGAATTATACGAGGCTGCGCGGGTGGACGGCGCTAGCCGATTCCAGCAAATGTGGCACATTACGCTGCCGGGAATCCGGCCGACCATTATCATTCTCCTGATTATGTCTATTGGCCATCTGCTCGGTACGGGATTCGAGAAACAATTTCTGCTGGGCAATCACCTGGTCATCGATTACTCTGAAGTACTTGATTTGTATGCGCTTAATTATGGTCTGGCGATGGGACGTTACTCTTTCGGAACGGCCATTAATATTTTCAATTCGGTGATCAGCCTAGTCCTATTGTTTGCGGCTAACGGAATCTTTAAGCGCTATACCAACGAGAGCATTATGTAAGGAGGAGAATGGACATGGAGGCTGTCAAAAGCACTACGCCGGTCGGCGGATTAAACAACAAGCTTCAGGCGAAATCACCACAAGACCGAATCCTGGGGGTAGTTGTTTATCTTTTCATGATTGTGGTCACCGTTCTGACGATCTACCCGTTCTTAAATGTGCTGGCTATCTCTTTTAACGATTCGGTAGACACCATTAGAGGGGGAATCACCATCTGGCCAAGGCAATTTACGTTGAAGAATTACGATTTGATTTTCACCTATGAGGGGTTAATCACTGGATTCAAGATCTCCTTTCTGCGGACCATCATTGGCACCGTAGCGGGTTTGGTCAGCGGCTCGATGCTTGCCTATACACTTGCCCGAAGTGATTTTCAAGCTAGAAGGTTCATCTCCATCTTTCTTGCTGTCACTATGTATGTTTCCGGGGGGTTAATTCCAGGTTTTATCCTGATGAAGGAACTGCATTTAATTGATACATTTGCCGTCTATATTTTACCAGGTCTTGTAAGTGCGTTTAACGTCTTCATTATTCGTTCCTTCATTGACGGCCTGCCTTATGCGTTACAGGAATCAGCCAAGCTGGATGGTGCCAACGATTTCACAATCTACTGGCGCGTTATACTTCCTCTTTGCAAACCAGCATTAGCGACCGTAGCGCTCTTCTTGGCGGTTGGGCAATGGAACTCTTGGTTCGATACTTATCTGTTTAATGGGTCCAATGAATCGTTGACGACCCTGCAATATGAATTGATGAAAATTTTGCAAAGTACGACAACAAGCGCAACCAATTCCCAGGACGCTGCTAATATGGCGGAGCGTATGGCACAGGTATCCCCGGAATCGGTTAAAATGGCAATTACCATCATTGTTACCGTGCCGATTCTTATCGTCTATCCTTTTTTACAAAAATATTTTGTTAAAGGTATGACGCTTGGAGCGGTAAAAAGCTAAAACGAAGCAGCAAACATTCATTATACAGGGAGGGTTCGCTCCATGAAGTCAAGAAAAAACAGAATGATCGTATCTTTCGTAATGTCACTGACTTTAGTGGCTACCCTAGCAGGGTGCAGCGGTAATAATCCGTCTGAGGCTACCAAGGCCGTAACTACAGGGGACATCACGCTTACTTATTTTTCGGAAGACTCCAGCACGAATTGGAATAATATGAAGGATGAAGTCGGCAAGGTCATCGCGGAAAAAACCGGAGTAACTCTAGATGCTGAATTCGCTGTCGGTGACCCGGTCCAAAAGATTTCCTTGATTGCAGCCACAGGAAACTATCCTGATTTAATCGCTGCTAAGGCGGATGTCGGCAAACTTGTCGATGCTGGCGCAATCATTGATTTGACGGATTTGATCGATAAGCATGCACCAAACATCAAAAAAATGCTAGGAGACAAGCTTGTTCGGGCGAAGTACAGTTTAGATGACCAATCCATCTATGTTATTCCGACCTGGTCCGCTGTCGAAGAAGAAAAAATCAAACCCGACGTAGGATTTAAACTCCAGCACCGTGTCGTCAAGGAAGCGGGATTCCCGGACATTCGTACAGTACAGGATTTCGAAAAAGTCATTAAGGACTATATAACCAAGCATCCGACGGACGAAAATGGCAACAAAAATATCGGACTGTCCCTAAATGCCGACGATTGGCATATGTACCAGGTAACCAACTCAGGCTTCCAAACGACCGGGGGACCAGACGACGGCGAATACTACATTGATCAAAAAACTCACCAAGCGACTTATCATTTCCGCCGACCGGAAGAAAAGGAATATTTCCGTTGGTTAAATCACATGAATGCCATTGGATTGCTTGATTCGGAAAGCTTCGTGCAGAAGACCGATCAGTTTAAGGCAAAAGTGGCTTCTGGCCGCGTACTGGGTCTAGCCGATCCAGAATGGGACTATGGCGATGGACAAAATGCACTGAAGGCGGAAGGCAAATTCGACCAGACTTACGGTCATTACCCAGTCACCATGAGCAAGGAGTACAAGGATACCAACTTCTGGCTGCCTGGTTTTGATGGGGGATACGGAATTTCGATCTCAAGCAAGTGCAAGGACCCGGTACGCGCTATTAAGTTCCTCGATTTTCTGGCATCGGAAGAGGGTCAAGTCCTGAATAACTGGGGAATTGAAGGCAAGCATTACACGGTTAAAGACGGCAAACGGACGATTATTCCGGCTGTACTTGAACGGATGAACAATGACAATGCGGCTTTCCAAAAAGAGTCCGGAATCGGTCTATATTGGAACTTGATGGTCCATTATGGTGATGGCATCAAGGACTCAACTGGCAACTATTTTACTCGTAGTTATCCGGAACTGCTGACGGCGACTTATAACAAGTCGGAGAAGGAAGTTCTGAAGGGCTATAAGATTGAGCACTGGAAGGATCTATTCCCGAAGGAAGATGAATTCCAACCGAGAGCATACGGAGCAGCTTACACGATGCCTCTTCCCAATGACGATCCGGCTGTTATTCTCGGAGCCAAGATGAAGGATATTACATGGAAACGAATTCCCGAAGCTGTCATGACCAAGCCGGAAAACTTCGACAAGGTTTGGGATGCCTATATGGCAGAACTGGAGAAAGCCGGAGTACAAGAAATGGAAGAATCTTTTACCAAGCATATCCAAGACCGAATTAAGCTGTGGTCCACTAACTAACTTGATTCACATAAAAGAACGGGACCGTTTCCACTTTCCTGCCGGAAAGGAGACGGTCCTTTTTTCATAATGGTTTGCCATAGACGACTTTTGCTCAAGGCACAAACAAACAGCGGCTACCCCGGTTATTTTTAGAGGTGGCCGCTGTTTGTTTAAAGTAGACTACTTCGTTACTTCATGACGCTGACGGGACGGTATAGTTACGGATACGGTAATTCTCATAAAAGCGCCTTACTCCGCTTTATTTTTGGATAAAGTAAGCAGGTCTTGAGGAAGCTCATCCCTCGTGATCACGTAATCGCTGTTGAACACTTTTATGAGATGATCCAGGGAGTTATATTGTCCATTGCGGATGAAGTCGCCCGTCCACGTAGTGAAAAAGAGCCAATGCGCTGAATATGTTTGAAGCAATTCGGGATCGCTAATCGGGCCGTTTTCAGACAGACCAACCAGCTTCTTACCCTGCACGAGATTTACCAAACTGTCGTACTTGCCAATACTTGGGCTATAATTAGCCGCCTGGTTGTAGATATCCACACTTACAATATCGACGACATCGTCCCCTGGATACCAGTCGGGACTCTCGGAGTTCCATACCCAGATCAGGTTGTTCAGGTGATGGTAGTGTGTTAGGCGGTCGTACATGATACGGTACAGCTGCTTGGCGGAGTCTGGACCTTGGGCGCCCCACCAGAACCATTTGCCCTCCGCCTCGTGCAGCGGTCTCCACAGCACCGGAACGTGAGCGTCTTGGAGGCGTTTCAACTGAGCAGCAATGGCATCGATATCTCTTAGGACAAGCTGATACTCTTCCGACTCGGGATGACTAAGTGCATATTGAACGTCGAATGTAGTAGCGTCCGTGTAAAACCCGCGCCACCATTCTTTACCGGGAATATCATACAGTCCCTTAGGAGCATTCCAGTGCCATGCGAATGTGACAAGTCCACCTTCTTGGGCCCATTGAATTGCCTTTTCCACCTCAGTTGAGGTGGCGCCATGCTCGATGCGAGAGGGGGAATAATCCATCATGTCCATTGATAACATGGCAGGATACTTACCAGTTTGGTCTTTAATCCACTGTGCATCCTCCAAAGTGTGCTGACCGGAAAGAATGTGGCTGCCGTAACTATCCACGAGATAACCCATGAGTGCCTTGGTTTCCGCAGTCGCATTCGGGTTTACTGGCTTTTTCTCAATTTGATGCAGTTTCGGGGGGGACACTGCTGATAGCTTGACGTAGTCGATATGATATTGGTCCGAGTCGACATTGAACTGTAAGATATTGTTTCCCGAATTCAGCATCAGTTTACCGCCGGATACCTCTGTGTAGCTTGCTGTTGTCGGCAGTGATATTTCGCTTGTCTGGCCATTGACCACCAATTGGGTCTTTTTGTCTCCATTGGGGTTACTGTAACCGATTGCAAGATTGTAAAGCCCGCTTGAAGTTGCGTTATAGGCAAGGCTTAGTGACCCTGTGCTTTTAAAGGCCGCATAACCGCTACCAGAATAGCCTGTATCAGCAGCTTCTATGCTGACCTCGCCAGTAATGACTCCGTCTTCGGCTTCAATTTTGCTAATTGGGGCAGGCAGATTGGCGAATTCCACCTTCACGTATTCGATCCCATAATATCCCCAGCCTCTTTCAAAAGTAAGCTCGTTTGTGCCGGCATTCAGCATGATCTTGGTTAATATTTTCTCGTTCACTGCCGCACCTTTCGGAGGAGCAGCCAGCGTTATGTTCTCAGACATTGTGCCATTGACCTCGATGCTGGTATCCTTGGAGCCAGTGCCCGCCGGAATGTAGTAGCCGAGGCTCAGTCTATAAAGACCTGCTGTAGGCACGTTCACTTTAAACGTGGCCGTCCCGTCGGACTTGCCGGAATTCGGGTCGTAGTCATAAAAGAAGGATACATAGCCATCGCCTTTATAAAGCGTATCGCCGGTATAAGGTGTATCCCGTTTTTCTACACCGTAACCTTGAAGAATTGCATCTTTGGAGCTGACGACGATAGAAGAGGAATTGTCATTAGTGGATGAATCTTGACTTGCATTCATCAACGTTCGCCCTTCAACATCGGTGACCAAGTGAGCTGATTCTGCTTTAGCTAAGCTTGGAATTAAATCAAGAGATACCAACAAAAAGGATAAGAGAACAAAACTGAGAATACCGAAAAACCTTTGTTTCCAATGATCTGGCATATGACTCACTCCTTGAATTAGTAGATGATACCGCCTCAATTGACCTGCAACATGCATTACAGAAAACGCTTTCATTATTGTGTACATATGAAGTACGCTTTGAAGTAATCGATGACAGGTGATTAAGGACCAGCTTGCACTTGTAAGCATTTTTTCTTCATTTGTATACGTTTTCAATATTTGGTATTCATTTTTTGGCACCTCACCTCTCTTTAATTTCATCATAAATTAGAGGCGAGGCAGGAACCATACAATGAATTTCGGAGAAAATCATCCTTAAATTATGGATTTTTATACTCCGGTGACAAGCAATCTTCATATATTCTTTGAGATGTATAACACAAGATTATTAAGGCTATATGGGGTAAGCGGGAAGGATAGTTTCAATTTGTGGTATCATGCCAATAAGAAGATTACCCACATGGAAATGAAAGGGACTAATACATGATTTCTCATCGACTGCTTACCTACGAAACTATTTATCAATTAACGGACCAGATTCATAGGGATCAACACTTGTTATTCTATAGCTATTTAACTCAACGTAAGGAGCAGGCTAAATTTGTTGGTCAATATGTAGATGACAAGCTGACAGGGGTCTTAGCATACTTTTGTGGGCTCTCCTTCCCTGCGTTTTCTTTCCACTGCATAAACCGAGAGAAACTTAACTTTTCAGCTCTTATTGCTTTTACAGAGGAACTCATTCAACTTAAGAAAAATACCGTTTGTGGTACAATCCTGTGTGATTGTGACCTACAACTTTTTCAGTCTCATGGGCTCATAACGGGTAACCCACAACGTTTCTTAACAATGAAGCATAGGGATCAATCGAAACTGCTCGATTCAAACGTGGCTGAGCTAGTTAAGGAAAATGACATTTCAGATATAGTGGATTTATTGCGAAATGGGGGCATGAAATTTTTTACGAGCAGCGAACTTGAACAATATCCTTTCCTTGGGATCAAGGAATGTGGCCATTTTATTGCCGCAGGCGGCTTCCACTTTTATGATTCTAAGCTCGTGGAGATCGGAAACATATATACAAGCCCTGCTCACAGGTGGAAAGGACTAGCAAAGCACTTGACGAGCCAACTTACAAAACTGGGTAGAACACTATCATCAGATGTCTATCTGGGAGTAATGGAGGAGAACCAGGCTGCTGTACAACTTTACAAAGGATTAGGATATGAGGTTACGGCTGAGCAAACGATTGTTGATTTTAAACTATCTATTGATTGACGAACGAGGAGGGAGAAGGCCCTGGAACAGAATGATATTAATGTTCATCAACTGGCTGGCGAGATCCGTCAAATTTTACACAAGAGAATGGATAAACTAGGTATAGCATACGGCATCGTTAGCGAATTTAGTTATAATCCTGAGGAACTACCATCTTGGATTATTAGTATCGAGGATTCTGAAATCGTACTCACCTCGGCCATCTTGTTCCAATATCTGAAACGGCGTCAAAATTTGAAGGATGCGTTAACTCATTTTATGCGCGATCACTTTTCATACTTTAATTAAACAGTATCCACTGGATTATATAAAACTTACTTAAAGGTACATATCATATAGTCAACAGGAGGGTACAAAATATGTGGTTTAGGAAGAAAGAAACGCAACTGGATCGAATACAAAACAAACTGAATCAGGCTATGAGCAAGGACAAGGATTTCTTGGTGTTTGGAGCATCCTCACATCAATATAAGGTTAATGAGAAGCTTACAGCAAAAGCGCTGGCGGACTGGCAAGCCCATAATCAGGTCACACTTCCTGAGCCTTACGCCCAGTTTTTAACGAACGTCGGCAACGGAGGCGCCGGACCCTATTATGGAATTTATCCGATTGAAAAGACAACTTCCTATACCGAGCACCAGGCACTCCTTGCAAAATCCGTTCTGCACCCCGAGATGACCAAAGAGGAATGGAACCATCTGATTGAGCCCCTGACCAAGGATGAGGACATCCCCGACGAGGAATACGATGACGCCCGTAATAAGGTGCTGGGCGGCATGTTGTGCATAGGCACCCAAGGCTGCGAATACGACATGTATATCGTACTTGAAGGGAAATACAGGGGGAGAATTGTGTACACCTCCGATTTTCATCCCGATCATCCCTTTTTCTTTGTCTATGAAGACAGCTTTCTGGACTGGTACGAACGCTGGCTGGATGAAATTATTCTGGATTATGATATTGGGTGGTTCGGCAGTCGAATGCCGGGTGATGAGAATGCACTGATCCAGATTTATCAGAGCGCTCCAAACGAAGAAATCCAAGCAAAAGCGCTTGATGGAATATTCAAATTTAAAGCAGTTTCTCAGCCAACTCTTATTTTTTTGAAAAAAATTGCGGAGCAAAGCCCAAAAAATCGAGCCACAGCTGTTCGGCTAATCTGCAAAACTTCTTTTGACACGGGAAGAAAATATCTTCTGGAGCTATTGCAATCAGATGAACATGAGGATTTTCTGCAAGCTTTAATGATTCTGCACGCTTCCAGTAAAACAGTAAATTTAAAGGAATTTATTCCAGTGATTTTGCACAGTCTTGATAGGATTCACGACCCGGAAACGTTGCGTTATGCAGGATATATCCTGGAGGATTACGGTGCGATTACGCTCCAGAACTTTGCGCCTTTCTTGTGTGACGCCGATCCGAAAATGCAAACCACTGCCATCTATGCCGCACGCAGTTGCGAAAACAAGCTGGGAAGCTGGCAGATCATTGAACAGATGTTGGTGGGCGACGACCCGCATGTTCTGAAAAACTCAATTTTATATTGGGGCGTTATTCCACATGAGAAGTTGCTGCCTTACTATAAGGCGGTATGGCCTGAATATAAAAGGAATCCGAATTTCAAAGAAAAATTTATCGGTTGTTTGCAAGAACTGCATTTGCCAGATGATTATTTTGACAAGGGCGAATCGTGAGAAATGAGATTTGGAAATGACGATGATAACGTGCTAGTCAATCTACAAGGTAAATCAATAAAAAGCGAATTGAAAAAAGGGCAATCCCGCAAAAGGACAGCCCCATAAGCGAGCTATTTTATTGAATTTATCGTTGCCTTATACATATTTTCTACGTGTTCGTCGACTTCATCTCGTGACATTCGTAAGCGAGCCACAGAAGTACCATATCCGATTTCTATTTTCCCCTCTTCTAATCCTTTGAAAATTCCATCTGCGAAGGCATCTAACGGCTCTCCATGCGTATGCAACCCTGCTCCACCTAAATCTGTATTTACTGCTGGCGGGACAACCTCAATTACCTCTACAGACGTATCAGAAAGCTGGTGTCTTAGGCTGATTGTAAAGGAATGAAGTGCCGCTTTCGTTGCTGAATAAATCGGAGCAATCACAAACGGCGTAAAAGCTAACCCAGAAGTGACGTTAATGATAGTCGCCTCTTCTTTTGTTGCAAAATAGGGAGCGAACAACATGGATAGATGGAAGGGTGCTTCAATGTTAGTGGTGATTTCTTTACTGAAATAATCCCAATTGCTTTTTGCATCCGTTTTTAGAACGTTAAAGCGTTGTTGGATACCGGCGTTGTTAACTAACACATTTACTTCTGGATAGTTGGCTGTTACCCAATCCGATAAAGCTATACGCTCGGATTCCATATTCAAATCACTTACATGAGTAATAAGGCTAGGCAATTTCTCTTTCGCTTTTTGAAGTACATGTTCACGCCGTCCAGAAACAATGACTTTATTTCCAGCTTTTAAAAATCGTTCTGCAAAGGCTAAGCCTATTCCAGTACTTCCACCGGTAATTAGTATTGTATTTCCTGAAAGTTTCATTATATGTTCTCCCCTTTCATTAGTTTTCGTTCTTGTTTCCTGAATGCGCTGTGCCTAAACTGTAACTTTAACTTAGATAAAATTATATATAAAAAAACGGCAGACTAGGATTTTATTCTCACATCCTAGTCTGCCGTTATTTATTTTATTTAGTCTGTCCAAAACTTATTTTCGCAAAGAACAGTTCCATCCGGCTATACACGCCTCGCACTTATCTGGCCGGGATGTTGCGCGTTCCCTCCGTCATCGGGGAGGAGCAAAGCGGACACACCGGTGGCGTGCCTGCACTAGCCGTAGTTGTGCGGCGTCCACCTACTGTGTCGCGCCGCATCCACGCCTTGCAGGCGGCGTCCGTGCATTTCCACACAGGCACATCGACGCGTGGCTCTGTCTGTGACCTAGCCGCCGCCGAGGCCGTCCGTGCTGTAGTGGCGGCTGGGGTTGACCCCGGTCTGCTGCTCACGCGGGTTGCCGTGCCAGACGCTGGCGAACCACCACTGGCACGGCTGCCATAACCCGAAGTACCCTTTGGTTGGCCAAAGCTGCTGCGACGCGTGTCCGGCTTGGAAGCCTCAGGGGGAGTGACCCCATAGGCTTCCAGCAAGAAGCGAGACACGGCGGCAGGCTTGCCGTGATTGGAGGCGGGGGAGGTGATGTACAACAGCTCCTTCGCCCGGGTGACGGCCACGTAAGCGAGGCGGCGCTCTTCCTCCAGCGCAGCATCGTTATCCACAGCCGTTGCGGGGGCGGCGCCTGCCCGACGATCCTCTGGCAGCTCGCTGTGTAGAGCCGAGCTATGCGGAAGGATGCCTTCACTTGCTCCGATCCAATATACGCAAGGGAACTCCAGTCCCTTGGCACGGTGGATCGTCATGAGCCGAACAGCATCGCTGTCTTCCTCTCTGCGCAGAGATTCCATCTGGCGGTGGCGCTCTGAAAGCTCGTCCGCAAAGTTGACGAATGCCTCTACTGTGTCAAAGCGCTTGGCTGCCGTTTCAAGCTCCTCCAGACTTTCTTGCATCGTTTCCTTATAATGTGTCCACGCGCCCGTATCTCCGCTTTCCAAATACTTGTCATAAAAGACGCGCCGCATTTCTTGAATGGCATAGGCAGGCTTCATGGTAGTGAGACTGCGAATCAACCGAATGCGTTCTTTCACCTGTTCACGCTGAAAATCACGTAGTCGATCCCAGCGGCTGAGGTGGATTAGCGGGTATTTTTTAGCCTGCTGTTTCTCTTCGCGCATAATCCATTCCATCCCAGCCTCACGGGAGACATACAGCGGTCCAAGGGTACTTGGAATGGATTCCATTCGGCGGGGATTCAGCGACAAGCGCAAGTGATCCATTAAGGGACGAATCAGAGACTGATCGTAAAATACGGCTCCTGCTCCGTACTGAATAAATGGGACATCCCGCATAATTAATTGCTCAAAAATAGATCGGCTTCCGCTGGCTGTCCGATGTAAAATAGCGATATCCCGATAGCGAAGACGACCTTCTTCTACCTGCCCGAGCAGATGAGTAACAATATGTCCCGCCTCTTCCTCAGGCCCAGATGGGGTGGCAAACTGTGGCGGCAAGCCCTCACGTCCGGCAGCCGCAAGACGTTTGGAGCGTCGATGAACATTTTTGGCGACGATGTTGGAGCCCAGCCCCAAAATGCGTGCATCACTGCGATAATTAATATCAAGAGTAATGACCTTTGCATCTTTATAGACCTTATCAAACTCCAGAATGGATTCCTGGCGGGCTCCATTAAAGGTATAGATCGTCTGGTCATCATCTCCGACGACCATCAGATTGCGATGCCTCGCAGCCAATCGTTGCACCATTTCGTATTGCAGGGCATTCGTATCCTGAAATTCATCGACCATGATATAGGAAAAACGTCGTTGAAGCGGCTGAAGCACATCCGGATCACGCAGGAGAACGGAGGCACGCAGCAGAATATCGTCAAAATCCATTTTGCTCCGTTCCTGTTTCCACGCTTCATAGGCGAGCATGGCACGTTTGGCATCCGCTTCCTCGCGTATGGTTTCCGGCAGCTCATCTGCGCTACGGCCTTCCGCTTTCCAGGCGGAGAGGGCGGACAGCAGGCTTTCCGGCTGGAAAGCCTCACTCAGTCCAAGCTGGCGCAGCATCATTTTCATAACGGTATGCTGGGCCTGTGTTTCACCGAACACTTCATCTTGCACACCGCGATGTCGCAGCATCGCCAAAGCGAATGAGTGGAAGGTACGCGCCTGTACTGCGCGTGCAGCGGCAGGTCGCACACCGGGTAGTCCCGCGATGCGCAGCTTCATTTCGGCAGCTGCTTTGCTGGTGAAGGTCACCAGCAGGATGGACGATGCAGGGACATCCCGCATCGCCATGAGGTAGCCTGCACGGGCAGCCAGCACCGTAGTTTTACCGCAGCCAGCCCCTGCCAGGGTTAGAAGGGGGCCTTTACCATGGCGTACAGCCTGAATCTGCGGGCGGTTCAGATGAATGCCCACGTTCTCTATAGCACGAAAATAAGCCGCGTCTTGGTCGGTGTCGGGTACCAGCGTTATACTGGTATCCATAGAAGCTCGACGTGCCTGAGGGCTCGTCGTTGAATAAGGAACCCCGATAGGTCGGGGGTAAAATGCAGGATTTGGGTTCATGATCCTGAAACCCCTTTCGTTCTTAAAATCTTCCATTTTCACAAATGGGGGTAGTTTTTGGTATGATAGAGTTCTAGTCAGCTTTAGTTGATGATAAGAACAAGGCGAATGGACTAAAAATGATGCTGAATTCATGCGGATCTAGAGCAGGAGCGTCAGAACGTTAATAGGTTGACGCCAATGCCTATAGCCTCAAACAGGCGATATGACCGCATTCCATTATACAGGAGTTCGAGGCTTGCCAACAGAAAAAAACTTTGGGATATACGGACGGTACAGTGAAATCCGGCTGGATATGGGGAGGAAATGACGATGAAGCTGATTCAACGTATAAAGGAAGGCGCTAATCGCGCAACAGAAAAGGCGCAGCATGCTGTCGAGATTAGTAAGATTAATTCGCAAATTACAACGATTCAGCAGGAAATGGATGTTCATTTCTTACGAATGGGTCAAATCTTTTACGAAGGCTACCGGGCATCCGATATGTCAGTGGCTGAAACCGAGATGACACAGTTGTCTACTGCTTGTGATGAGCTTCAGGATGAAATTGATGAGCTGCGCAGTAGAATTGCAGAATTGAAAAACGCCCATTTATGTACCTGTGGTGCAGTTGTGCCGCTGGATGCGAACTTTTGTCCCAAATGCGGACGCAAGTTAAATGGAGGGCAGGCTGCCTCCAAGCAAGTAGCGGCTGTGCGGGAAGAGGTGCCAACAGACGCTTATTCTTTTGATCTGCGCAAGCCTGAGGCAGCGAAGGATGCTGTGCCTGCCTACATGGAGTATGCAGAAGATGAAGTAATCGATCGGCATGAACAGGATGAGCGGTATGAAACGCACGATCCAACGGAATCAGACCGCAATTACACGGTGTCTGATTTTACTCCGGAAGAAAAAGCGGCATTCGATGAAGAGTGGGAGCGCCGTCGTCAGGAAGAACTGGAGAAAGAACACCATCGTCTTGAAGAACTGGAACGTGAACGGGAGCGTCAGGAGGAGCTGGACGAGCGCATTCGATATTGGAAGGCTAACAATTCGGGAGCAGAGAAGCCGGCAACACCGTCAACGCAAATACGCGAAAATGTAAAATGTCAAATCTGCACAGCGGAATTACCCAAAGGCTCCAAATGGTGCCCGCGCTGTGGAGCTGAACAGATTTGACGCAGCCGAACAGGCTGCCGCAGGACACAGACATAACGCCAGGCAGCATAGGGGGAACAGAACATATGGAGCGTTTGCTGCAACATCTGCGGAATCTGGGTTTTACGGAGATGGAAGCCAAGGTGATGGTCGAGCTTTCGAGACAAAATGCGGCTTCCGGCTATGAAGTTGCTAAGCGTTTGGGGGCATCGCGCTCCAACGTGTACGCAGCTTTGCAGCGTTTGGCCGGACAGGGATATCTCAGAGCGAGTGCAGGAGAACCTGTACGCTACAGCATGCTGCCGCCGGGTGAGCTGACCCGGATGATTGAAGGGCAGATGCGGGAATCCCTGCTGGCGGTGGAGAAGGAGATGCCACGAACAGAACCAGCCAAGCCGACCTTTTATAATGTGGAAGGTGACCGGAAGGTGCTGGAAAGCCTGACACGCGAGCTGGAACGGGCTAAGCATGAGATTGTGCTGGATTTGTGGCGTGAGGAAGCCGAACTGCTGCGGGAAGAGTTGAAAAAAGCCGAGAGTCGGGGTGTGCGACTCCTATGGTCCTGCGACAACGGAGATAGCATGTTGGGGCCGTGGCTACCGCGTGCATCTGGTACAAACGGCCAGGAACCGTCAGGGCGCAAGTTTTCCTTTGTTATTGACCGGCGTTGGTGCATGCTGGGAATGCGGGGAGAGAATTGCCCGACACAGGCGCTTATTACCGAGCATCCGGTGATGACAGGTTTGCTGCTTGATCATTTTGCTCAGGATCTTATTTTGTATGAACTGGAGCATGATATGGGCAGCGAGCTGTCGACCCGATATGGCTGGCGGTATGAAGGCATTGTCGGCAAATATATGTCAGCCGGAGAATAGGTTAAGGACTACTGGGAGGGAAGTTCCATCAGAGCCCGGCATACAGATGTAATATAGCCCGCTTGATGAGGCACAAATTGATCCGGTGTAATCAGGCGGCGAGTTTTTTCCGGGTTCGGCCCCGACGTAATACCTTGGGCTTCGATAAATGGAATATGGCCTTCAAACAGGGCCAGTGCTTGCTCAAGGTCTGCTTCGTACAGTCCAGCTACTTCTTCCTGCTGGAGACAATAGGCTTCCAGGGGCTGGTTGGACAGCAGTCCAAACACCGAGCTGACCTCCCGATCCCAAAAAGAGGTGCCCTGTGCGGTGCCTTTACTTTCATACCGAACGGTCATCAGCGGTGTTAAGTAGGTAAAGGGAACATGAATGCCCAGTTCTTCCTCCAGCTCGCGAGCTGCCTGGGACATATCTTCGCCTGAAGTCAAATGCCCAGCTGCTGTAATATCGTAGCATCCGGGGAAGGTGTCCTTTGTATCCTGACGCTGTTGGAATAGCAAGCGGCGGCCTGTCGAAGTGTCTCGTGCCAGCCAGCAGTGAAAGGTATGGTGCCAGTATCCCTTGGCATGTGCTTCCTGTCGAGAGGCTGTGCCAAGGGGGTTGTCTTCATCGTCATAGATATCCAGAAGCTCGCTAGTCATCGTGGTTCCTCCTATAATCAGCAGAAAATCAAAGTCTTACTTTACAGTATAACGTGTTTTCCATCCTGACGATATGATGGTCGATGTGGAATGTGGAGTAGCTTTTGGGGTATGCTGGGAACATGGAGATTTGCGCCATAACATAGGTTTATGATTGAAAGGAGCGATTTTACATGGAATGTATTGTACATTTCCGAGTGATGCATCCAGAGGAGCCCAAAGAACTGCGCGGGCTGATTATGCTGGAAAGCGGAGGCAAGCCGGGGATTGACCAAATAACAGATATGTTCAAAAATATGGGCTATGATGTGCGTCCAGACAACCCGGAGGAATTGATTTTTAAACCAGTCGATGCCAGAGCGAACTATACATATATCCGGGTTATTGAGCTGGATACGGGTGAGGAAGTTTACCAAGAAGACAGAGATTTGCGCGCGATTTTGGAAAATTTGCTCAATAAACATTAATTAAAGATCAGGAGAGCAAACCAATGGAATGAGATCAAGCGATCCTGTCGCCATTCTTAGGAACGGAGAACCAATGATGAGATTGTATATTATCCGACATGCAGACCCTGATTACCCTAACAACACCATCACGCCGGAGGGACATTTGGAAGCCAAGGCACTGGCCAAACGACTGTCCAGTCACGGATTGGACCGTATTTACGTCTCTCCTTTGGGACGGGCCTTGGATACGATGCGGTACACCGCCGACTCTCTCGGTATGACTTATGAAGTGGAGGACTGGACGCAGGAGCTGGCTCTAAAGCTGGAGGATACTCCATACGGTCGTCTTTCCCATTGGGATTTGCCTGGTGAAGTGATTCGTTCCGGGTCGCCTCTGCCGACTCATGATTCTTGGAAGGACATTTCCTATTATCAGGGGACACAAAGTCCTGAAACCTTCGAGCGACTGAAAGTTCATTCTGATGAATTTTTGAAGCGGCAAGGCTTTGAGCGGGTCGAGGGCAGGTACCGAATTCTGAAGCACACGGAAGACAGGGTAGCCGTATTTTGTCATGGCGGCTTCGGGCTAACCTGGCTTGCACATCTGTTGGAACTACCGTTGGCTTTGGTCTGGTCCGGTTTTTGGATGCCGCCTAGCTCCGTAACCACCATCTTGTTTGATGAACGCTCCAAGGAATGGGCAGTTCCCCGTTGCATTGGCTTCGGTGATGTCTCCCATCTGTACGCAGAAGGTTTGCCAGTCAGACCTCGGGGTATTATCACCAACTTCAATTAATGATTTTTAGAGCCATGCTAAAAACGGCTTAAGACGATGCACCGTCTTAAGCCGTTTGTTGTATTCATAGGAATGTAGTTCGAGTCAGCGTGCTTCAACGAATCCCTCTAGCTTGGAAGTGCAATGTGCACAGCGGGTAGCAGCTATAGGGATTTCGGACAGGCAATGTGGACATTCCTTAATTGTTTTTTCCTGAGGAGGTTTTTCTTCCTCTTTGCGCTTCAGCATGTTAATCCCTTTGACCAGCATGAACACACAGAAGGCCACGATGAGGAAATCTAGCAGGACATTAATAAACTGACCATAGGCAAGGACCGCAATCCCTGCTTCCTTGGCTTGTGCCAAAGTCTTGCGTGTACCGTCAGCATTTAGAGGGTCGGCAGCTTGTAAAGCTACATATAAGTCTGGAAAATTCATACCGCCCAGAAGTTTACCAATCGGAGGCATAATAATATCGTTTACCACAGAAGTAACAATCTTGCCAAACGCTCCACCAATGATAACACCGACTGCGAGGTCAATCACGTTACCCCGTACAGCGAATTCTTTAAATTCTTTAATAAAACCTTTTCCACTCATGTGAGTGCACACCTTCTTTGCATAAAATCATTTATCTATAATACATGCTATGTCAATTGAGGGCAATTCCAAATTGATGTATTGCACTTTGTCACAAAATCACATGTTCATTTGTCTTCTGTATGTAAACCAATAATGGAGGCGATGTATCGTGAGTTTAAGATTTAACCACAGAGCAGTGAGTCCTAGTACATTCAAGGCAATGATGGAGATGGAAAAATATATTTCCGGTCGTTTTACAGACAAAGTATTGTACGAACTGCTGAAAATTAGAGTATCCCAAATCAATGGCTGTTCCTATTGTCTTGATATGCATGCAAAGGATTTGCTAAAACTAGGGGATTATGCTGACCACATTTTGCAGCTTGCTTTATGGCGGGAGGTTCCTTTGTTCACAGAAAAAGAACGTGCTATGCTTGAATTAGCCGAAGCGGTCACTCATATCTCAGAGCAAGGGGTACCTACAGACTTGTATAATCGGGTCAGAGAACATTTTACAGAGGAAGAGTACGTAGATTTGATTACCGCAATTAATGTGATCAACAGCTGGAACCGGATTGCCATAGCGACCGGAATGTATCCAGGCAGTCTTTAATGAATGGGGGCTATGTTTTGTCTGGCAAAGAATACGGAATTGAACAAGAATCGGTGGATGTAAGTCTGGAGGAGCTGTATCAGAAATATCGCAAATATTCTTTTGCCATTGCTTATCGCATGCTTGGAACGGTGACGGATGCCGAGGATGTTGTTCAAGACTGCTTTGTCGAGCTGGAGCATAAGCCCCTGAATGACATACAGAACCCCAAAGCCTATGTAGCCAAAATGACGATGAATCGGTGCTTGAATCTGCTGAATTCTGCGCGCAAGCAAAGAGAGACGTATGTAGGACAGTGGCTGCCGGAGCCGCTGGGTGAGAGCGCGGATCTTCCTGCCGATTGGTTAGAACGCAAAGATATGATATCTTACGCATTTCTGGTTCTGCTGGAGCAACTAAAGCCGATAGAGCGGGCTGTTTTTGTGCTGAGAGAAGCTTTTCAATATGATTATAAAGATATTGCGGAATTACTGGGCAAGTCCGAGAGCAACTGTCGTCAGTTGTTCAGTCGCTCCCGCCGTATTCTATCTTCCGGAGAATCTGCTCCTGAAGCTCCAATCAGTCCTAATATAAATAACTCTTCCCGGGTAAAACTGCTGGAACGTTTTACAACTGCTTTTCTCGCCTACGATGTGACTGCTATGCTGGAACTACTGGCTGAACAACCTGTATTCGTGTCAGATGGTGGAGGTAATGTGCATACGGTGATGAGACCGATGGTTGTACGCAAAGGCGTTCTCGCCCTGTTGACCTCTCGTCGGGTATTAACCGTTTTACGAGAAAGAGATGTGGTCCACACGGTCATCAATGGTGAGGTTCAGCTGGCATTTCTGAAAGACGGTGAAGTGAGAGAAACCTTGTGTCTCAGACTGGCACCGAACGGGGAGCATATTCAGAATTTTTATTTAATGGTTAATCCAGATAAGCTGAGACACATTCATATAAGGACAGAAGAAGTAAGCGTAAAAGAATGAGCTGCCCAAACGGAAAAACCTTGAATCCTTGTTTAGGATCAAGGTTTTTTTCTGTTTTATAACTGCCGGGCTTGATGAAGAGCTAGATCGCCTATCCAGGGAAGCTTGAGCCACTTTCCTTGTCCCGCACGAATTAACAAGATAATCCACATGGCAAGGCTTGCCAGCGTTAGCAGGGAAGCGAGCAAAGGACCGAGTAGCGGAATGAATCCGACTAGCACATGCCCGATCATGAGGGCTACAAAAAGAAGTATGGATTGCAGTGCGTGAAATAATACGAATCGGCTTTTCTTTTCCAGCATGACAAAGGCCAGCGCTCCAATAAATGCGAACAAATAGCACAGGACAGCTGCTATATTTTCATCCAGTCCTGTGGAAGACTTATAGACTGACATGTCAGGCATATCCTCCTTTATAAATGATTCAAGCTAAGTCTCCGTACTATACAAGCTATGAGGACAGGATTGAAGGATATGCCCGATCTCGGTAAAAAAGTTCACTCTACACAAAACATACTAACTCATTGAACTACTTCCTTACGAATTGCCTGATAGTCTTTCCCGAGAATCCGTTTCTGTTCCCGCCAAACGTTTTAGAAACGTATTTCTCCAGTTTACGGACAATTCTTCCACTTCGAGAATTTGTTTAATACCCTCGATATGATCCTTCTCTTGATGCATAATTCGATTGGCAAATGAAACCGTAATTGCTTTCGGATGGCGATGAAGGAGGGATAGTCCGTCGGCTTTAGAGACAACTCCCTCTTCCAGAACGCGGAAGTAGAATCCCGTGTAGCCTGTTTGCTGTACCTTCAGGGGCATGTCGGGTACGCCGTACTTGAGGGACAACTTGTAGCAAGGCTGTCTCGGCTGGCTAACTTGAACGATAGCTTTGCCAAGCTTAAAGACGTCTCCAATGCAAACGTCGGATTCTAGCAAACCCTTTATCGTTAAATTTTCACCGAATGCGCCGTAATCGAGCGGCCTCCGCAATTCATTTTCCCAGAAGGGGTAGTGCTCGTAGGGATAGACGCATACAGCTTTCTCGTGCCCTCCGTGATGAACTAGATCGCCCTGCCCATCCCCTTCGAAGTTTAGATAAGATAAATACAGATATTCATCTGTGGCCGACTTGAATATCCCCGTAGAAACGTCCTTCTGATTAAACCGGATCTGCTTGGGCATGCCGACATTAAGAGAAAGGATTTTAATAGATGCCATTCGGATCACCTCTACTCCAAATTTTGGTCAACGAGTTTCGCTAGATGCTTCTATATTCGCGTTCCTGCATTCCTGTTCCGCTTTCATCACGTCCATGCTTACTCCGCTTTTTTCATTTCGGTAATTCCTCTTGTGACTCTGTTTGTCCCCATTTCCATTTTACACTTCTCCATGTGCTATTTGCGAATTAGAGAATGTGTATAAAAATACGAAAAAGGCTGAACGAAAAAGATTCGTTCAGCCTTTTAAACGGTTATACACATGTTTTGCCCATGTTGTACGCACTTTATCCACCGAATAATAGTGTTTATCCACAAAAACAACGTGGTTTATACACAACTTGTGCACAAACTGTAGACAATATTACAATAATTCATAGTTTGCGCACAGTTTGTCCACAAACTATCAACATATTATTAGTAACTGTGGATATACTTCCGTAATTATCGGTCACCAGTTTTTAAATGACGGCGCGGGTGTGTGATTTTACCCATTTTATTCTTGTCATCCTCTTTGGGGATAAGTCGTTCATCGGTACGTCCTTCGTGATGGTTATCAAAGGCATATTCGGTCATTTTCCACTCAGAAGTACCCAAAACAACATCAGCGGGAAAGTGCTGGCCTCTGTGCAAATGCTGCTCATGTCCATCCTCATCCACATAAATACCATCCACTTCTACCTTTTCACCCGTTAGTGGGAGTAAATCCTTTCCTTTGTGTTCCATTGGTATCCCCTCCGTCTGGTTATTCTTCGTTAATTTGTCCGGACGGAGGTTCTTTTATCCACAAGCTGCTGTAAAATATCCTCGGCAATCTGGTCTGCGGGATGAGGTTTGCGAAGTAACTCAATCGCCTGCTTCATTTCCTTAGCAAGAGAGGGAGTGGAGATCAGATCCAGACAATGTTGAATCAGTTCCTCCGTTGTGCGAGCAATGCGGGCAGCTCCTTTTTGCTGCAGATACAGAGCATTATTTAGTTCCTGACCGGGTACGGGTTTGAACACCAGGATAGGCAAACCCGATGCGATGCTTTCCGAGAGTGTGATACCGCCGGGCTTTGTAATCACCAGACTGCTTGCTCGCATAAGTGCTGGAACGTAGTCCACAAATCCGTAGGTGTAGATGTCGGGGTGGTCTGCATACAGCGCATCCAATTCTGCTTTCAGCTGCTGATTGCGTCCGCAGACGATCAGCAGTCGAAGCTGCGGCAGCTGGCTTAAATGATGACAGATATCCAGTATGCCGGATAACACACCATACGCACCTGCCATAATGAGCAGCGTGGTCGTCTCAGCCTGTAACGGTGGGATTACCTGTTGCTGATCAGGGGGTTCGTTGACAGATAGGTTATAAAAAGAAGCGTGAATCGGAATTCCAGTCGCGGCAATACGTTCGATAGGTATTCCCCGCTGTGCGGCCTCCTGCTGCAGATCCTCAGTAGCTACATAGTAGCGGTCAATATCGGGATGTAGCCAGCGCCCATGCAGGTCAAAGTCTGTAACCACGTTGACAATAGGCAAATTCATTCCCATTTTGCGGCGTAACGCTGGGAGAGCGAGCTGCGGGAACGTATGGATCACGAGGTCCGGCAACTCCTTTTTCAGTGTGAGAGCAAGTTGACGCATTCCGAATGAATGCAACACATGGCCAAAGGCTGATTTAGCCTGCATACCGCGCGTGATGTTATAGACCCAGCCGTAAAGTTGTGGAATGGTTTTGAAACTTTGCATATATACAAATTTGGTCAGCCCATTCAACCATGGATGAGATTCAGCCATCAGGTCGAGTAGTTGTACCTCGCAATGTCCGAGTCTTCGCAGACTATCCATGATTGCCCGAGCGGCCTGCACATGGCCTTCCCCGTAGCTGGCGTATAAAATTAGAATTTTCGGTGCTGAGACTTTCATGATTGTTTAGCCCCCTATATTCAATAAGCACATGTAGCTCATTTTAGGAACGTTCCAAGTTGAGGGAGGATACGGCTGGCAAGACGAAACGCTCTAGCAGTGTTCGTGGGTTTTTCCAACGGCTCACCTTGCTGTCTGCTGTAAATACCACGACTGCATTCGCTTCCGGTATCAGATATATTTGCTGTCCTCCATGTCCGTGTGCACACGCATAGTCAATGCCGTGGAGTCGTCCAGTCCACCATTGGAATCCGTAATCTCCGAATTCTGGATAGCCTTCAATCTGTCGCTGCGTCGCCTGATGCAGCCAATCGGCTGGAATCAATTCTCTTCCATTCCAGATGCCTTGATGAAGGCAGCAATCGCCGAATTTAGCCATGTCTCGCGACGTCAAATATAGTCCGATGTGGCCCATGGTGTAGCCCTCTGGATCTTGTGCCCAACCACTTCTCCCGAAGCCTAATGGTTCGAATAAATGCTGGAGCGCGTACGTATATCCGTCCATGCCACAGCAACGGGTCAGCAGCACGGACAACAGATGCGAATCAACACTGCGATATTGGAATACCCCGATTTGATCCTCCTGTACAGGTAAGCGGAGGGCAAAGGACGGCCAGCTCTTGCTGCGATGAAAACGGTGGATAAAGGCTTCACCGAGCTTTTTGCCCGTCTGCCAATACAAGCCGGATGTCATGGTTAACAGATGACGAATCGTAATCCGTTCTAGCAGTGTTTCCTTCCGCCGGGGCAAGTACTCAGGCAACAGCTTATGCACAGACGTATCTGGTCCAGGCATATCCCCACGTGCCATAGCCATGCCGACGAGCGTGGAAGTGAAGCTTTTGGTCGCGGAACGCAAATCGTTCAGAGCGCTTGCTTCATGACCGTTGTAATAGCGCTCCCAGATCAGCTTGCCGTGGCGAAGCAGGAGAAAGCTGTGCATTTTCGGAAATTTAGCTCGGATTTCATGATCTGCCTGATCAAGTAGGGAGGCATCGATGCCTTCCTCTTCACAAGTTCCGAGGTTCAGTGCAGACAGACGGGCAACAGGTGCAGTGAACAGTGGAGCATAACGGCTCATCCCTTTCCCCCCTTTTTATGTTTATTTATTTTACCCCAAACACATACGCTCCAAAAGCCGATAAATAAGGTATACCTCTATGCAGCAGCTAATTGAGAACTCCAAATGCTATGAAGCGTAAAAGATAGGTAAAATCAATGTAAATTTACTGGAAAGCTGAAAGCTGTATCTGAATATGGTATAATGGGGTAGTGATTCAGCCAATAGAAAATCGGTTAATAATAGTGTCAGGTACATGCCTCACGTAAGGCATTCCCGACCTAAGCTGCACTAGACATACTACTTCACTGCATAAGGACATCAATACTTTTCGGCATTCTCTTCAACGGAGCACTTATTTTCAACGTTTTGGGAGGGAGTTACATGGCAACGAAAGGTCACAATGAAGTTAAGGAAAGTCTGCGGGAAATGACTCGAATTTTCCGGCCTAAGGATCCCAAAAAATTTGTAAAGGAATATGTGCGAAAATACCGGATAACAGGAGGGTATGAGGAAGAGTTGACCATGGTGGTGGAAAACGAACTCGGCCGCATCAATTCTTCAGTATCTTAAAGGGTTCGCTTACCCGAACAACTAGAAACACGACTTTTATAAACCGTCTTTCCCTAGAGGAGACGGTTTTTTTGTGTCCGTCCTGCATACAATGGGATAGGTTTAGTGAATTTGTATGCTCAAAGGAGGCGGATTCCAATAGAAATAGCGATACGAACACCGGAGGAAATCGGCTACATCAGGGAGGCCGGACGTATTTTGGCAGATTGCCATCGTGCGCTGGAAAGTCGTATTCTTCCGGGAATCACAACGCTTGAAATCGATGCTTGGGTGGAGCAATTTCTATGCAAGCGTGGAGCTACGCCTGAACAAAAGGGCTACAAGGGGTTCCCTTATGCGACCTGCGCTTCGGTCAATGAGGTGGTATGTCACGGCTTTCCCTCGGAGCGGGTGCTTCATGATGGGGATATTGTAACCATCGACATGGTGGTTAACAAGGACGGATGGCTAGCTGACCGGGGATGGACCTACGCAGTGGGTGACATCAGTCGTCCGGTAGCAAGGCTGTTGCGGCAGACCCATAAGGCGCTGATGCGCGGCATCGAGGTTGCCCGCCCCGGCCGGACATTAGGGGATATTGGGCATGCGGTCGAAAAAGCGGCAGGCTGGCGACGGTACGGTAACGTCAAATCTCTGATCGGGCATGGGATCGGCCGCCAAATACATGAACCGCCGGACGTTCTCCACTACGGCCGTGCTAGAACGGGATTGCCGCTGCGCGAAGGGATGGTGATTACCATTGAGCCGGTATTTACCCTCGGACCCGAAGGCGCGGTGCTCTGGGGAGATGATGGTTGGACCATCAGCACAGCAGACGGCAGTTGGGGCGCTCAATATGAGCACACCATTGCGATTACAAAGAACGGTCCTTATATTTTGACCTCATAAAAGAGTATTGTGCCATAGGGAGTCCAATGTGCGGGTTGTGTGCATAAGACTCTCTTGGTAAGTTTTTTTAGGATGGCATATCCGCTTCACCAAACAATGAGCTACTTGTTATAGATCATAGATCGCGATTCGGATCGTCGGTATAATAGGAGGCATAATATTGGAAACTAGGAGTGGAACCCACATGATGATTAGGGAAGCGATGATATCAGATGCCGAAGACATCGCCAAGGTGCACGTAGAATGCTGGAGAACGACATACAAAGATATCATGCCTGCCGAGGTTCTGGAACGGCTCTCCTATGAACAAAGAACAGAATTATGGAATGCGAATCTATCTACTGAAGACGGTCATCTCGCATATGTGGCTGAAAATGAGAAGGGGGAAATGATCGGATTTGTGAGTGGAGGTCCAGAAAAGTCAGGGGAATATCCCCCGTACGGGGGAGAGATAACGGCTCTTTATGTTTTGAGTGAATACCATAGTTTAGGGCTCGGCAAGAGACTATTTCTGCGGTTGCTTCAACACTTTAATAGTATGGATATTCACTCTGTCATGGTGTGGGTGCTGGCAGATAATCCAGCGTGTACTTTTTACGAAAAGCTAGGGGCCAAGCCTGTAGTCGAACAGCATATTATTAATATGGGCGGCAAAAACCTGAACATGGTGGCTTATGGCTGGCTGCTATTCTGATAGAATACGCTTTTGTCCTTCCAAGGCGCGAATAGGCGCGATATTTTGCGTGAATTCCAGTGTTCCCAAATAGCGTCCTTCGGAATCACGAACGGCAAAATAACGGATGTAGACAAATTTGTCCTTGATTGGAATCCAAAAATCTTCAACATCCTTGCGTCCGGCCTTAAAATCTTCCAGCAGTTTTTCAACGACATGCACGCTTTGCGGCGGATGGCAATTTTGCACGGTACGACCAATGACGGCCTTTGTGCGGGCAAAGATACGTTCTTTACCGTGAGAGAAATAGCGAACAACATCATTTTCATCGATAAAGGTCAGATCCACAGGCAGGTGATTCAACAGTAGCTCCAATTGTTGTACGGATACAATCCCTGTCTCGAATCGTATGAACCCTTGCGGAGTACCAGAAGTGGAAGTGTCTTCCGTTTGCTCAAGGGCTTCTACAGGTTCCTCTGCCCGTTCAGGTATCCATTCACGCTCAGGAGCGGTCAGGCAGAACCCGATTTCCTCGCTTTCCCGGGCTATTTTCAGCCATTCATCCTCGGTCAGCTTACTGAGTGCCATCGGCAGCAAAATATTCTCTTCCTTGAATATCATTTCATTCACTTCACTCATGATATGAGCAAGCGCCTTCCCAATCTGATCACGATCTCCGTTATATTCGGTAAGCAGCTTCTTCGCATCCTTGATTGCGGCGCGAATGCCGTCGTCCACCCCCCACATCACTTTGGTTGGACCAAAGATTCCATAGCGTTCTAGATAAGGAAATACTAGATTTTCTTTGCGGCTATAGTGTTTGTCGACATCCATCAGCAGACTTAAATCTTCAAGCAGCTTGTAAATAACCTTGGGGCTGTCGTCCTTTTGAAACTGCTCTGCATGGAGGGCCAGCTTAAAGTTGACCAGACGTTCGATCTCACGATTTTCCAGCTTGAAGGTGTGAACAGGATGTCCTGGTTGTTCCTCCGGTCCCGAAGGACGATGAATATCCTCAATAGAGCCCTTGAATATCGATGTATGAACGGAACAGAGACGTTGGACTTCCGACACCGGAATTCCCTCTTCGGTCATCAAGGCATGCTCCATCGCTGAAATTTCCGCCACGCTTACCCCACCAACAGCCTCTGCAAAACGCGCTTTAACTTCCTCCACGCTTTTCCCGGCATGTAGTTCTTTAATAATTTCCTTCAATGTTCGCTGACGCTCCGTTAATTCCTGTGCTGTATGTTCACGGTTGTTAATTAGCTCGCTCATGATCGTTAACCCCTTTATTTTTGAATGGTAAAACCATGTTGCATAAATGTCTGCTGCACAGTTTCCATACTTATTTTCTTCAACGCAATTCCCTTGGACAGTGTCATAAAACGTCCTGCGGTTTGGAGCATGCCGGGCTTGGCAATATCGTGAAAACCCAGTTCTACCATAATGTCCTTCACTTCAGGATAACGATTAACAAGGTTAAATATGGACTCATCCCAATGCAGTATTTTATCCATTTGTTCATCCCCTCAATTGAGAACGTTTTTCATTTACAGAGTAGCATAGGTCCAAACGAGCTATTGTGATTGTACGCACAATATTGTTCAGGTAGTTGACAACGGTAAATCTTGGTTTATATACTGTGTATAAAGATATATACAGTAATAACACTGAATACTGTGGTAACACCTTTGAAATGAAGAGCGAACGAATTTGTTATTACACAAGCAGTGCAGAAGGGATCAGGATAAGAAAATGACAATCATGAAGCAGGCATGGATGATTACCCGTCAGGATTTTCGCAAGAATCCATATGCAGGACTATGGACGTTGCTGTTTATTGCGTATTTGGGATTTACCATGAGTTTTGCGGTAAGTGTGCAATGGGGTGAGCATGCAGCCTTGAGTCCAGTAGCTGATTTCATCATGCTGACGTTGATTCCGTTTTTAGGGTTCATTTATAACCGTCGAGCGTTCAAATATTTACAGGAAGATTCTTATACGCACATGCTAGCCTTTTTCCGCACCTTGCCTATACCGATGAAAGCAGTAATTATGAGTCGAATTCAACAGGCGGTGTTGGCGTTTGTTGCGAATAGTGTGATATTTTTTGCTCTTTTGTTTACATTGTCAGGTACGCTTCGGATATATGCCAGCACAGGATTCTATGTATCGTTTGCTCTGACCTGGATAGGCTACGGAATGCTCATTCAAGCCATTTATATTCACTTGGAATTTTTGAAAAGAGGAAAAGAGTACTTCTGGCTATCTATTGTGATCATGCTAATGTGCGGGATGGTTACGATTATAGCTCGAGTATGTGGGGCCAACCTGGTATCGATAACGGCTTCTTATAGTAAGGAATGGTTGCTGTTGTCCCCGGTGATGTGGGGAGCATTGTTAGCAGGAGTTCTGGCTATGTCAGTGTCCTATCGGGTGACACAGCGTAAGCTCATGAAACGGAACTTAACTTAGTAGTATGTGTACAAAAATAACTAAAAAGGGGGGGAAAGCAGGTGAATATTCCAGTGCAAATTGATGAGAATAGCGCGGAACCGCTGTATGCGCAGATTGAAAAGCAGCTTCGTTCACTCATTGTAACCGGACAGATTGCAGCGGGAACGCTGCTTCCCTCCATTCGTGAGTTCGCAGGGACGCTTCGTTGCAGTGTAATCACCGTCCGGCGAGTCTATCAGGATTTGGAGAACGAAGGCTTGCTTCGTACTCGGCAGGGAACGGGCACCTTCGTCGCTCTGGTCGAGGATGATATGCGCACAGGTTACCGTCTTAAAGCGGTGACTGAGGCATTGGAAACGGCGATTGCCACAGGCATCGCTGTACAGATGAAAGAGCGGGAGTTATTGGAGCTTTTTGCAGAAATGGTGAAAAGAAGGTATGAAGTCCAGGTGAGGGAGTGACAGCCGTGAATAATCATGTGGGAGTTCCTACGGAAATACAGATGAAAGCACCAATTATTGAGATGAGCCAGGTCTATAAAACCCGGGGTGACCGGAAAATTGGACCGATTAATTTAACGGTTGAACCAGGATATGTGGTCGCTTTGGCTGGACATAACGGATCAGGGAAAAGCACATTGATTCATTTGCTGACTCAGCTTGTTCATCCGGATTCCGGTGAGATTCGTTGGTTCGGTCAAGCATACCCCGACGGCATGCCGGCAGATACACGACAATGGGTTGGGTATATACCGGAGCAGCCGGTTCGCGAGGAGGATCGACTAACTGCAGAAGCAGCAGCGGCTTTTCGAGCATTGTGGTATCCCGGCTGGGATGAAACACGTTTTCAGCGTCTAATGGACCGCTTTCAGGTTCCAGCACATACGAAATTATCGAGTATGTCCAAGGGACAGCGCCGGAAATTCGAACTGGCTGCTGCCTTGGCGCCGCACCCCCGTGTGTTGCTACTGGATGAGCCTTCATCGGGTCTAGACCCTTTTGCCTGGAAGATCATGCTGGAGGAACTGCGGGATTGTATGAAGAACGGTAAAACGACGATCATTATTGCTACCCATATCATGGACGAGATCAAGCGTTTGGCGGATTATATTGTCTTGATGCACGATGGCAGGCTGCTTGGCAAGCTGGAAAAAGACCATCTGCTCGAAAATGGCAAGGAAATGTGGTTTGAAGGTACACCAGAGGAGGCATCGGAGCTTCCGGGAGTTGTAGAGACGGAGAGTGATGGGAATTTACAGCGAATTATAACGCTGGCAGCTGGAGAGACCAGTGCCATATTGGAACAAGCGGGTATTCGCCCCATCCGTGTGCGCCGTCTGGAGCTGGATGATATTTTAGTACATTGGTCTGCGGGACAACTATCGACGGATACAGAGACATTCATGAAGAAGGAAGGGGTAAAGCAATCATGAGCATGCTGCAATTGGAAAAGGTCGTGAAGCAATATGGGAATCATACGGCGGTAAACGGAATATCCCTGAATGTGAACGGTGGCGAGATTTACGGACTGCTGGGGGGCAATGGAGCAGGTAAAACGACAACGATGCGCATGGTGCTCGGCCTGATTTACCCTGACGGGGGAAGCATTCAATATGAAGGCAAGCCCTACAGCAAGGAGCTTCAGCGGACAATGGGCTATTTGCCCGAGGAGCGTGGACTGTACCCCAAGGTGAAGGTGAGCGAGCAGATTAATTACTTGGGCAGGCTGCGGGGAATGTCGGCCAAGGAGGCAGACAAAAGTCTACGCTACTGGCTAGAGCGCTTTGGAGTGCCGGAATATTACGACAAGCGGATTGAGGAGCTATCCAAGGGAAATCAGCAAAAAATGGGCTTTATTGCGGCTGTTGTGCATCGTCCGACGCTGCTCATTTTGGATGAGGCCTTCAGTGGGCTGGACCCGGTGAACGTCGAATTGCTCAAGGATACGGTGAAGGAACTACGGGATGAGGGTGCTGCGATTTTATTTTCAACCCACCGTATGGAGCATGTAGAGGAACTGTGCCGACATATTACGATTTTGCACCGCTCGAATACCGTATTGCAGGGAAGTGTGCAAGAGATTAAGGGCCGTTACCCACGTGAAAAAGTTCGCCTCATCACTACAGGTGAAGTGAACGGACTGGAACAGCTGCCGGGCGTACGCCGTGTAGAGCATATGGATCGTGGCTGGATGCTGCATATTGAGCAGCCGGATGCGGCGAAGTTAATTTTGCAAACAGCGTTGGGACAAACGGATGTGGAGCATTTTGAGATCAAGGAACCTACGCTCAACGAAATTTTCATAAGAGAGGTGGGGGATTCCCATGAATAGACTGGGTACGGTGATCGGGTTTACGTTTCGTCAGAAGGCGAGGACCAAATCCTTTATCATTACGACACTGGTATTGGCCTTGCTCATTACGCTGGGCATGAATCTACCGTATTTGATTTCTTTGTTTAAAGGAGAAGGGGCCGGAGGTTCCGACACAACTGCAGCCGCACATCAACGCTTGGGTCTGATTGCCGGGAACCAGACAGAAGTGGCAAATCAGCTGGAGCGATTTACCAAGGAGCAGTCCAATCCGGCAGCCATCTGGGTACGTTATGACAGCGTACAAGCGCCGACAATGCAGCAAGCCTTGAACAACGGAAAGCTGCAAGGTTACGTGCAGTTCACGGAGCCTGCCGCCAAGGGAGACACGTTTCCTAAAGTGGAATACGTCTCTGTAGAAAAAGAGCCATCTCCGGCTGTCATTACATTGGTGCAAACGGGACTTCAGGAAGCAAAGGTCAAGGCTATTATGGGCGACAAGTCGCTGACCAGCGACCAAATACGTGAAATTAGTGCACCTGTATTGGTGGATAGCAGGGAAGTAGACAGTCCGTCTGAGGCAGGGGGAGCTGCGGGGAAAGAGGAAAAAGCGACCTCCATGATTAACTATGGTTTGGTCTATGTATTGATGATTTTATTCTTCACCTCTTCCATGATGACGGGGAATATGATCGCCGCAGAGGTAACATCGGAAAAAAGCTCACGGATCATGGAGATTCTCATCACAAGCGTGTCGCCGTTGACCCAAATGTTTGGGAAGATTATTGGCATCTTCCTGGTAGGTCTGCTGCAAATTGCCGTTTTCGCAGCTGTTATGTGCGCCAACCTCATGCTGCCGCATAATAATGTCATTCTTAGCTCGGCCGGGCTGGATTTGTCTCAACTGAATATTGCGGTGCTCGGCTATGGTCTCATATTTTACATTCTCGGCTACTTTCTGTACGCGGTATTGTTCGCCGCGGTGGGCTCCATTGTTAGTCGTACCGAAGAGTTGGGGCAGGCAATCATGCCGATTACCGTGCTGTCACTCGCAGCCTTTTACATCGGGATCTTCAATATTGCCGCACCTGATACGATTTTCATTAAGGTGGCCGGATACATTCCGTTCTTTTCTCCGACCGTCATGCTGCTACGCATCGGGTTGGAACGGGCGAGTCTGCTGGAAATTTGGCTGTCACTAGCCATTCTAGTTGCTTCTATCCTATTATTTGGCTGGCTGGCCGCCAAGATCTACCGTACGGGTGTCTTAATGTATGGCAAACGACCTTCGTTCAAAGAGCTAAGAAAAGCGATGAAGGCTTACAAGATTTAATAAATTTAGGTGTAGGAGAACATTGTGAGTAACCATTATAGTTGAGACAAATGTATTAATAAATGAGATTTTTTCAATATATGTTTGAGACAAAGTGAGAGCCTTGATTCATCAGAAGTACCGATGGATCAAGGCTTTTCTACTTTATATGGTGATGATTAATAATTGGTGATGTTTGAGAGGAGAAGTTAGACTTATCATTAAATAAATCAATAAAGCTTATGACTGAGACAAGATTCCTTTAACAAACAATGAGATACTGTGCTTGTAGAACTCTTCCTCGGTGACGAGTTGGGACTGATATTGCCGGTGAATCAGCTCGCTCATCTGAAATCCGTAGCACATCGAGAGGAAAGTCATGGCGGCAAGACGCTCATCCTGTCTGGCTATAACTTTTTTCTTCTGCAGGCGTTCAAAATATTCAACTAGCAAGGAGTGCAGCTTCACCGGCGGATCGGCCAGCACTCTGTCCAATTCGGGAAGCATTCCTTTGTCACGGATGCCAATCAAAATGATGTCCGCATTTTTATGGAAAAACAAACGGTACTGCTGACTTACATTCAGCAGATCTACTTCCGGATTATCGGTCGCATCCTCTTTTAACAGCTTCTCAAATTGCGGGATATCCGAATGTCTTTCAATAATGGCTTCCAATATGCCTTGCTTGCTTCCAAATTGCCGGAAAATCGTAGATTCATTGACTTTAGCTTCCGTTGCAATGGCTTTGGTGCTTACTCCCCGATAGCCCTTCTTTTTGATGAGCCGTGTCGCGGCTTCAATGATTCTGTCTGAAGTTTGCATTGCATTTCTCCTTTTACATATGTTAAACCTATTCTACTACAAGATTTTGCATATGCAGCAGGGTCGGGGTTCATCATTTTCATAAACGTTTATTTAAGGCAAATCGCTTCTTTTTTCCCAGCGGCTTGGTTCAGTAATCTTGACATGATCAGGCACCAATTGCGTGAGCGAGCCTAATTTATCAAATGTAATCTGGATTCGGTCAGAGGGCAACAGCCATTGTTCGGTCTCGATTGCGCAACAATCCGGTATCGTCCCCATTCCTATAATCGTGCCTGGGAGCGGCGTGAAAACTTTGAGAATCTCCTCCATCACTTTTGCAGGGTGTACAGAATACTCGGATGTGCTTCCCTTCCAATGCAGTCTCTCCCCGATCCGTACATCCACATCCAGTGCCAGCGGGTTGCCGATTTCATCCGGCGTAGCCAGAAATGGTCCAATTCCTTTGCTGCGATCAAAATCTTTGCAGCGCGTCGGTCCAGTCAGCGCCAGGAAATCAGGCCACTGCACATCGCGAACAGTACTGTCGTTAAAAATAACATAACCTGCAATGCAGTTCCCCTTCCCTGTAACAAAGGCCAGCTCCGGCTCGATATCCAGGTAGGAAGAGTACGAAGGCCAATGTATCGTATCCCCATCGCCAATTAATGCGTTATGGTTACACTTGTAATAACTGAAAATTACTTTATTCGTATCTCGCTGGAATTTTTCAGCAATTTTTCGTTTAAGTTCTTCTCTTTCCGGTCCTGTGTATTCTCTTTGCAGCAGATTTACGCCAGCATTTCTCAGATGTCTTGGCGTCAGCCCGAAATCGATAAGCGCAGCCGGATGTGGAACCGGCGGCAGCAATTTTACCGCTGCAATCGGGCAGACTTCATTTTCATTGAATTGATGCGACAGTTCGACAGCATATTGCATCAATTCCTTAGCGGCATCATAACTTGCCGGCAAATAATGAAGATAGCTGTCCATACTTTCAAGACTGTCAACGAATGTTCCCTGCTTTTTCATGATTGCGGCAAAAGACACGACAAATTTCTCGTTAATTACAAGCCCAAATAAAGGTTCCTGAGATGTCTTGGTTTGAAAGGTTACTAGCTTCATGTTGCAGCGCCACCATCCATGTTGTTTGATGTTGTTCTGTTACTATCATATTGCATAACATAAATGAATGCAAGTGCTTGCTTGCATTTATGTTTTCGATTCTCTATATTAAAGACATAATCAGTGTGCTTTACCCCAAAAACATATACGCAAAGGAGAATTTCCATGAAGTATGGACGTATTATCCAAAAACCTCGCGTTAAATTTTTTGAAGTCGCAAATGGCGTCTTTGCCGGTATTTCGCCGTATCGCGGCATCAGTTGGGCCAATGCCGGGTTCATCAACAAGGGCGGAGGGCTGGTGTATGACACGTTCTTCGATTTGTTCCATGCGCGGGAAATGCGGGAGGCTTTTAAGGAAGTAAGCAACGGCGGCTCTCCCGCATATGTGGTGAATTCGCACTATAACAGTGACCATGCCTGGGGAAACAAAGTGTTTGAAGATGCTTGCATTATTATGCACAAGGAAGCGTCCAGAGAGCGTCTCACCGAAAATATCGCCTGGATGGATAGCGTCATCAGAAGAGGAAAGAATTCTCCGGAATCGACTTCGGGCGAGCGGTTTTTTGCAGCGGAATTTGAAGGATTCGACCTAGAAGGCGTAGAATGGGTGCTTCCGAATATTGAGATAAAGGACGATATCAACATCCGTCTTGGCGATATGGAAGTTATGATTTACAACGTAGCTCCGGCCCACTCTGACAGTGACTTGCTGCTGTGGATGCCAAAAGAAAAGGTGCTGTTCGCCGGCGATGTCGTGTTTAACGGTTGTACGGCATACAGCGAAGAGGGAACCCTCAATTGGGTTAAAGTGCTTGATCGCATTATTGATGAAATTAAACCCGAAATCGTTGTTCCAGGACATGGCGCCATCTGCGGCCTGGACTTCGTGAAGGAGCAAAGAGACTACCTCCTGAACCTGATTAGCGAGTTTAACAAGCATTACAATGACGAAATTGATACCTTGTCCCTGACCAAGCAAATTGATATTTCCCGCTTCCTTCATTGGATTCAGCCAGAACGGTTGTATGTTACAGTGGATATCCTATTGAAAAGCAAACGAGGGTTACCACCCCTTCCAATTTGGAACGAGGTGCCTGCTAAGCTGGAAGACATGAAAGCTTTTTTGGCCGGAAAATATGGCGATCAGATCAAGCCATGGGACCCTATGAGTGTTTGGCAAGAATAGCAAGTTGAAGCTAGCGTACGAAAAACAAAAAACGGCCTTGTCGCAAACGATGCGAACAGCGGCCGTTTTTTTTATTGTTCCACGGAATTTAAATCGGCGTTTAGAACTTATTATAAAGAAATGGAGATGGACTTATGACTAACTTAACTTTCGCAGCTCAATCATGGGAGAAAAAACAGAGAGTGGTAAGTCAAGGCAGTGTCTGAGCTTGGAAGTTTTCCACCCATTCGGATACGGGTCCCGGATTCGCCGCAGTACACACCGCAGCAGCCGAAGAGTAAGGAGCAGTTTATAGAAGGCGTTTGTAACATTTTTTAGAAAATAACGATGTATAAATTGCCAAGTAGAAGTGATGTAACAATGTTAAATGTAAATAAACAGCACCAAAGTCGCGGCTGGAATGGCGTTGTATCTGCTTTGAATGTTCTATATGTTGGGTTCGCGCAGCTCTGTCATGGCAAAGCCCCGCCCGAAGTGATTCTTCTAAATTCATATTTTTTACAAGAAAGCAATTCTAAAACCACGATAACATTGTCCCGCTGAAAGTCGCTATTTTAAGTTGAAATTAAACATTGAAAAAGCTTGTCGCTGGCAAGCTTTTTTTGATGTCTTTGAGCTAATAAAGATAATATGAAACCTATACAAGTAGATGTATACTTATCCATTACAGTAATGAGGATATTCTCATTAATTATGATTTTTATGGCTTACATGAGTTGGATAGAGATAATTTTCTCACTAATTATGACACCGCACATTGTGAGTAACCATTATAGTTGAGACAAAGTAGGGACCTTGATTCGTCAGAAGCACTGATGAATCAAGGTCTTCCTACTTTATATGGTGATGAATAATAAAACAGCAATTTAGTTTAACCCCAGAAACAATTATGGCGAACAAGTGTTCTTTACATATATTATGTATGAGTATATAATCAAAACGAAACGGAGATCTGGTGTGCTAGATAAAGCAATGTAGATTTTTCTTTAGTATAAGCACATTATAAATATATCAATTGGAGGAGTCTGTATGCCATATTGTAAAGTCAAGAATGCCAATATATATTACGAGGAAATTGGTACAGGCAAACCGATTATAATGATCCATGGTTTTACACCAGACCATCGGTTAATGAGTGGGTGTATGGAACCGATATTTGAAGATATCCCCGGTTGGCGTCGTATCTATCTTGATTTGCCTGGAATGGGACAAACAATGGATTACGATCAAATATGTAATTCAAATGATATGCTAGAAGCAGTTATAAATTTTATTGAAACTCTTGTCCCAAACCAAGATTATCTCATAGCAGGCGAATCATACGGTGGTTATATTACAAGAGGAATAATTAATAGACATAAAGATCGTATTGGTGGAGCTGCACTGATTTGTCCATTAATTATTCCTGAACACAAAAGAAGAATACTTCCCGAGCATTTTGTTGTTCATCGTGATCGCGAGTTTATGGGCACCTTAAGTGAAGAGCAAATAAGTGATTTTAGCGCAAATCAAGTCGTTCTCGATGAATATAATTGGAAGAGGTATTCAGAAGAGATCGTGGCAGGTTGTAAGATCGCTGACTACGATTTTCTTAGCAAGATTCAAAGAAACTATGGATTTTCCACCAATATAGATGAATTAGTATTCGATAAACCAACAGTATTTACTCTTGGACGACAAGATGCAGTCGTTGGTTACATAGACGCTTTTAAAATTTTAGACAATTATCCTAGAGCAACCTTTGCCGTTCTAGATCGAGCAGGCCATAATCTTCAAATTGAACAGGTTCTATTATTTGAGTCACTTATTCGTGAGTGGCTTGAAAGAGTAACAGAGTTTGGATTTTAGTTGTATATGAATCCATTGAACTAACGGGCAGGGAATTAATCTGTACTTTATTCAGAAAGCTCTGAAGCGTAAGCTACCGATCTTGGAGCTGGAATCGTTCGAATCTCAACTGGACATCTACTGAAGAATAAAGGCTATGCCGTCGTACATAAATAAATAGTCGCTTCAAAAAGATGAGTCGCTTGGCTCGTCTTTTTTTGTTTTGAATGATTCAAGTTCTCATCTCAGGTGTGGATAAGAACTTGAATCGATGACTAAATGCTAAACAGGTACCTCTTCAGTGAAATAATCCAACACCATACAACCAGCTCCTTGAGCCACAATATTGTAGGCTTCAGTGGACTTAATGATTTGGACATGACTATCAGGATAAAATTTTAGTCGATCTTGTGCTGTTTTAGCTGCTACCTCAAAAAAACGCGGTTTTGGTACTAGAGTTCCTCCGAAAATCACGATCTCAGGACGTAACAGAAAAATCAGATTACTGAGACCCACACCAAAATAATAAGCTGCATCCTCAACAACTTCTAAACAGAGCGCATCGTTTTGCTCTAAAGCATATAAAATGTGGTGTAAATTGATCTCTTCGAAATCGTTAACTTCGGTCGTAAGCATTGAAGGCTTGCCACGCTTCATGAGCCTAACCATTTCGTCACGAATAGCAGGCAAACTACTGTATGCTTGGAGACACCCATATGAGCCACAAGAACAACGTCGACCATGAATATCAATGATGATGTGCCCAAAGGTATCATCCATATCTCTTTTTCTGCTAACCAATCTGCCTTGAAAAATAGTACCGCATCGAATTCCAATATCACTGGATACAAAGACTAAATTATCTGTTTCTTTCCAAAAGTTCATACGATATTCAGCTAGCGCAGCCAAGTTGGTCCCATTCTCCAGAAATACAGGAGTGTTGGTTTTATGTTTTAAATATTCAATTATATTTATATCCCATCCACCTGCAGGAAAAAGTTGGGGATGTGAAATGACTCCCATTGCCGGATCAAACGAATCGAGAACCCCAATGCCGATGCCCAACAATTTCTCCCTAGGAACGTTATGCTCAGCCAGTAAATCCTCAACGCACTTTGCTACATAATTTAATGTGTACTCTCCAGTACATTCGGTGGTCATCTTTAATTTTTTGACGCCTATAATATTTAGCTTTAAATCAAGCAGCAAGACAGTTGTGTATAAGCTTGTAATCTCAACCCCAATCAAGTTGTAAGCATCCGGTTTGATCACATAGGCCAGAGGTTTACGTCCACCACTTGATTTTCCAATCCCACTATCATAGATAAGATCTTCTGCAACAAGTTCGTCAAGTAAACGCCCACATGTTACATGCTTAAAACCAGTGTGTTCAGCTAACGTGTTAATGGTTACAGGACCTAATTTACGAACTAAGCTATATAACAGTTTTAAGTTTTTCGCTTTGGGTGATGATAACTCTTCAAATTTATTTAACATATAACTTCCCCTTGATCTTTAATACAAGATGTTGTTTTCAGACATAAATATATAGTTACAATTATTATCGGGCTTTTTTGATGATATATCTACTCTGATTATTAAATCTGTACAATTTTGGATGTTTTAGATACACGTTGAGCTAATGAAGAAAACATGAATTAACTTTTGATAATTAGTATAAAAAGAACTGGATATAATGACTAATTATTTAACGTTTAGTTAGTCTTTTTATATAAATGATAAATAGTTATTTACAAAAGGTAGTTAAGCTATTACACTAATCAATGAAAGCTGTTGGAGCAGCAATTTGAAGTGATTGATACAGATAGCTTACAGCAAACTATTTTAGGAGGAATACAAACATGCATAACATGCAAGATATTTTGGAAACCAGAGACTTTATCATGAGTAAAACATCATATCGTCCGACGATCGGAATGATTTTGGGGTCTGGCTTAGGAACACTGGCTGACGAAATTGAAAACCCTTTCACAATACCTTACAGCGAAATTCCTCACTTTGCAAAATCTGAAGCGGTAGGTCATGCCAACGAATTGGTCATTGGCGAATTAAAGGGGAAAACTGTAGTCGCAATGAAAGGACGTTTTCATTACTATGAAGGCTATTCTTTGGATGAAGTGACTTTTCCGGTGCGTTTGATGAAGGCCCTGGGTGTAGAAAACTTGCTCATCACTAATGCTTGCGGCGCCGTTAATAAAGACTTTAAACCGGGTGAGTTAATGTTGATTACGGATCACCTCAATTTGGTAGGTACGAATCCATTGATTGGACCGAATAATAACGATTTGGGTACTCGTTTTCCTGATCTTTCTCAAGTGTACAATGCTGAATTGCGACAAATTGCTACGGAAGTTGCAAAAGCACAAAATACAACTTTACGCGAAGGCGTATATTCCTGGTGGAGTGGTCCAGCTTATGAAACCCCAGCTGAAATTCGCATGATTCGTACATTAGGCGCAGATGCTGTTGGAATGTCAACCGTACCAGAAGCCATCGTAGCTGTTCACGCGAATATGAAGGTTCTTGGAATCTCCTGTTTAACCAACATGGCTTGTGGAATTCTAGATCAGCCTCTAAGTCATGACGAAGTAATTGAGGTAGCTGCCTTGGTAAGAGAGAATTTCATTGCTTTAGTTAAGGGAATTGTAGAGAAGGTTTAGTAATTATATAAAATCCGATGAAGAAAAAGGCGAGGTTATGAAAGGGTATATATATGTCATATTAGGTGCAATTTGTTATGGTTTATTATCGACTTTTGTGAAATTAGCCTATAAAGATGGTTATATCGTGAATGATGTTGTTGGAATACAGCTCCTCTTAGGATCGATATTATTATGGGGCGGAGTGCTGGTTACTAAAGGCACGAAGAGTACAAAACAGAAGAAGTTCGTAACGCCAGGTAAAAGGGAAATAATATTATTAGTTACCGTAGGGGCTACAACGGGGCTTACAGGAATGTTTTATTATCTTTCACTTCAATATATTTCAGCTTCTTTGGCGATTGTACTCCTTTTTCAGTTTACATGGATCGGTGTGTTGCTAGAGGCAATTTTCAATAGAAGAATTCCTGAAAAAGGAAAGTTACTATCCATCATTCCTTTACTTATCGGAACGATAAGCGCAACTAATATTTATTCAACTGGAATTTCAGCCGTTCATTGGCTTGGCTTTTTGTATGGTCTGCTTGCAGCATTATCTTATTCTATTTTTATGATCGTTAGTGGTAGGGTCGCCGTTCAAGCAAATCCGATGATGAAGACAGCTTTCATGACTACCGGAGGCCTCATCGTTTGTTCGATCATTTTACCTCCAACGTTTTTAACAGACGGAAAGCTTTTATTACAACTGGCTGTACAATACGGGTTTGTTTTAGCTTTTGTCGGTCCCTTCCTATCCACACTGCTTTTCTCTAAAGGTGTTCCGTTAGTGGGATCAGGAATAGCATCAATATTAGGTGCAATGGAGCTTCCAACAGCCTTATTAATGTCTGTCTTTGTCCTGAATGAGCACATTGGTGTTCCGCAATATGTAGGGATCGTTCTTATCTTAATTGGAATATCATTACCAAAATTACTGAAAAAAGTAAAAAGGACATCTTAACCATTTGAAACGTCCTTAGATGGATAATAATCATAGATTAGGGAGGAATATGGAATGAAGAACAAAGATGAAATCTTTATGAAAAAGGCAATTGAGGTTGCTCTACAATCCCGAAATGAAGGAAATGAGCCCTTTGGTGCGATATTGGTCAAAGGGGAGGAAGTCGTAATGGTTGGGGAAAATAAAATTAATACGTTTTGTGATCCAACGCATCATGCAGAAATCGGTTTAATCCGGAAGTTTTGTTCTGAAAACAATATATTTAATTTGAGCGAATACACTTTGTATACAAGTTGTGAACCTTGCGTTATGTGTTCGGGGGCCATGGTGTGGTCTAATCTGGGCAAAATAGTATACAGCGTATCACATGATCAGTTAGCTGAAATCGCCGGGAGCAACATCATGATTGCTTGCAATGAAGTGTTTGAGAAAAGCCCTCAAAGACCTGAACTGGTTGAACAAGTACTCAACGAAGAAGGTTTAAAAGTATTTGATGGATACAAATTTTCTCATTAAATAACTTTTTAAAAATATGAGAATCTATGAATTCATTGGGCAACTTCACTGGATAGTGAAGCTGTCCTCTTTTATGTATCGTTTTACTGCTTGAAATCTAAAAAATAATGCTTCAGATAAAACAAAGGTGCGTGTTGAGAGGAGAGATTGATATATGAATAAACGATTTCAACGAATTCATTTAATTGTCCTAGATTCAGTCGGTATTGGAGAAGCACCGGATGCTGCGGCTTTTGGAGATGAGGGGGCTGATACGTTGGGGCATATCGCAGAAAAAATGAATGGACTGTATATGCCTAACATGGCTGCACTTGGATTGTCCAACATTAAAGAAATTCAAGGAGTACCTAAGGCCGATCATCCAATGGCTTTTTGGACCAAAATGCAGGAAGCCTCTAACGGGAAGGATACGATGACAGGGCATTGGGAGATCATGGGGTTACGTATAGACGTCCCCTTTCAAGTGTTCCCGAATGGTTTCCCTGCCGCTTTGATTGAAGAACTTGAAATAAAATCAGGGAGAAAAATCATCGGAAATAAACCTGCCAGCGGCACTGAAATATTAGATGAGCTTGGGGAGGAGCATATGAAAACGGGGGCTTTGATCGTTTACACATCAGCTGATTCCGTTCTGCAAATTGCTGCTCACGAAGAGATTGTACCGCTGGATGAGTTATACCATGTCTGTGAAATGGCACGTGAAATGACCAAAAACAGTGATTATATGGTTGGCCGTGTCATAGCCAGGCCGTTTGTAGGGGAGCCGGGACAGTTTAAACGAACGGCTAACCGGCATGACTATGCACTGAAGCCTTTTTCCCGGACGGTCATGAATGAATTAAAGGATGCTGATCTGGATGTGATTGCTGTAGGGAAAATTTCAGATATTTATGATGGGGAAGGCGTTACTGAGGCGATCCGAACGGTATCTAACATGGATGGAATGGACAAGTTTATTCAAGTTGCGCAGAAGGATTTTACGGGCTTGTCTTTTTTAAACCTGGTTGACTTTGATGCCCTTTTTGGTCACCGCCGAGATCCGCAAGGGTATGGCAATGCACTGGAGGAATTTGATGCTCGGTTGCCAGAACTGTTAGAAAAGCTTACCGAGAAGGATTTGCTTATATTGACTGCGGACCATGGAAATGACCCGGTTCATCACGGAACCGATCATACACGTGAATATGTGCCGCTACTCATCTACTCCAAAGCGTTTATGGAAGGCCGAGAGCTGCCTCTTCGCAAAACGTTTGCAGACATTGGAGCATCCGTTGCTGACAACTTTAGGGTCAAATTGCCAGACCACAGTACCAGTTTTATGCATGAATTAATGATAAAAAGATAAACGTTAAACCAAATAACTTCCGCTTCTACGGAGGTCATTTGGTTTGGAAAAAACAAACTTTTATTATTTTATGTAAAAAGTATAAAATGATTATGTATATTATGAGTCATTTATTATGAATAATTCATTACTTTTTATAAAATATATATTTAGTTCTTTACTTTAATGACTTTACCTATTACACTATGAATAACAAAATGTAAGCCTTTCCAAGTGTGTCCGACAGAAGAATCGACGGAAGAGTAGTAACACAACAACTTGAATATTCAAGCTCAAAAGGGGACAGGAAAAATGGCAATGAAAACACGGCTTAGAATAATGAATTTCTTTCAGTTTTTCATTTGGGGATCATGGCTTGTTACGCTAGGCTCGTATATGATCAATACATTACATTTTACGGGCGCACAAGTTGGAATTGTTTATAGCTCAAAAGGATTAGCTGCGATCATCATGCCTAGTCTTGCAGGCATTATTGCGGATCGTTGGATTAAAGCCAACAGATTATATGGAATATTCCATGTTCTAGGTGCGATTTCTTTATTTATAGCAGCACACATTTCAGATCCAATGACTATGTTTTGGGTAATATTTTTCAATTCGTTGGTTTACATGCCAACAAGTGCTTTGACAAATGTTATATCATACGTTGCGCTTGAGAAAGCGGGATTGGATACAGTAAAGGATTTCCCACCAATTCGCGTTTTTGGAACAATCGGGTTCATTATTGCCATGTGGGTAGTTAGTCTTAGCGGATTTGAGTTAAGCAACATCCAGTTATATATAGCTGCGAGTATCTCGCTCTTGCTAGCCCTATACTCACTTACGCTGCCTGATTGCCCAACCTCTAACGAGAAGAGAGAAAAGTCATGGATTAGTCTTTTAGGCTTGGATGCGTTTGTACTGTTCAAACAGAAAAGAATGGTTATATTCTTTCTTTTCTCAACACTTCTAGGTGTTGCCTTGCAAATAACCAATACATTTGGTAATCCGTTTTTGCATGATTTTGGACTGAATCCTGAATTTAAAGATAGCCTGGTCGTACAGTATCCATCTATTTTATTATCGGTATCACAGATTGCTGAGGTGTGTTTTATCCTTGCCATCCCATTCTTTTTACGTAACTTTGGAATTAAAAAGGTTATGCTCATTAGTATGGTGGCTTGGACATTACGCTTTTTATTTTTCGCATATGGTAACCCATCTGGTATGGGATTCACTTTCCTTCTGTTATCCATGATTGTGTACGGCTGTGCATTTGATTTCTTTAACGTCTCTGGAGCCATTTTTGTAGAAAAAGAAGTCGATCCTCGTATTCGCGCAAGTGCGCAAGGCTTATTTTTAGCCATGGTTGATGGAATCGGAGCGTATGTAGGCGCCATTGCAAGTGGAAAGGTCGTAGATTATTTCACGGTAGATGGTGTGAAAGATTGGCAAAGTATCTGGTTGACCTTTGGAGCATATACACTCGTACTTGCAATTATTTTTGCTGTAAGCTTCAAATATAAACATGATCGAAATGCTATGAAAGATGTATCTGCAGGCCATTGAAATCAAGAATAAAAGAAGGTTAATGTTTTTCTGCATTGCTGTTTATGATTTTAGCTCTTTATTTCATATTTAAAGGAAGCAAAAGATCGAATGAAGTGAAATTGGCTTCAGATCAGGGCAAGATATTTATACAACAATAAAAGAAAAGCTTGGTGAGATGGCGAGCCTTTATCTGTTATGAACAGTGAGGGGCTCGCCATCTGTATAAAAGCACACCGTATGTTCAAACATATTAAGCCGTTGGGTTGCATCATGCCATTGTATACATATAAGTCCTGCTGACAAAAATTTTAAATAAACTGACTCAAACGTATTGACTTCGAGTTACACGAAGATGGTAGGCTACTACTTATAAACAACATACTGCACTCATTAAAACATCATTTTATTGTAAAGTGAGGTCAATTCCATGGAATTTGTGAAGCTTGGAAATACCGGTTTGGATGTATCACGGCTTTGTCTCGGCTGTATGGGGTTTGGCGATGCGAAACGTTGGATTCATCAATGGGTACTTGATGAAGAGAGTAGTCGCCCGGTTATTAAAAAAGCGCTTGAACTTGGCATTAATTTTTTTGATACGGCTAATGTATACTCTCTTGGATCAAGCGAAGAAATTTTGGGACGCGCGCTTAAGGAGTATGCCATCCGGGATGAAATTGTAATCGCAACGAAAGTTCATGGACGTATGCATCAAGGACCTAATGGCGCAGGTCTTTCTCGCAAGGCCATCATGAGCGAGATCGATAAAAGTCTGAAACGGCTAGGTACTGATTATGTAGACCTGTATCAAATTCACCGTTGGGATCACAATACGCCTATTGAGGAAACGATGGAAGCCTTGCACCATGTAGTGAAGGCAGGAAAGGCCAGATACATTGGGGCATCCGCTATGTATGCTTGGCAATTTCAGAAGGCATTGCATGTTGCCGAGAAAAATGGATGGACTCGGTTTGTATCCATGCAGAATCACTTGAATCTCATTTACCGTGAAGAGGAGAGAGAAATGCTTCCATTGTGCAGGGAAGAAAAAATCGGTGTAATTCCATACAGCCCGCTTGCATCGGGAAGATTGACCCGTGATCCGGAGGAAACAACCTATCGATCTGAAACCGATGATATTCAAAAATCAAAATATGATGCAACAGCAAATGCCGACCGATGGATTGTGGAGAGGGTTGCGAACATTGCAGAAAAACATGGTGTTCCCCGCGTACAAATTGCACTTGCCTGGTTGTTGCAAAAAGCACCGGTAACTGCTCCTATTATCGGTGCTACAAAAATATCTCATCTTAAAGAGGCTGTAGCTGCACTTACTGTGAAATTAACAACGGAAGAAGTAGCATTCCTGGAAGAGCCGTATGTGCCGCACTCTATTGTTGGTTTTAATTAACTGACATAGGTTGAAAATTGCTGTTTCGGATAGCAAAATTTAAATACCTGATAGAAATGATGAAAAACTACTTTCCGGGAGGTTTATATGCAAAAAGTAATACTGAACAATGGTGTTGAAATGCCTATCATTGGTTTTGGGGTATATCAGATTAAAGATGCGAAAGAATGCGAACAAAGCGTTTATGACGCTCTTATGGCAGGCTATCGTCTAATCGATACCGCTGCGGCTTATCAAAACGAAGAAGCAGTTGGCAGAGCTATCAAGCGGAGCGGCGTACCGAGAGAAGAATTATTTATTACTACAAAACTCTGGGTACAAGATGCGGGGTATGAGAGTGCAAAGAAGGCATTTGCAAAGTCACTGGAAAAATTACAGTTGGATTATTTGGATCTGTATCTGATTCACCAGCCATTTGGTGATGTGTATGGTTCCTGGCGCGCGATGGAGGAATTGTACCATGAAGGAAAAATCAGATCGATCGGTGTGAGTAACTTTCAGATGGACCGTCTCGTTGATTTGATTCTTCATAATGAAGTCACTCCGGCCGTTAACCAGGTTGAAACACATCCTTTCTGCCAGCAAATTAAAGGTGCCACACTTATGAAGGAATACAATGTACAGATTGAGTCTTGGGGGCCTTTTGCAGAAGGCAGAAATAATATGTTCCATAATGGAGTGTTGGTGTCACTGGCTGAAAAGTATCAAAAATCCGTGGCTCAGGTGATTTTACGCTGGTTAACACAAAGAGAAGTCGTCGTAATTCCAAAGTCCGTCCATAAAGAAAGAATTATTGAAAACTTCAATATCTTTGACTTTGATTTAAGCATAGAGGATATGGAGACAATTGCTGCACTAGATATGAAACAAAGCAGCTTCTTCTCACACAATGATCCGGAAATCGCAAAAGCGCTTGGCACGACCCGATTTGAGATTTGATGCTATCATTCTATTACAAAAAGTCGACGCAGAAATCTCCTAACAAGTCTTCAATGGGCAGGATGTGATCGGCGTTTCTTTTGACCAATAGGCAGGATTGGTATCATCCGGGATCACTTGATTTATAATGTCACGGTAGTGCTCTTCTTTGTTGGTAATAAATTCTGCCATAAATTTTACTTCTTCTAATTGAGCTAGAACCGCTTCTTTTTGCTTGCGTATTATTTCATAACGTTCCTCAATGGTTGCATCGCCTTCCAAACATAGGTCTACATATTTTTTGATGTCTTCGACGGACATACCACACTTTTTTAAGTTTTTTGCACCTGTAAGCCAGTGTATGGAATCGTCATTAAAAATACGGTTATTGTTTTTATCACGCTGTAAACCTGGAACTAATCCTTTATCTGTATAGAAGCGAATGGTGTGTACAGTTAAGTCAAGTAGTTCTGCAACTTCTTTCACAGTATACATGCTACCCCTCCCCAATTTCATGTTGAATGAAGCTATTTAAATTATTATTTCCTTCGTGTTACTCGAAGGTGATGGTTTAAATAATACTTTAAGCTTCGATAATTGTAAATTCCGAATACAGAACAAAACTTTTTAACATTGTTGACTTCGTGTTACTCGAAGGTTGTATGATTTTAATTGTTTGGGGCTAAGATGATTTGATATTTAAAAACGAATGACAAAAGCCGAGGGTAAAAGGGATGAGTAAAATTATATGAAAGCAATGATGTTAAGAGAATTTGGCGGACTCAACCAACTGAAGCTGGAAGATGTAGAAACGCCTGTACCTGGTTCGAAAGAGGTTGTCGTGCGATTAAAAGCAGCAGCTCTTAATCGCCGGGATTTGCTAGTCATACAAGGCCGATATCCGGGGACTAAGGTACCTGCTATTCCCGGCTCTGACGGCGCAGGGGAAATTGTTGCGGTTGGAGATGAGGTTTACGATGTCTCAATTGGTGATGAAGTGATCATCAATCTAGGTTTGAACTGGGGCAACGATATGAACAAAAAAAGGGCTGAATTCACAATTCTCGGCGTTCCTACTAACGGAACGTATGCCCAATATGTAAAGGTACCAGCGGAAAGTGTCTATTCAAAGCCGTCCCATTTATCTTGGGAAGCAGCAGCAGCGCTCCCGCTCGCCGGTTTGACCGCCTACCGTGCTCTCGTGACGAAAGGCAAGGTAAAGAAAGGCGAAACCGTTCTGATCCCCGGCGTTGGTGGAGGTGTAGCTACCTATCTCGTTCAGTTTGCAGCCGCACTCGGAGCTGAGGTTTACGTGACATCCAGCAAAGAAGAAAAGATCGAAAAAGCAAAAACATTGGGTGCAACCGGAGGTGTCAACTACACAGCAGATGATTGGGTGGAGAAATTGGAGAAACTAACTGGCGGCATTGATCTATCCGTCGACAGTATTGGCGGCGAGGTGTTCAATAAACTGCTGTCACTTGGCAAAATCGGAAGTCGAATCGTCAGCTTTGGGGCGACGAGAGGTCCGACTCCGAATCTGCTTCTACCCAATATGTATGTGAAAGAAATCTCGGTGTTAGGCTCAACGATGGGAAGCCAGCAAGATTTTGCTGATATGGTCAAACTCATAGAAGAACACAAGATTGATCCTGTTTTGGACGAGATTTATCCGCTGGAGGAAGTGACCGAGGCACTGTTCAGAATGGAAAAGGGAGAAAATTTCGGGAAAATCGTTTTGACCATTCCACAAGATTAACGAGAGCATGGAGTCACCAATTGCTGAAGAATAAGGGCTATGACGTCGTACGTAAATAAGCAGTCACTTCCAAAGATGAGTCGATAGGCTCGTCTTTTTTGTTTGATGATTCAAGTTCTCATCTCAGGCGTGGACAAGAAATAATCCAACACCATACAACCGGCTCCTTGATCCACAATATTGTAAGCTTCAGTGGACTTAATGATTTGAACATGACTACTCAACGACTTCTAAACAAAGCACATGTTTTGCTCTAAAAAAGAGTATGGCCGTATAGGGAAAGTGATCGTTTATCAAGTAAGTTAAAATCAGAATTAGATTTGACTAGAGAGTGAGGACGACTATGAATAACTATATAATATCTTTTACAAAAAAGTTTGATTATTTTTTCGAGCAAAAAGAAATCTCAAATATTATTTATTTACATGATGAGGATGATAATGAGAGATTAGACCATGTCCTTTTCCTTGAGAAAGGTGATGGTAATGTTATAGGCTTATATATAAGAGGCATGAATCCGTTGATCTCAGTGAATAGAATTTACGATTTGGATGATTTTAATTTATTTGCAAGTTATGAAGGATTGATTGAATCTAAAGAGAATATTAAACTCAGAGTAGAATATATAGGTTTGTTTTTTAGTACTCAATACAACGAATTATTGGGTTTCTATTTGGCGAATAACGATGTATCTAGTTCTATATTTATATTATTTTCACAAGATGAAATTTATGTGGAAAAGGATTGTAGTAAATATGAGGCTAGTAGGGCGCTTGAGAAAAGGTTTTCGACTGAAGGTTTTATAACATACGAAAAAAAATGTGAGACTGACTGGAAAAAAACAAACTTCTAATCGGAAAAAATTAAGTATATGAGCCTAAGCTTCGCTCTACTCAGAAATAATATTTTAGATTCCTAATATTGGACAGTGTTTTAAAATCGAAATAATATAATTAAAAAGATCACTGAACACAAGAATATAAACACATAAAAAAGCTGTCGAGAAAGTTTCTCGATACTCTGAGCACCGGAGAAATCTCCGGTGCTTTTTATTATTCGAGAGCGATAATATTACTCCTTTCTACATAGCAACTAACCATATGGCTGGGATAAAGCAGCAGTTGTATGTTGAGTATAAAAGGAATATAATTTAGATATCTAATATTTAGATATCTAAATAAAATGTCTAAATATATAAATTTTGAGTAAATTGATAATGATAAAAGGAGATATCAACATGAATAGACTGGCAGGTAAAATTGCTATTATCACAGGCGGAGGATCAGGGATAGGAGAACGGATGGTCGACCTCTTCAGTGAGGAGGGAGCTGTAGTTATTGCTGCAGACATCAATGATCAAGCTCTTGAACGGGCTAGTAATAAAACGAATGTGTACGGAATGAAACTGGATGTTTCTTCTGACGAGGATTGGAAGGCTCTTTCCGCAGAAGTGAACAATAAATTCGGTAAAATTGACATTTTGGTTAACAATGCAGGAATAACTTCTGAGAAAGGATATCAGGATATCGACCTAAATGACTGGCATAAATTAATGTCGATTAACGGGTATGGACCGTTTGCAGGTATTAAGCATGTAGCCCCGTATATGGCTGCCCAAAAGAGCGGCGCTATTATTAATATTTCTTCTTACACCGCTCAAATCGGTCAGGGATTTAATCATTATTCCGCTTCAAAAGGTGCTGTACGTGCTTTGTCGAAGGCTGCGGCAACAACGTTCGGCCGGTTTGGGGTCCGTGTAAATACGCTTTTTCCGGGCATTATTGAGACACCAATGACTGAAGCCCTTAGCACATCTAAAGAAATGCTTACCCACTTAATTCAAGCGACTCCATTGCAGCGACTTGGTCGACCTGATGATGTAGCTAACGCTGCTTTGTTTTTGGCTTCTGACGAGTCTTCATACATTACGGGATCGGAGCTTGTTATTGATGGCGGTTTTTCTGCCCAATAAAATTAGAATTCACTTTACTGGGAAATGGATATATGCCTGACCTTCTTTCAGTAAAGAATGACTTTTATACAAGCCCCCTATACAATATAGGGGGCTATTACTTCATTTGAGAAAGCAGGTTAAAGAGTATTAATGAAAGAACAAAATATATTTACGCTGATTCATGCTATGGACCAGGTTACCAATAACCTATTAATTAAGTGGAATAAAATGTTTAATGAGAATCTAGGGGTATCACATATCCTTATTCTTTCGTACTTAAATAATTACGGAAAGTGCCGCCCTTCTGATCTGGCCAGGTTATTGGGGCTAACTCCTCCGACATTAACCCATCTATCTGGAAAGCTTGTAAAAAAGGAGTTGGCTGTACGAGTGGCGGATGAGGAGGACCGGCGGATTGTGTACCTGCAAATAACTGACGCTGGTGTCGGAATGCTAAATAAAGCGCAGGAAGACGGACGACAGCTTAGAAGAGAACTATTTGAAAACCTAACTGAAGAAGAAAGAGAGGCCTTGTTGTCTGTTTATGAAAAACTAAATAAGGTCATGAGTGAGGATTGATACAGGTAATCATAAAAAAGCCGCCATGTTGGCGGCTTCTTTTTATTAATAATTGTAACCGCTCCGACTTTAGGAAGCAGAGAGCGTACTGCGCTTATTCTTAGCGTTGGCGCGGTCGCGGCGGCTCAGCAGAAATCCGACCAGAGATGCTGTGGATTGCTGAAAAATCATTCCGAGTACAACGGGCAGTGCTACGGGAGCCGGGAAGTAGGTGATGGCTAGCACAGCCCCCGCGCTAATATTGCGCATGCCGCCGTTGAAGACCAGCGCCGTTCGGTCTGCATTATTCCACCGCATCAGCCATGATATGAGGTAACCAATCGCATATCCAGTGGAGGCAAGGATAATGATGGAGAGGCATACTCCGACAAGCTTGAGATTAAAGTCAACCAGATAAGGTGCGATGACAGATCCGTTAATCATGACGACCAGAGCCATAGCTAGCTTGGAGAACGGGCCCAGCCGAGGCCCCCACACCTGCTTAATCTTTCCTTTGGTCCATTCGTTCAGCACCATGCCAATTAATGAAGGAACGACAATCATCCAGAACAGGCTTTGCATCATTGCCCAGGTGTCGAGCTGGACATTCGCTCCGATCAGCAGGGACATAATGCCGGGCACAGCGAACGGGGCCAAAATTGTATCGATTAGAATGATCGCCAATGTAAGGGCTGTATTGCCTTTGTAGATATTAACCCAGACGAAGCTGGAAATGCCAGTAGGGATAGCTGCACCAAGAATCAGTCCAGTAATCGTATAAGGATCGTCACTGAAAGCCAGATGCCCAAGCAGCATGGCGAGAAGCGGCATGGCTAGGTGAAGAATAAACAGACAGGCGATCAGCGGACCCGGATGCTTGATTATATGGATAAAATCCTTGAACCCCATGCTGATGCTGCCCGCGAAGGTCATGAAGGCAAATAGCCAGGGAGAAAGCTCAGTATATTGGGACAACGGCGTACCGATCAGGACGCCGATTAGAATGCTGATGGGTGTGATTAGCGGCATAGCTGAATTGAGTCTACGATTCAACGTTAGGAGCATACAAAACTTCCTTTTTTGTACTTAAGTATAGACCTTGCCTCTTGATCCGTAAATGATCCGTGTAGGGGGAAGATCATCTATGGATCAGCCCTTTAAATTATTTCGGTACGCCAGAGGAGAGCAGCCCATTATTTTTTTGAATAGCCTGGAGAAGTAATAAGGGTCCCTAAAACCGAGTTGTATGCTAATTTCTTTAATAGAAGCATTCGTTAAATCCAAAAGCTGACTGGCTCTTTGAATTTTCATTCTTAAATAGTAATCGACAGGGGAATACCCGGTTGATTGCTTGAATATTAGGTTTAAATGCTGCTTGGATACCTGAACATGCTGGCTAAGCTCATCAAGCGAAACGGTGGATTCCAATTGTTCGCCCATATAACGTATGGCTTTATCGACATGGCTCTGGTACGTGCTGTCTTCCTTGCGAGCTGCAACGGATACAACAAAACTCAGCAGATAGCGGATGGTTTGCGATACTTGAACTAAATGTATCATGGAGTATGATTTGTTCAGTAAAAGGTCGTAACACTGATGAAATAGCTCCAGCAGTTTGATTTCATCACTGGCAGCCAGCGAAATATACATTTTAAACGGCTCAAACAAATCCATAAAATCATCCATTTGATCCCCTTTAAGATGAAACCAGTAAATTGTCCATGGATCTTCATCGTCAGCCCCATAAGCATGTGGCATGTCCCTAGGAATGTACGCAAAGCTTCGCTCTTTCAGGACAATGGTTTGGTTATCCTTGGTTCGTATCCAGCCCTTTCCACTCGCACAGTAAATGAATATATGAGAGTCGCAGCCATTTGTTCTTTCACGAAAATGATGACGGGCATGGCTAAAGCAGCCTATATCCGTAATATATAAATCTTTCGTAAGCGGATTCATTTTTAATTTTCTCAGCATATAGGGAGGAAGGACATATACCTTTTTACGTTCAAAATCATCGGCTTTCTTAGTCATAATCTATTTATCTCCCAGCCGTAGGTGGCTCTAATGATGAAATACGTATATAGTCCATCATAAACAGTGGATTGTCAATTGTCTGTGATACCGCTTACTTGTAAGCTTTGATATAAGAGCGATTATGAGGGAGTGATGAATTGAAAATGAAGGTAACCGGTCAGAGTGAACAGGCTGTAGAAGGGCTGCGGAAGGCTTGTAGATTAAGGAGCATTGAACCCTATGGACTGGGGCTGGGGGGGAAATCACATGAGTAATCTGATGAGAAATGTACCGCGTAAATTGACGATCACGATGTGGGACTTCTCTTGGTATACCATGACACAGGAGGGGGAGCCCTACAGCGACCTGGCAGCTCGTTTTCAGGAAGCGGTCGAAAGAGGCTACAATACGATCCGAATATGCGCTATGCCCTTTATGTTGTTTACGGTGGATGGCAAACGCCCAGGTCCATTGGAGTTTGCGAGTCTGGGGAAAGTGGGCCAGCGTACGCGCTGGTATAACTGTCGCGGCGGTGCAGTGCTGGATGGGCATGCTCATTTGCTCGAACTGTTTAGACAGGCAAAGGCTCATAATTGTCACATTATATTATCCTCTTGGGAATATCAGCAGAGTCCGACCTTCCTGGCCCATGCTGAGCTTAGAGATGAATTAGCTGCGATCCCACCTAAGGAAAGATTCATGACGATTGCAAAATCAATGGATCAGTTGATTCGTTTTGTTACAGCAGCAGGCTATAGGGATCAGATTATCTATACAGAGTTACATAACGAAGTGGAGTTTGGGCAGTTAAACGCTGTCGGAACGTCTGAAGGCATAGCGGAAACAAACATACCAGCGCTTATTGAAGCAATGCAGCCCTACGTAGAAGAAGCGATTGAATATCTTCGCCAAAGCCATTCAGATATTATGATGACAGCCAGCTATACACTAAATGAAGCCTACCCCAAAGCTTACGTGGCGCGCAATATGCAGGTGGCCCATTTTCATCTTTATATTAAAGGGGTGCTGAATGAGCTGATGGAAGCGGCAGGGCTTGATAATGAGCTGGCGCCATTCCCCAATCCATTCGTCCAATCCCTATTGAGGGAAGATGCCCCTCCATTTGCAGAATGGGCTCTGCCTCCAGAGCAAAATTGGCGGATGGAGGGCAATCCCGTTGGCATGAGGCTTATTTATTTACACGACTGGGTAGATCCGGATCAATGGGATTTATTTTTGTACGATCGGTACGGAGATCATAAAATGGCCATGTTGCAGAAGGCCGACTCCCGGTTGGAAGAGATTCATGAATGGACCCGTCATTCCGGTATTCCAATTGTCATAGGAGAAGGTTACGTAGGCTATACACCCCTGCATGCCCAATTTGAAGAAGGTCCAGTCGGTAAATATATAGCTGAATATGTGTTGCGAAAAGGAATGGCACTGGGGTTCTGGGGAATGACCCTCTGCTCCAACTGTGCTCCGCATCATCCGTTCTGGAATGATATAGCCTGGCAGCGCAAGTGGAACCAATTTATCCTAAATTCAGATTAGAGGTTCCTTCCTAGACAATCTATTGTCTCTGAGATAGCTGGTGTCATTCAATATGAACGAGTGAGGGGAGTGAACTTCATGAAAAACTATCGAATTACGGTCCAAGATGATCACAAGCATATTGTGAAAGGGCATCTCAAACTTGGCGGCACCAATCCAAAGGGAGAACAAATCGGATTCACCAACTATTTTATGGAGAAGGATGGAGATCCTTTTTTCGGGATTTGTGGTGAATTCCATTATGCACGCTATGATGAACGCTGTTGGGAAGACGAAATTATTAAAGTAAAAATGGGTGGCGTCAATATCATTGCGACTTATGTTTTTTGGAATCTACATGAAGAAGTTGAAGGTGTTTTTAATTGGAGTGGGAACAAAAACCTCCGCTATTTTATTGAGTTATGTGGCAAACATCAGCTCTATGTCATTATCCGAATCGGACCCTTCAATCATGGCGAAATCCGAAACGGCGGTATACCGGATTGGCTATTTGGCCGCCCATTTGAGGTTCGTTCTAATGATGAGGGATATTTGTTTTATACGAGAAGAATGTATAACGAAATCGGTCTTCAGGTTAAAGGGCTGTTATATAAGGAGGGGGGCCGATTATCGGCACCCAAATCGAAAACGAGCATCATCATTCCTCTGCTCAGTGGGGATTGACTGTAGGAATTAATGATATGTGGTTAAACTCTGGAAGTGACGGTAATTCGCATATGTTAAAACTTAAAGAAATAGCTCTGAAAGCGGGGATTGATACTCCGATCTATACATGCACAGGATGGGGAGGAGCGACAACGCCTGTTCCTGATATGCTGCCATTATGGGGCGGATATGCCTACTGGCCGTGGATCTATTATGAAGAGGAACGGTTGAAGGGGAAGGATGAGCATCCTGCGACACCGGAATACATTTTCCGAGACAAGCATAATAACAAGATTCCGAAAAGCTACAATTTTGAGCCCCTATACGCCCCGGAAGACTATCCGTACGCTTGCTGCGAAATGGGTGGCGGTATGGTTCAGTTTTATAAATACCGGTTTGCCTTTCCCTATCGCAGTGTTCCAGCGATGACTGTCATGAAGGTTGCAGAAGGCTGTAACTGATCGGATACTATATGTATCATGGGGGTTCCAATCCGCGAGGTAAGGTTAACCCGTTCACAAACGATATGGCTACACCTAAAATATCCTATGATTTCAATGCCATGATTGGAGAATTCGGTCAAATAAGGGAGTCATACCGAAGAACAAAGCTACAGCATTATTTTCTTTCAACGTTTCAAAAGCAATTCTCTCTGACGAAGACTATTTTGCCAGAGGACACGTCCCCAATGAACCCATATGATGTGGATACCTTACGATATGCGATTCGCTCCAGTGCCGGGGCGGGGTACCTGTTTCTAAATAATTTTCAGGACCATGTTGAAAATTACGACCTGTGCAATTTCAATGTAAGCATTGAGCTGCCTGAGGAAACGATTGTAATCCCTAGTCAAGGTGAACTGACATTAGGACGGGATAGCTTCGCTATTTTGCCTTTTAACCTCAATTTGGATGGAATAAAGCTCAAATATGCAACAGTACAGCTGATAACAAGGATAGAAGAGGATGGAGAAATATATTATTTTTTCTTTGTACCAGACGGGATAAAAGGAACGTATGCATTGGAATCAAAACATATCATCCGTGCCACAATCGACAAAGGTTCGATAGAGCAATTGGATGAGAATATGATCATTCAGGTTGCTGAAGAGGAAGAGAGTCTCATCCGCCTGGTATCTGAAAGTGGCCAAAAAGTTGTCATTTACACGATGACTGATGGACAAAGCTTGGAGTTTTGGAAGGTCAACCTGCAAGGTCGAGACAGAGTTATCCTGACAAGTGCCAATTTACTTGTATCCGGAGCTGAGGTGAAACTGGAATCAACAGATCAGGAGATTGTAACACTGAGTGTATTCCCGGATTTTGACGACTCAATCACATCCATATCCGGTGGAGAGTTGCTTGCAACAACAGAAAGTGAATTATTTACAACGTATCGGTTCAGAGTTCCTAAGAAGGAAATACACTTTAATCTGAAAAGGGTGAATCATGATAAATTCGTCCTTGATTTTGAAACAAATGCCCTTGATGGGGTCAAGGAGGCTCTGCTGCGTATCGATTATACGGGAGATATCGGTTATGCATTTATTGATGGTGAACTGATTCACGATAACTTCTGCAACCATACGACCTGGGAAATAGGTTTAAAATCATTTAAACATCGGCTTATCGAGCGAGGGATGTACGTATATGTTTCTCCAATTCGAAAGGGCAAGGTTCTTAATAGCAATACGACCATGGCTGGCTGGAAAGAGACAACGGAGGAACGAATTGCGGACATTGGCACGGTCAGTATTGTGCCTGTGTATGAAATCCAAATCACCGTATAAATTAGGGAGTGCAAGAGCAGAGGCGCTCAGCGAATACTTTAGTGCAAAGTATTAAAAATGAATAGCTCATAGATTGATTCTTTTTTCTAAAATGGCGCAACAATGCACCCTTTTGCACGAATCAATCCATGAGCCTTTTTATATTCTCATTGTCTTTTTAGTAGATACCGGCTTTTTTCGATGTTTCTTTGATACCGTTGGTTCCTTCTACCACAGTGCGGCCCCAATCGGTCAGATTGCCGTTAGGTCCTGTAACAAGATCAAGATAAGAAAGGTCGGAGCTATTGCCGTACCAGGACCAGGCTAACCAGCCTATGCCTTTGGATTGGCCGTATCTCATGATTTCTGTCTCGTCGACGTCAGCTCCTTTGTGGTAACCGCCAAATTCACCAATAATCAATGGAAGTCCTTGATTCAGAACGTTATCAATATTGGTTCGAACAGTTTGAACATCTTTACCAGCGAACTCATACATATGAATGGAGAATACCGTATTCTTCAAAGAATCAGCTGCAAATACAGATTTACCGAAGTCATTGATAGATTGAGGATATTGCCCCCAACCAGCACAATCGACGATGAGCGTATTTTTGATACCTGCGTTTCTCAGCTTGGGAATCGCTTGCTTATACCCATCTGCCCAACCGCCTCCATTCCAGGAGCCATACCATTCGTTCGCAATGTTCACGATGACCCGATCTTCCTTGCCGATCAGGGCATCTTTTATACTAATCCAGTAATTCACAGCCGCATCCAAAGACGCATAATCGTCCTTACCCGTAGCGTCATGAACCTCAAGTACAGGAATCATTTTATAACTTGTGACCAGGGAGATAATATTTTTCACGGAATTTATGTCATCTTTGGTGTATTGGTTTCCGTTAGAAAGGACAATCCGAACGGTATTAGCACCTGTCTTGGCAATGGCTGGGATGGCAGTATAAAGATCGTTTTTGTACCAAGTGTGAGCATGATTGACGCCTCTCATAACGAACGGCTTGCCTGTAGAGTCATACAATTTGGTACCGCTTACATAAAACCCTGAAGCAGCTTGCGCCTTGGAGAAGAATCCCCCCAAACCAATCATGATAAGCAGACCAGCGAGTCCAGACAATAATGCTTTTCTTAACAATGCTTTCACTTTTATTTCCTCCCTAAAATATATTATTCAACTTCCTGCTATGTAGAGGTGGAGTAGGTATGTAAGTATGTAAATAGCAGTAAGCTAAACACAATATAAAGCGCTTCCATTTTTGAAATAGTTATTTTTCGTTATTCTATCATTTGTGCATTTGTTATTCAATTGATTTTTTTTAGTTTATTTTTGTTTTCGAAATATTTTATGTACGAATTTCTTATTAAAATAGTGTTTTCAAAGGTTATATTATGATTATTCTCTCTAATATGACATGTTTTCTTGATGGTTTTTATTGATAAGTTAGCTAAAAATAATAAAATAAAACCTAACATTTTATTATAATAGATTTGTTTTATGTAAAATGCCTAACAATATGTTTGGGGAGTTATCAGGAGTCATGTGAGCACCAATGATATAGTCGATACCCAGCTTCACCCCAGTATTAAATTGTTGTATGATATTCCCGTAATACTTTTAACAGAATAGATAGGGGCAGATGATGAGAAAACCAATCATAGCAGTCGATATGGACGATACGATCTGTCATCTCGTCAAACGGGCTATATACCATAACAATAGTGAATTTCCCACTCATCCGCTTCGTTATGAAGAAATGTTAGATTGGAACACCGATCATCTACGTCATCCCAAAAGCACACATGATGTATTTTATGGACGACCGGGTTTGTTTGAGGAACTTGAACTGTATGACGAGTATGTCGTAGAAGAAATGGAGAAGCTTTGCAATGCTTTTGATGTCATTATTGTGACAGCGGCAGAACCGAAAACCGTCGTGGAGAAATGGAATTGGCTTCAAAGGCATATGCCATTCATTCCGATCGAGAACTTTTTTTCATGTAAACGAAAGAATCTGATTAACTATGACCTTCTAATTGATGATGGTCCCCACAATTTGGTGCCTGCACTACAGGAGGGGAAGAAGGTGCTTTGTATTCCTCATCCATGGAATTTGAGAGCAAGAGAGCAATATGAGTTCCCGGTCATGGTATCTTGGCAAGGAGCCAAAGAACGAATCGACTCTATTTTGGGAGTTCTGAAGTAAAAAATAGATGCTTTTGCAAAACAGCTGGCTCACTTGGAGCTGGCTATTTTGCTAGAAATAATAGACCCCATAATAGAATAAAATGGTACAATTGATACATATTTTTTATGGGGAGGGATACGTGTATGACCATGACTATGGGGCAGATGGTGAATCATCTGACAAAGGGAATAGACATACCCAATACGACCGTAGATCTGCTTAACCCAGAGCTCAGGGATACTGAGATTCAAGGAATTGTAACCGCTTTCTGTGCATCGCAATATGTGATAGAACAAGCTATTTCGCTTGGCGCGAATTTTATCATTACGCATGAAAGTATTTATTATAGCCATCACGGGATGCAGGAATGTTTACTACATGATCCCGTCTATTTGCACAAATCTCGCCTGGTCGCCGATTCAGGCGTAGGCATTTATCGCTTTCATGACACCATACATCGTTATCAACCGGATGGAGTGATGGTTGGACTTCTTCAGGCGCTTAACTGGCACCCCTACGTTGTGAAGCAGCAGCCTTCTTCCGCCATTTTGGCTATTCCGGCTATGGAAGTTAAGGAGATCGCTGAATATATGAAAGCCAAACTTCAGATTCGTTATGTACGAGTAGCTGGCGAGGTATCTATGCCGTGTGAACGAGTGGGAATCTTAGTCGGATATAGGGGAGGTGGTGAACTAGCCATACCATTATTTCTACATGAAAATGTAGACCTGATCATTGCTGGTGAAGGGCCCGAATGGGAAACACCGGAATATGTGAAAGACGCTGTCTATCAAGGGCAAAATAAAGCACTGATCATGCTGGGACATGCTGAAAGTGAAGCACCTGGTATGAAGTATCTTGCTGAAACACTTTCCGTCCAATTTCCAACGCTCCCCGTCTACTTTGTTGAGGATCGCCCCGTGTTTGAAATATTGTAAGAGAGAACATACCTATGCTGATGATCATCCCGCACTGTTGTTTATATCCGTTCATCTACTTTATGAAATGGAGGCAAGATAATGGGAAGCAGAGTGATTATGCCGTTCAGAACGGACTGGAAATTTATAGAAGGGAATTACACGGGCGCTGAGAAGACAGACTATAACGATGGGCATTGGCAGGACCTTCATATCCCTCATGATTGGAGTATTGAAAAGTCCTTTGATCCACATATGCTGTATGGCGGCAATCAAGCTTATTTGCCCAGGTGGTCTGTTGGGTGGTACAGAAAGCATTTTAATGTGAAGCCCTCCTCTCCAAAACAGCGCGTATACATACAATTCGATGGCATTCACAGTAATAGTGAGGTTTGGCTCAATGGGCATTTTGTGGGCAAGCGGCCCTATGGGTATGTTAGCTTTCAATATGATTTGACTCCATATATTCGGTGGGACGAGGATAACGTAATTGCCGTCAAAGTGGACAATACGCTTCTTCCGCCTGACAGATGGTATTCGGGGGCCGGTATTTATCGTAATGTGTGGCTGATTTATACGGATTATCTTCACGTAACCGAATGGGGAACTACTATTACCACACCTGAAATTTCGCCAGATGAAGCCAAGGTGAGTGCCAGAATCAAGATCAGCAATCACCATGAGCATGCCGTAGAGTGTACGATTAAGACTGAAATACTGGATTCACAGGGACAACTAAAAGGAAAAATTGAAAACCGAGTAGCTCTTGCGGGCTTTGAAACAGAGGAAATTGAGCAGAAAACGAAAGTTATAGAACCAGAATTATGGTCACCGGACAACCCAGTGCTCTATGAAGCCCAAACGACGATCTATTGCGACAATACTGAGGTGGATCGTTATCGTATCCCTTTTGGCATAAGAGAAGTGATCCTCGATTCTCAAAAAGGATTATTGCTAAATGGAAGCAGCTTGAAGCTGAAGGGAGTGTGCATTCACCATGATTTAGGCTGCCTAGGGGCTGCTTACCATGATACAGCCATGAAGAGAAGGCTGGAGAAGCTGAAGGAAATGGGCTGCAACTCAATCCGTTTTGCGCATAATCCTATGGCGCCCGAATTATTAGACTTATGTGACCATATGGGTTTCTTGGTGGTGGATGAGGCTTTTGACAAATGGAAATCTCTTTCCTATGAGCATGTATATGATGAATGGTGGGCAAAGGATCTGGAGGCCATGCTTGTTAGAGACAGAAATCATCCTAGTGTTTTTATGTGGAGCGTTGGTAATGAAGTGGAGAACCAAGGTCAACCGTCCATGCTAAACATGTTGGAGCAGCTCGTTGCCTTTTGCCATGAAAAAGATCCGACCCGGCCTGTTACCTGCGCGCTTGAGCCGCATAATACACCGATCAGCTTGCGTGATGGTTCGATTGAGGCCAAGGTGGAGCATACCAAGCTACTGGCCCAACGAGTGGATGTACTGGGGCTGAACTATCAAGAACAGTGGTACGAGCACTATAGAGCGGCCATGCCGGATACGCTTATCCTTGGAACAGAGACGTTCCCATATTATCGGGGTAAAGATAACCGGGTTAAAGGTTATTTGCCCCTGAACCCCTGGTTTGATGTCGCTAATCATGATTATGTGATTGGTCAATTTGTTTGGAGTGGAATCGACTATTTGGGAGAAACAAGCTACCCCTCCAAAGGGTGGTCCTCCGGCCTGATTGACACGTGTGGGTTTCGCAAACCTGTATCTTATCTCCAGCAGAGTCTTTGGTCTGATCAGCCAGTTGTGAACATAGCCGTATTTAATGAGCATATGAAATCGGAGTATAATCCAACATGGACAATGCACTGGAAATCGCCAGCTATGGAAGATCATTGGACATTTCCTGAATACGCAGGAAAACTGATACGGTTGGTTACCTTTACCAACTGCGAGAGCGTAGAATTGATCGTGAACGAGGAATCATACGGTGAGAGAAAGTTGGCTGATTACCCTAATCATTTAATCCTATGGGAACTCCCCTATACACCAGGCAAAATTCGGGCTATAGGCCGCAATGGGAATCAGCAGGTTTGTGAACATGAACTGACTACCGCCGAGCTTCCTTATGCTCTAAAAATGGAGGCTGATCGGGCGACTCTACCTGCTGATGGGCATGAGATATCTCATGTGGAAGTAACCGTTATAGATCAACACGGGATCGTTGTACCTAACCGGGATTTTGATTTGAGCTTTGAGCTGCATGGTGATGGCCGTATCCTTGGAATAGACAATGGGGATCTCACCAGTGATGAACCTTTCAAGGGAAAAGGAAGACGAACACACAGAGGAAGGTGTCTTGTAATCGTACAATCCGGGGATGTAGCTGGTGAACTGTTGCTACAAGCCTCAGCAGATGGGGAATTACAGGGAGAAATCAGCTTGAAAGTGGAATAAAGGAGAAAATGAATTTTTGCCAGCTCTTGCAGCTGGCTTTTTTGCGTGAAAACTGAATATATTTCAGAATTGACATGAAAAAAAGGAAGATTTATAATTTCGTTGTTAATATTAAAGTAATTAATTGAATAGTTTAGTGAATGGGGTGTTTAATAGTGAACGAACGAGATTTCAAAGATGGACTTTTCACCGAATACGCACGGATCGGAAAATGCTTGTCCAGCCCGAAAAGGTTGGAAATTCTTGATATTCTCATACAAGGACCCAAATCAGTTGAAGTTCTTTCTAAAATGACTTCGATGTCCGTTGCCAATGTTTCTCAGCATCTACAAACTCTATATCAGGCTAAGTTGGTTCAATCCAAAAAGCAAGGAAACTTTGTCTATTATGAACTTTCTGACTCATCTGTTTTGCACTTTTTAAATTCATTGTATGATCTGTCTGAAAAGCAGTTAATTGAAGTTCAACACATTAAAGAGCAATTTTTGGGTCAATTCCCAGATGTTGAAGGAGTCACAATGGAAGAATTGGCAATGCGGATGGAAAAAGGGGAGGTCACACTTCTTGATGTACGGCCGCGAGATGAATATGAAACTGCTCATATACCGGGAGCTGTTTCCGTTCCAATTGAAGAATTAGCGGAGCAGTTATCTCTGTTGCCAGCCGACTCGAAGATTGTGGCTTATTGCAGAGGCCCGTATTGCTTAATGGCGGTTAGGGCTATTGAATTGTTGCAAGCTCATGGCTTCAAAGCTAGACACTTGGATAAGAGTGTTCACGATTGGAACGACTTTATTCTTAACGAAGTGACAGGATCATGAAGCTTGGAATGCTTTTCGTTCTGCAAATGTAGCTTGTCGAGTGGGCCGATAAGACCGTCGCTTTTTGATGAAAAAAATAGATAACTGTTCTGTAGGAAATCAGGGGAGGATGTTAGCCTTAATGAATTTGACGAATGCTTCGCAGAAGAAGCAAGCGCTTATCAATTCCTATGTGGAATCTTCAGATAAGCAAAGAAAACTGTATCGTCGTACGCTTATCACCGTTATTTTCTCTCAAATTTTTGGAGGAGCTGGACTGGCTGCCGGAGTAACCGTTGGTGCGTTGTTGGCGCAAGATATGCTGGGTACGGATAAGTTCACGGGGATTCCTACAGCACTATTTACACTTGGATCAGCGGTTGCAGCACTCCTCGTCGGTCGGTTTTCCCAAAGATTTGGCCGACGAATGGGGTTAGGACTCGGTTTTATTGCAGGGGGAGTTGGGGCGGTTGGTGTCGTTGTAGCAGCTCTTATGAACAGTATTACCCTGCTTTTAATCTCCCTTCTTGTTTATGGATCGGGAACGGCTACAAACTTGCAGGCTCGCTATGCCGGTACAGATCTCGCTAATTCAAAGCAGCGAGCAACAGCTGCGAGTATGGCTATGGTCTTTACAACGATCGGAGCGGTAGCCGGTCCCAACTTAGTTAACGTTACGGGAGAGTTTGCGTTATCCATTGGAGTTCCCAGTTTAGCGGGACCTTTTCTTTTAGCGGCTGTAGCCTATACATTAGCAGGCATAATATTATTGCTACTTCTTCATCCAGATCCTTTATTGGTAGCCAAAGCAGTTGCGAATCAGACAGCACCAGGAAGCCAGTCGAATTCTGATTCTGAGGCTACTCGTGATGGCAGAAAAGGAATTACTCTTGGCGCTTTAATCATGATAATAACTCAAATTGTCATGGTTGCGATTATGACGATGACTCCCGTACATATGAAGCACCATGGACATGGACTCGGCGAAGTAGGATTAGTCATCGGTTTTCATATTGGCGCTATGTATCTTCCGTCCCTGGTTACGGGTATTCTTGTCGATAAGGTTGGTCGTATAGCGATGGCGATGGCTTCAGCTGTAACGCTACTTCTTGCTGGCGTAGTAGCTGCGCTGGCTCCCACTGATTCAATGGTTATGCTTATTGTGGCGCTTTCTCTTTTAGGGATAGGGTGGAATTTTGGACTGATTAGCGGAACCGCTTTGATTGTAGATTCGACAACAACATCTAATCAAGCTAAGGTACAGGGATCGGTGGACGTACTTATTGCTTTGGCAGGAGCTTCGGGAGGAGCACTGTCCGGGATGATTGTAGCAAATTCAAGCTATTCCATACTTTCTTATGCGGGAGGAATTCTGGCACTGGCATTACTTCCTATCATGTTATGGATGCGTCCAAAGAGAGCATAGACTAGCAAAAAACGACCATTTGGTCGTTTTTTTGTGTTTATCTAACTGTCAGGGGGAAGGAGCTTGCATGAAAATCGAATAGAGAAAGTCCTCATTTTCATAATTTGCACAGGCTTCTATCTTAAAACTACACAGTTTAATTGCCCTTTCTACTATTAATATATTTTTGTAGGAACGGTGAGGCGCTACTAGGAACAAGTGGTGCACAAGCTAGAGCAGGCAAAAGCATCTACCAAAACTAGATCGGGTCTGGCGATCTATCTAGATGCCCAAATACACCATAGCTATACACCGAAATGCTAACGTTGCATAATTTACCTGTGGTAATCAGTAAAGCAAAATGGTATATTGTTTGAGCTGACAACAAAACAGCCGTTTCAAAAAAAGAATAATTAGGGTGAAATGATTTTCATAAAAAAGAATAAAATAACCCTTGCATTTTTGAAATGAACATGATATGATCTTATAGCTGCTGAAAAACGCAGCGAAAAAGAATTTGATCTTTGAAAACTGAACAACGAGTGAGTACGGATTTTATTTATAAAATCCAATGCTGAAATTTTGGTACATGCCATCTGGCTGTATGAAATGGAAGCAAAAATGAGATATTTTATCTCGTCAGTTTCAACATGAGCTAATCGCTCTTTCTATATTGTTTCATCTTCGGTTCTTCTCCTTGGAGCGGATGAAGACGAAACAGGTTGACGTTACTTTGTAACGTCTTTAATGGAGAGTTTGATCCTGGCTCAGGACGAACGCTGGCGGCGTGCCTAATACATGCAAGTCGAGCGGGGTTAATTAGAAGCTTGCTTCTAATTAACCTAGCGGCGGACGGGTGAGTAACACGTAGGCAACCTGCCCACAAGACAGGGATAACTACCGGAAACGGTAGCTAATACCCGATACATCCTTTTCCTGCATGGGAGAAGGAGGAAAGGCGGAGCAATCTGTCGCTTGTGGATGGGCCTGCGGCGCATTAGCTAGTTGGTGGGGTAAAGGCCTACCAAGGCGACGATGCGTAGCCGACCTGAGAGGGTGATCGGCCACACTGGGACTGAGACACGGCCCAGACTCCTACGGGAGGCAGCAGTAGGGAATCTTCCGCAATGGGCGAAAGCCTGACGGAGCAACGCCGCGTGAGTGATGAAGGTTTTCGGATCGTAAAGCTCTGTTGCCAGGGAAGAACGTCTTGTAGAGTAACTGCTACAAGAGTGACGGTACCTGAGAAGAAAGCCCCGGCTAACTACGTGCCAGCAGCCGCGGTAATACGTAGGGGGCAAGCGTTGTCCGGAATTATTGGGCGTAAAGCGCGCGCAGGCGGCTCTTTAAGTCTGGTGTTTAATCCCGAGGCTCAACTTCGGGTCGCACTGGAAACTGGAGAGCTTGAGTGCAGAAGAGGAGAGTGGAATTCCACGTGTAGCGGTGAAATGCGTAGAGATGTGGAGGAACACCAGTGGCGAAGGCGACTCTCTGGGCTGTAACTGACGCTGAGGCGCGAAAGCGTGGGGAGCAAACAGGATTAGATACCCTGGTAGTCCACGCCGTAAACGATGAATGCTAGGTGTTAGGGGTTTCGATACCCTTGGTGCCGAAGTTAACACATTAAGCATTCCGCCTGGGGAGTACGGTCGCAAGACTGAAACTCAAAGGAATTGACGGGGACCCGCACAAGCAGTGGAGTATGTGGTTTAATTCGAAGCAACGCGAAGAACCTTACCAGGTCTTGACATCCCTTTGATCGGTCTAGAGATAGACCTTTCCTTCGGGACAGAGGAGACAGGTGGTGCATGGTTGTCGTCAGCTCGTGTCGTGAGATGTTGGGTTAAGTCCCGCAACGAGCGCAACCCTTATGCTTAGTTGCCAGCAGGTCAAGCTGGGCACTCTAAGCAGACTGCCGGTGACAAACCGGAGGAAGGTGGGGATGACGTCAAATCATCATGCCCCTTATGACCTGGGCTACACACGTACTACAATGGCCGGTACAACGGGAAGCGAAGGAGCGATCTGGAGCCAATCCTAGAAAAGCCGGTCTCAGTTCGGATTGTAGGCTGCAACTCGCCTACATGAAGTCGGAATTGCTAGTAATCGCGGATCAGCATGCCGCGGTGAATACGTTCCCGGGTCTTGTACACACCGCCCGTCACACCACGAGAGTTTACAACACCCGAAGTCGGTGAGGTAACCGCAAGGAGCCAGCCGCCGAAGGTGGGGTAGATGATTGGGGTGAAGTCGTAACAAGGTAGCCGTATCGGAAGGTGCGGCTGGATCACCTCCTTTCTATGGAGAATCGTTTCCTGCAACGGAAACATTCAAATCAGCAGGTGTATATACCTGCGACCGGATATTCAATTCGGTTCATCACGTTCGTGTGAATGAAATGGATATCCTGAACTTACTCACTCGTTGCTCAGTTTTGAGAGTTCAAACTCTCAAGTTTCGACGAATATTTCATTCACACATCGTGTGGAACCGAAATATTCATCAGGCTTCGCTTCGACGAAGCGAATTGCACCTTGAAAACTGGATACCGAAACGAAATTGCGTTTTAGAATATTCCTTTAAGCTGATCTTGTGTAAACAAGTGAAATAAAGGTAGCTGCCTTGAATTTCATTCACACGTGAGTGTTGAACCGAAATTCAAAGCAAATCGTATTTACAATGTAGATACTAGGTTAAGCTACAAAGAGCACACGGAGGATGCCTAGGCGCCAGGAGCCGACGAAGGACGTGGCGAACAACGATAAAGCCTCGGGGAGCTGTAAGCAAGCTTTGATCCGGGGATGTCCGAATGGGGAAACCCGGCTGTCTTCATCGACAGTCACTTTCTGCTGAATACATAGGCAGAAGAGAGGCAGACCAGGGGAACTGAAACATCTAAGTACCCTGAGGAAGAGAAAACAATAGTGATTCCGTCAGTAGCGGCGAGCGAACGCGGATTAGCCCAAACCAAGGAGCTTGCTCCTTGGGGTTGTGGGACGTCTCACATGGAGTTACAAAGGAACCGGTTAGATGAAGAGGTCTGGAAAGGCCCGCCAGAGAAGGTAAAAGCCCTGTAGTTCAAAACTTGTTCCCTCCGAGACGGATCCCGAGTAGTGCGGGGCACGTGAAACCCCGTATGAATCCGGCAGGACCATCTGCCAAGGCTAAATACTCCCTGGCGACCGATAGTGAAGCAGTACCGTGAGGGAAAGGTGAAAAGCACCCCGGAAGGGGAGTGAAATAGATCCTGAAACCGTGTGCTTACAAGAAGTCAGAGCCCGATCTATGGGTGATGGCGTGCCTTTTGTAGAATGAACCGGCGAGTTACGTTCCCGTGCAAGGTTAAGGTGAAGAGCTGAAGCCGCAGCGAAAGCGAGTCTGAATAGGGCGACTTGAGTACGTGGACGTAGACCCGAAACCGGGTGATCTACCCCTGTCCAGGGTGAAGGTGCGGTAACACGCACTGGAGGCCCGAACCCACGCATGTTGAAAAATGCGGGGATGAGGTGGGGGTAGCGGAGAAATTCCAATCGAACCCGGAGATAGCTGGTTCTCCCCGAAATAGCTTTAGGGCTAGCCTCGGAAAGAAGAATCGTGGAGGTAGAGCACTGATTGGGTGCGGGGCCCGCAAGGGTTACCAAGCTCAGTCAAACTCCGAATGCCATAGATTTAGTTCCGGGAGTCAGACAGTGAGTGCTAAGATCCATTGTCGAAAGGGAAACAGCCCAGACCATCAGCTAAGGTCCCCAAGTGTGTGTTAAGTGGGAAAGGATGTGGAGTTGCACAGACAACCAGGATGTTGGCTTAGAAGCAGCCACCATTGAAAGAGTGCGTAATAGCTCACTGGTCGAGTGACTCTGCGCCGAAAATGTAACGGGGCTAAACACACCACCGAAGCTATGGCTTGATGCTTGCATCAGGGGTAGGGGAGCGTTGAATGCGGGTTGAAGGTGTACCGGAAGGAGCGCTGGACTGCATTCAAGTGAGAATGCCGGTATGAGTAACGAAAAGATCTGTGAGAATCAGATCCGCCGAAAGCCTAAGGGTTCCTGAGGAAGGTTCGTCCGCTCAGGGTAAGTCGGGACCTAAGGCGAGGCCGATAGGCGTAGTCGAAGGACAACAGGTCGAAATTCCTGTACCACCGTAATCCGTTATGAGCGATGGGGTGACGCAGTAGGGTAGTGACGCGGACTGATGGATGTCCGTCTAAGCAGTGAGGCTGATGTGTAGGCAAATCCGCACATCGTAAGGCTGGGCTGTGATGGGGAGCGAAAACTATAGTAGCGAAGGTCATGATCTCAGACTGCCAAGAAAAGCCTCTAGCCAGGAGAAGGTGCCCGTACCGCAAACCGACACAGGTAGGCGAGAAGAGAATTCTAAGGCGCGCGGAAGAACTCTCGTTAAGGAACTCGGCAAAATGACCCCGTAACTTCGGGAGAAGGGGTGCCTCGGTAGGGTGAATAGCCCGAGGGGGCCGCAGTGAAAAGGCCCAAGCGACTGTTTAGCAAAAACACAGGTCTGTGCGAAGCCGCAAGGCGAAGTATACGGGCTGACGCCTGCCCGGTGCTGGAAGGTTAAGGGGAGTGGTAAGCCTTCGGGCGAAGCTATGAACCGAAGCCCCAGTAAACGGCGGCCGTAACTATAACGGTCCTAAGGTAGCGAAATTCCTTGTCAGGTAAATTCTGACCCGCACGAATGGCGTAACGACTTGGGCGCTGTCTCAACGAGAGATCCGGTGAAATTTTAATACCTGTGAAGATGCAGGTTACCCGCGACAAGACGGAAAGACCCCATGGAGCTTTACTGCAGCTTGATATTGAATTTGGGTACGATCTGTACAGGATAGGTGGGAGCCGTTGAACCTTGAGCGCCAGCTTGAGGGGAGGCATCCTTGGGATACCACCCTGATCGTATCTAGGTTCTAACTTGGTATCGTGATCCGGTACGAGGACAGTGTCAGGTGGGCAGTTTGACTGGGGCGGTCGCCTCCTAAAGAGTAACGGAGGCGCCCCAAGGTTCCCTCAGAATGGTTGGAAATCATTCGAAGAGTGCAAAGGCAGAAGGGAGCTTGACTGCGAGACCTACAAGTCGAGCAGGGACGAAAGTCGGGCTTAGTGATCCGGTGGTACCGCATGGAAGGGCCATCGCTCAACGGATAAAAGCTACCCTGGGGATAACAGGCTTATCTCCCCCAAGAGTCCACATCGACGGGGAGGTTTGGCACCTCGATGTCGGCTCATCGCATCCTGGGGCTGAAGTAGGTCCCAAGGGTTGGGCTGTTCGCCCATTAAAGCGGTACGCGAGCTGGGTTCAGAACGTCGTGAGACAGTTCGGTCCCTATCTGTCGTGGGCGTAGGAAATTTGAGAGGAGCTGTCCTTAGTACGAGAGGACCGGGATGGACGTACCGCTGGTGTACCAGTTGTTCCGCCAGGAGCACCGCTGGGTAGCTATGTACGGAAGGGATAAGCGCTGAAAGCATCTAAGCGTGAAGCCCCCCTCAAGATGAGATTTCCCAGTATGTAAGACCCCTTGAAGACGACGAGGTAGATAGGTTGGGGGTGGAAGTGCAGTAATGCATGGAGCTGACCAATACTAATCGGTCGAGGGCTTATCCTAAGATAAGACGCAATGAGTTTCGGATCCAGTTTTCAGGGTGTAACACCTTGAAGGTATGTAGAAGTACATACGACAAGCGTATGGCGATTCATTCACAGAATCTGTGATGAACCGAATAAGCTTACGGAAGAATTTGCAAGGCAAATTCATGTTTGGTGGCGATAGCGGAGGGGTTCCACACGTACCCATCCCGAACACGACCGTTAAGCCCTCCAGCGCCGATGGTACTTGGACCGCAGGATCCTGGGAGAGTAGGACGTTGCCATGCAAGAAAAAAAGGCACATCCCATTAAGGGGTGTGCCTTTTTTTTTTTGGAATTAAGCCGATCTTAGAAATGCGATTTCATTTACGCACTTTTTTATGAAAAAAACAGTAAGATATTCATGTGCCACTACTCCTGTGCTTACTTAACCATTTACTTCTACTTTTCCAGTAAGTATAGAAGTGTAAACCAGCAATTACATGCGTGCTTTATAAGAAAAACGACCAAGGGAGGTACCTTCCTGGTCGTTTTTCTATACTTGTTATTTCCTTGTGTTATCAACCATTCTCTGAAGCACACTCTCAAAGATATGAAGATCGTCCTGAGAGATCCCAGCAATGGTGTCTTGCTTAAACTTCTCAGCAATCGGCAGAAGCTTAAGGCAAACCTGCGTACCAAGATCGGATAATTGAATTTGTTTCATTCGTTTATCTGCATCATCAATACTGCGAAGTAAATATCCTTCGGCTTCTAGTTTTTGTAGCAGCCGCACGACACTTGGCTCCTTAATCGACAATTCTTCTGCGAGTTCCCGTTGAGTCATGGATTTGTGTGTATTGATATAATACATCGCAATCCATTGACTCCTAGTAATGTTATAAGGTCGAAATTCTTTCTCCAAGGCTTCCGAAAAGATTTTTCCACTACGATTGGTAATAAAAGCAAGACAATCCTCTAAGTTAAACATGGCCACACCAACCCATTCAACTGAACTATATTTCTTATACATCAACTTAAGTATAACAGACCTTTGTACTTTTCATCATATCAGATACTAACAACTAAAATAAATTACTTAGCTAACTATTGATTTTTGAAACTAAGAGTGCTACAATTTCCCTGAAGAAAGTTATTTATTTCACAAAGTAAACGGGAGGTTATATTTATGTTAACTACATTTAAAGCTACTGCAAAAAAATTACCTGAAGGGTTGCAAGTGGAAGCTCAATCCAGAGGGTTCAAAATTGTGATGGATGAGCCTGAAGATTTTGGTGGAACCGACAAAGCGATGAATCCGGTTGAAGCACTTCTGTGTGCGCTTGGTGCATGTCAGTCGATCGTTGTTGCTGCTTTTGCCGAAGGCTTTGGGTTCTCATATGAAGAATTCCATGTAGAGCTGGAAGGAGATTTGGACCCGGATGGGTTCATGGGGTTAGCGGATGTTCGATGTGGATTTCAGGAAATACGTTTTGCCATGCACTTTAAAACGACAGAGAGCCAAGAAAAAGCAGAAGCTTTTGCAGCGTTTGTCGAAAAGACCTGTCCGGTTGGGGATTGTTTGGCTAATGGGGTTAAATTGGTACAAGCAGGCGTAGTCAGACATTAAATTTTTCGCTAAAAGGGCTCAATGAATTCTCTTTTGGTCGTGAAGGGGTTTGAAAAAATTATGGAAGTTAAAATGTCAATGATCCCTGGAGGAAAAAAAGGGAAAGCTAGCAAAAATCACGTCCAGCTCGGACAGAACGTTTCCTTTGGGGATGTACTTCTTGAGGTTGAGACAGGCAAAGGTGTTCGAGAAATTACAGCAAATGTTGAAGGAAGTATCAGTAAAATCCACTTTGAAGAAGGCGACGAAGTATCCTCTAATCAGGCCTTATTTACAATTGAAGCTGCTACCGAAGAGGGGACGTCTACAGTAGAATCACAGGCTATCAAGGTGGAACAACCTACAGTGGATAAGAACGTGGATTTGCTAATTATTGGAGCCGGACCTGGAGGGTATGTGGCAGCAATTTATGCCGCTAAAAAAGGAATAAAGGTGGCCTTGGTGGAAAAAGAGGAATTGGGTGGCACCTGCCTTAATGTAGGTTGTATTCCAACTAAATCCTTGGTGAAGTCTTCTGAGATTTGTCACCACATCAAGGAATCGTCTTTGTTTGGTATTCATGCGGGAACAGATCTTCAAGTCGATATGAAACAAGTCATTCGTCGTAAAGATGAGATCAAAGGAAAGTTGATTTCGGGTATTGATTATTTAATGGAAAAAAATAATATTGAAATTATTCGCGGTCAAGCTGCCTTTTTATCTGCCACACAAGTAAGCGTCAAAGGACAACGACATTACCAGGTTACAGCAAAAGATATCATTATTGCGACAGGCTCCAAAATTACCAAAGTGAATATTCCCGGCATCAATCTTCCTTTTGTAATGAATAGCACCGATGCCCTTGCCTCTACTGAACTACCAAAAAGTATTACGATTATTGGCGGTGGTGTGATTGGTATGGAGTTTGCCTTCATTTATCGTAATTTCGGCGTAGAGGTTCACGTGGTAGAATTTATGGATCGTTTGTTGACCATGGTTGACAGTGATATTTCAGAAGAAATTAAACATTCGGCAGAAAATGCTGGGATTCATATCCATACCCAATCCAAGGTATCTAAAATCCAACAAGCGGACGATGGACAGGCTATTGTCACCTATGAAAACAAACAAGGTGAGCATTTGTTAGTTAGCGAGAAAGTGCTTGTTGCAATCGGACGTGAGCCCAATTTGGACGGACTGGATATTGAACAAGCGGGTATCCAGCGCAATGAGCGTGGGAAAGGCATTACTGTTAACGAATATATGCGTACAAACGTCGAACATATCTATGCGATTGGTGATGTGACGGATATTATGCAGCTTGCCCATGTCGCCTCCCATCAGGGGATCACGGCTATTGATGCCATCATGGGTGGATCGGAAGGTATGCACTATGCTGCCATTCCCAATGTCATCTTCACTTCACCCGAAATCGCAAGTGTTGGTATATTAGAGGATCAATGCAAGCAAGAGGGAATGGATTTCCGTGTAAGCAAAGTTTCGTTCTCCAGCAATGGGAAAGCATTAACGATGAATGAATCGGAAGGCTTTATTAAATTGATAAAGGATAATGTGTCACAAAAAATTGTGGGTGGATCGATCATTGGTCCAGATGCATCATCTTTAATCAGTAGCCTGACATTGGCGATTGCCAATGAACTGACGGAGCAGCAAATCATGCAAACCGTTTTTGCTCATCCAACGACAGGAGAAGTGATTCACGAAGCCGCGTTTGGCCTTAGCATTGGAGCGCTCCATCAAGCGTAATATCAAAAATAAAAGGAATACTTCTAGTCTGAGTAAGCGGACAAGGAAGCATTCCTTTTTTATTATTGGATGTTCATGTAAGGTACATATACGAAACTGGCCCTGGGGGATGGAGAAAAAGCTTGTAATGATGAAGCACTAAAAACTGGAGGCCGCTGCCCTCAGCTTATCATACTGCCCAGGTATTTTTGACAAAAAAGTGCTGGATGCGATCAGAATAATATATTATAATACTACTTATTAAAAGATTTATAAAAAGTCTTGCTAAGGAGCTCATTGATGACAGGAGAACCCTCCATGAATCCTAGGATAGTTCGTAATATTTTATTTTTGTTATTCGCTCTACCGGGTGTAGCTTTTGCTTCCTGGGTGTCCCGCACGCCTGTCATACGGGATATTTTGCATGTCTCGACTGCCGAAATGGGTATTATTATTTTTGGATTAGCCGCGGGTTCCTTATTGGGATTACTTAGTGCGGGCAATGTTATTTCTCGTATAGGTGGACGGTCGGTCATTCTGGGAAGTGCGCTTTTGATTGTGATTGGTTTTGTCATTGTAGGGTTGGGAACTGCATTTTCGCTCACGAGCATCGTGTTTGTTGGTTTGGTCATCTTTGGTGGTGGCTATGGCACAGCAGAAGTAGCTCTTAACGTCGAAGGTTCTGCGGTAGAAAATCAGTTGAATAAAACGCTCTTGCCCGCCTTTCACGGTTCGTTTAGTTTGGGGACCCTTGTAGGGGCTGTCATCGGTTCTGGAGCAGCTGCACTACACATACCTGTTGTGATTCATTTTGGAGCTATGGCTGCCATGATTGCCACGGTAACTTTGTATTTGTATCGTTATTTGCCCCACGATACAGGTAAAGAAAAGGTTACTTCTACGCACAAGGTTGGATCTAATATCAAGGTTCAGCTTGCTGTCTGGAAAGAAAGGCGAATCCTACTGATTGGTATCATCGTGCTCGGGATGGCGTTTGCAGAAGGGGCCGCGAATGACTGGCTGCCGCTAACGATGGTAGATGGTTATGGCGTGGACTCCTTAACAGGCTCCTATATGTATGGGCTATTTGTGGCAGCGATGACCATTGGACGTTTCACGGGTGGATTTATACTGGATAAATACGGCCGCGTCCCTGTGTTGAAAGGAAGTGCTGTCCTGGCTGCTGTGGGTATTACTCTAGTGATCTGGGGGCAGCATGATCTCTTAGCTGGATTGGGTATCTTGCTGTGGGGGCTTGGAGCTTCACTTGGTTTTCCTGTAGGCTTGTCTGCTGCCGGAGATAATCCTTGTGGTGCAGCTGTCCGGGTAGGAGCCGTAGCCACAATAGGTTATATTGCCTTTTTAGTGGGACCTCCGGGATTAGGGCTTTTAGGTGAACATGTGGGTCTCCTGCATGCTTTAATTGTAGTGCTCATTGGCGTTATTGTTGCTGGTTTGATATCGGGTGCTGCCCGGCCCGTGGGGACGAATGAAAAGAATGAGATTAAAATATAAAGGAGATTGTCGCATGTCTATGAAAACGGAAAAACAAAAGATGCTGGATGGGGAACTGTATGTAGCAGCTGATCCTCAATTAACGAGTGAAAGAGAGTATGCGAGAAGATGTGTACGTCTCTTTAATCAGACGACTGAGGCGGATAGTGAGTACCGTGAAAAGTTACTTAAGGAGCTTTTCGGTTCCACAGGTGAAAATATAAGCATGGAACCCAACATACGCTGTGACTACGGATACAACATCCATGTTGGGCAAAATTTCTATGCCAACTTTGACTGTACCATTTTGGATGTATGTGAGGTGCGTATTGGAGATAATTGTTTTCTGGCTCCGGGAGTCCATATTTACACAGCGACTCACCCCATTGATCCATTTGAACGAATTGCTGGTCCAGAGTATGGAAAGCCTGTAACAATTGGCAATAATGTATGGATTGGCGGCAGGGCAGTTATTAATCCCGGTGTTACGATAGGTAATAACGTCGTAGTGGCATCAGGAGCAGTCGTAACCAAAGATGTTCCAGATCATATGATTGTAGCTGGGAATCCGGCACGAATAATCAAGCAAGTTGAAATCTCCTAAACAACAAACAGGTTAATCATTTATGATTTGTACCAAAGATCCTATTAAAAGAGCCACTTATTTTAATAGGATCTTTTATATTTAAGGACTTTTACATATATGCTCTTCAAGAATTGAACTATTATACAGAGTAATAAATGATCATATTCATCCTTACCAGGGTTTCTCCTAAATTATAGTATATGTGCGGACGGTCTGCTTTAAAGCGTATCGAATCTCCGGCTTTCACCGTGTACGTTTCTTCGCTGACTTTTACCACCATTTCACCCTCAAATACGGTAATAAATTCTTCAGTACCCTCACGGTGTGGGGCAGAACTCAGTTCCCCACCTGGTTCAATCTCTACGGTATAGATCTCAAAATTTCTATTTCCTTCATAGGGGAAAAACGGATACAAGCGATAGTGATTGCTTTCTTCAAGCACTTGTACTTTGCTTTTAGGAACGACTATGGCATCGGCAGGCGGTTCGCTAATCAGAGCAGTGAATGATATTTTCAGACCGTTCGCAATTTTCCATACCGTTGTAATCGAAGGATTAGATTCTCCGCGTTCAATCTGGCCGAGCATCGTTTTACTGATCCCCGTCAGGTCAGCTAATTTATCTAAACTCAATTTTCTTTCATTTCTTAGATGCTTTAGATTTTTACTTAAAATCAAATTAATATTCTCCATCATTTTTCCGCTCCCTATTGTGCTATATAAAGAACATGATGTACAATCATGAAGTACAAATGTGCGTTTCAACGTACATTTTATTCAATTATAACACACTGGAGTTGATTGTTGCATGCCGTTTATTCCATTTTTATCTTATGTACTGGTTACTAGCTTTACGCCAGGCCCCAACAATATTATGTCATTGGACAGTGCCAGGCGGTTAGGTTTGAAGAGAGCTTTTCCATTCTTACTGGGAATAACAGCAGGCTGTTTCGCTATTATGCTGTTAGCCTGCTATTTTAATCTAGCTTTATATCATTTCTTGCCTCGGGTTAAAATCTGGATGAATGTTCTTGGTAGTCTGTACATGCTTTACCTGGCAGTAAAAATAGCAAAGAGCAAATCTACTTCGGAGGATAATGACCACAATGAAGGATATTCCTTCAAATCGGGACTGCTGCTGCAATTTATCAATTTAAAAATCATTTTGTATGGTATTACGGTCATTTCAACGTTTGTAATGCCGTATGATGTGTCATATATGACAATGATAACGATCTCGTTAATCCTGACCTGTATTGGTTTTGTAGCTGTCATGTGCTGGGCGATTTTCGGCGCCATGTTTCAACGCTTTTTGAATAAGTATGAGCGCTCCTTCAATATCATAATGGCCTTATTGCTCCTTTATAGCGCACTATCTATATGGATTTAAATAAATACCGTATTCACGATTTAAAAGATGGGTTCCTGACTTATAAGCAGGAGCCTTTTTCGTGTGAAATAGAGTTTATTGAAAGAGTCATGAAATACAATCGGACAGAATGGATGGGTTTCCTGGTCATTTAGCTGTAAAACGGGTATTACCTTAATACATAAAGTATATTGACAACTTGTATATACATGATTTAATCTTGTATATACAAGAAGTTGAAAGCGTTATATTAAATTCTTTTACGCTACTTCATTTCGTAAGAAAGGAATGAGCATGAATGGAAGCAATGAACAAGGCTTTAATTCCTCAAGATCAAGACTGGTGGCGCAAATCGGTCGTCTATCAGGTTTATCCCAAAAGCTTTAACGATACGACGGGCAAAGGAACCGGTGATATAAGAGGTCTGACACAAAAGCTGGATTATCTGCAAGGACTGGGTGTTGATATTATCTGGTTGCAGCCTGTATATGTCTCGCCACAGCGCGATAACGGGTATGATGTAGCCGATTATTGCCGGATTAATCCTGATTATGGAACAATGCAGGATTTTGAAGAATTGAGCCAGGAAATTCGGGCGCGTGGGATGCACTTGATGATCGACATCGTGGTTAACCATTCTTCCACAGAACATGTCTGGTTTCAGCAGGCGCGGCTTTCTAAGGATAATGAGTACAGGGATTATTATATCTGGCGTGACCCAGCACCCGATGGAGGACCTCCGAACAACTGGATTTCCAAGTTTGGTGGACCAGCTTGGCAGTATGACGAGGCGACAAACCAATACTTCTTGACACTGTTTGATAAGACGCAGGCGGATTTAAACTGGGAAAATCCCAAAGTTCGCCAAGAAGTTGTTAATGTGCTGGAGTTTTGGGCTGAGAAGGGAGTTAGTGGCTTCCGACTTGATGTCATTAATTTGATCTCCAAGGATCGGCAATTCTCGGACGATGATGGAAGCACGGCTCCTGGGGACGGGCGTAAGTATTATACGGATGGTCCGCATGTGCATGAATACCTTCATGAATTACATGAGAAAGTATTCTCAACATATAACAGCGTCACTGTAGGGGAGATGTCCTCCACCTCACTGGATCATTGTATCCGTTATTCCAATCCAGACAGAAAAGAATTATCTATGACCTTTAATTTTCATCATTTGAAGGTGGATTATCCTAATGGGCAAAAGTGGGAACTCATGCCTTATGATTTTGAAATGCTGAAAAGGCTATTTTCGGATTGGCAGATTGGCATGCAACAGGGTGGCGGCTGGAGTGCATTGTTTTTTAACAATCATGATCAGCCAAGAGCGATCTCTCGCTTTTTGGATGATGGTGAATACCATGTGGAAAGCGCCAAGCTACTGGCCACCACGCTACATGGACTTCAGGGAACACCTTATATATTTCAAGGTGAAGAGATTGGAATGCCCAATCCGCAGTGGTCAGATATTGAAGAATTCCGTGATGTTGAATCGCTGAATATGTATCGTATCTTGCAGGAGCAAGGCAAAAGCGCAGAGGAAGCGTTGGATATCATTCGAGAGCGGTCCCGTGATAATTCGAGGACACCGATGCAGTGGGATAACACCCGCAATGCAGGTTTCACTACAGGCACGCCTTGGATTAAGGTAGATGAACGATATCCACATATCAACGTTCAGTCCCAGTTAGAGGACCCGGACTCGATCTACAATCATTATCGTAAGCTGATTCATCTGCGTAAGACGGTACAGGTCATCACCGATGGCGATTATCAACGCTTGGATGAAGCCCATCCTCAGGTCTATGCCTATCAACGCAGCAATGAACAGGAGACTTTGGTCGTCATCTCTAATTTTAGCGGGCAGGATGTACAATTCCGTATACCGGATTCATTTTATTCATCATTAGATAATCAAGCAGGGGTTGCGGCTGAGCTTTTAATCGGTAATACCCAGCACGCTCCGCATCTAAATCAGGTGGTCTCTTTGACTCCGTATGCTTCCTATATGTGGATTGTTCGTTAACCTTAGTGAATAGTATGGAAACATCTAGTAGTACCCCGGTAGTACATTTATTTATAAGCCGGGGTGCTGCTTTAAAAATGAGCAAACTTCGAGGGAGTGGACTAGATGGCGATTGAAAGAGCACAGGTGGAAGACATTATAAAAGCCGTTGGTGGTAAAGACAACATAGAGGCCTCTACGCATTGCGTAACTCGTCTGCGATTTGCCCTGTATGATGATAAGCTGGTCGATAAAGAAGCACTCGAACAAAATGATCTGGTCAAAGGTCAATTTTCTTCACAAGGACAGTATCAGGTCGTGATTGGTCCAGGTCTGGTGGATAAGGTATATGACGAAATGATCTCCATTACAGGAGGCAGTCGGGCTTCTAAGGACGATGTTAAAAACGCCGCTAGTAAAAAACAAAACCCGATTCAGCGTGCCATCAAGACGCTGGCAGATATCTTTATTCCGATTTTGCCCGCGATCGTGACTGCAGGTTTATTACTTGGGATCAATAATATTTTGACAGGAAATGGAGTCTTTTTCGAAGGAATGTCTCTGGTTCAGGTCTACCCTCAATGGACCGACTTTGCAGCAATCATTAATACCATTGCCAGCACTGCTTTTACATTTCTACCTGCCTTGATTGGATGGTCGGCTGTTGTCCGGTTTGGCGGTAGTCCTTTACTCGGGATTGTACTAGGCTTGATTCTGGTTCATCCGGATCTGCTAAGTGCATACAGTTATGCGGATGCCGTTACCAAAGGAACCGTTCCGGTGTGGGATTTGTTTGGCTGGCACGTGAACAAGATTGGTTATCAGGGACAGGTTCTACCCGTTTTGGTATCCGCTTACGTGCTCGCACAAATTGAGAAATTCCTCAATAAGAAGATAGCGGATTCATTTAAGCTGTTGCTCGTAGCTCCGATTACATTGTTAATTACAGGATTTCTTGCATTTACAGTGATCGGTCCGGTTACTTTTATGATTGGTAATGCGATTACGACTGGTCTTGTATACGTTTTCGATTTGGCTCCTGCGCTGGGTGGCTTGATTTATGGAGGCTTTTACTCCTTGCTGGTCATTACGGGAATGCACCATACTTTCCTGGCGGTGGACGTGCAATTAATTGGTACGCAGGGTGGCACGTTCCTATGGCCGATGCTGGCACTGTCCAATATCGCTCAGGGGGCCGGAGCACTGGCCATGATGCTGGTATTGAAGGAGCAAAAGGGAAAGGGATTGGCTCTTACCTCTTCTGTGTCTGCTTTTCTGGGTGTGACCGAACCTGCCATATTCGGGGTGAATATCCGGTATAAATATCCGTTTGTATTTGGAATGATCGGTTCCGGTATCGCAGGTATACTGCTCACCGTAAATCATGTGTTGGCTTCTTCCATTGGTGTAGGAGGGATTCCAGGCTTCTTATCCATTTTCCCAAACAACTGGGGCGTATTCTTCATCGGGATGGCGATCGTATTGATTGTGCCGTTTGCTTTAACCTTTATGTATGGGAAGCTGCTCAATAAGCGTCGTCAGACTCCAGCTACAGCAGCTAATGACTCCATACGGAAAAATTTGGACCAACAAAATTCTGCACTGGATGTGCTTGAAGTAAAGACTCCGGTACTAGGACATGTTGTGCCATTAGAACAGGTTCCTGATCCGGCTTTTGCCGAACGGCAGATGGGGCAAGGAATTGCAGTGGAACCGAAGGATGGTCGGATTCTTGCCCCTTTCAGTGGAAAAGTCATTCACATCATGGTGAAAAGCAAGCATGCCTTGATTTTGGAGCATCCGACAGGTGTACAGATACTGGTACATGTAGGAATCAACACGGTGTCATTGAAGGGAGAAGGATTCACCATGCATGTGGAGACAGGTCAAACCGTGGAGCAGGGCCAGCTACTGATGGAATTTGACCGTGAGCTGATTCAGAAATCGGGATATCCCATCATTACACCGGTTATTGTCCCCGATGGGCAGAATATGATTGAATCAGTTGAGGAATTGCCGGGTGAGGCGAATGATTTGCAATATGTCTTAATGAGAATTCATTTGAATTCTTCATCAAACAAAACGGATTAAGTCAGATTCATCCTGCTAGCCTATTTTAGTAACCTGGTCAGTGAAAGAATGCTACAATAAACGTGGTGATGAAAATTGACTAAGAATATATTTTTGCAAATTTATCAAGAGTACTCGGGACGAATCCAGACAGGCGAATTGGCTCCTGGTTCGAAAATGCCCTCTGAAAATGAATTGGCCCGGGAGTATGACACTTCTCGTGAGACCGTGCGTAAGGCACTTCACTTGCTTGCACAAAATGGGTATATCCATAAAATAAAGGCTAAAGGATCTTTTGTTCTGGATATAGGACGGATGGATTTTCCCATAGGGGGATTGGTCAGTTTCAAAGAAATGTCTGAGCGTATTGGGCGTAAATCACAAACGATTGTTCATGAAAATCAGTTGATTCCCGTTCCAGATGACATAGCTACTCATCTTGAGATTGACAAAGACAAGTATTTGGTCTGGAAAGTCATTCGTGCACGTGAAATAGAAGGTGAATGTGTCATACTGGATAAAGACTACTTTCGATCAGACATTGTCCCCGTGCTTACCGAGGAAATTAGTCGTGAATCTATCTACGAGTACCTGGAAGGGGAGCTCCATCTTCCAATCAGTTATGCTAAAAAGATCGTTTCTGTAGAAGATGCAGATGAAGAAGACCGTAAGCTGATGGACCTCCAAAACTATACTCATGTGGTTGTAGTCCGTAACTATGTTTATTTGGAAGACACCACATTGTTCCAGTATACCGAATCAAGGCATCGGCTGGATAAATTTCAATTCGTCGATTTTGCCAGACGTTCTCATGGTGAAGAGAGAAAATCTGAGTTTTTAAGCTGACCCATTAGAGTTGACCCAAGAACGAGTGATTAAATTGGAATAGTTCAATGTGGTGGAAAGCCCCTCTTCTAAAGAAGAGGGGTTCTTTTTTGAATCCAGGACAAATTTGAGTAGATGTTGACTATTCGGCTGAGGAACCTAAATCCGTAATGGTTAGCTTAACATCGAAGGTTACAGGGATTTTACTGAATTTATAATCCCAATCATCTTTTACTTTTTTCCACACCTGTGGTTCTTCAATTTTCAAGTGATCACCAAAACCAGCAACATCGACTTTATATTCGGATTGTAATTTGTGCATAAGAGATTTAACCCTTCTAGTCACTTGTTTTTCAAACTCTAGCTCAGCTTCTTTCATGTTTCGCGTCTCAGTTGGGTCTACCTTCTCATCCCAGTTTTCGATTAAACGTCCTTTGGATTCAATTTTTACGTGAAAAGAGATGTCATCGTCATCGGCCACTTTAGTTGTTATTTTGCTCTTTACCGATTTGATTTCATAAGTTATGGCTTCATTTCGCTTGTCATACGTTTTGACAGCTCCGCCCTCAACATCACCCTTAATCCATCCAATACTTTCCACGTCTTGTTGTCCCAAAGTACCGATCCAGTGGCCAGTTTCTCCTTTAATAATACCAGCCCCTGAAAATTCTAATTCACCCTCAGACTCAATAATGTTTTGCAGTATGTAGCTTTTTTTGGAGTGCATTAACCCATCCAATTCAGACAGATTGACTCCCTTCATTACCTTGCTGGTTCTGAAATGGTTACGAAGCATGTTCAGAATATGAATGGATGGGATTTCGCCCGTATATTTGGTAACTAAGGTTTTGGCTGCTCGTTCCTTACTTAAGAAAACCATACAACTCGGACGAATATCATTATCACGTAGCACAAAATCCATCAATTGCTGCATCGTCTGTTGTTTTGCCAGTTCGGTGGAAACCACGATGACTTTTAGGTGGTGACCAATAACGGGACGATCCAAACGAAGAGAGAGCTGTCGGAAGATTTCAAGCAAAGAATCTCCAGTACTAGCTATATTTACATAGTTTAGTTCTTGTCCACCGCCGCTGCCTTGTTGGTTTGTGCTTCCAGATGATTTCTTGGGGACGATTTGTACGCTGGCCGTAATTTTGTTTTTCTTGAAATAACGGCTGCCTTTCTTCTCCAAATCCTGTTCCAATGGACTGAGCTCTCCCTGATCGAGAGCCAATCCTGTATATATGCTAAGCTCCTCCACTTCCTTGCTACTCCAACAGCCGACTTGAGTCACCAGAAGAATGAAGGCAAGCAGTAAGGATAGGGTAGATTGTCTACACATTTTGCTTCAACCCCTTCTTCCTGATCATGAACACGATGGAGAGAAATACAGGGATCAGAAAAAATAATACGATTCCCATGTATCCGATCTCATCGCCAAGACTAAACACTTCAGTCATACGAACAGGAGTCATCGTGGAAATAAAGATAAGCGGGATTAAACCGAAAATCGCATAACGATATTTAAGACCAAACACCTCTGAGACACCTAAGGAAGCATTGAAGAAAAAACTGCAGAAATTACAAAACATTTGCATCACCCAGATTACCAGCAGTGGAAACTCCAGACGTTCAAAAAGAAATCCGGGGATCTCAAAACTGCGCATCAAATTAATGGTAGGCCAAGTACTTGTCACAGTAGAATCTACTGATAGCCCGCCGATTACCATAACTACAGTCAAAAAATACAAAACTAAAGGGATACTGATGCCCACTACCATGGCCTTAAATGCTTTTTCGGGGTGCTGCAAAAAAGCGACCAGTGTCATGACAACTTCACATCCAGAGAAGACAAGAATAGTTGATTTTAGCCCCTTGATGACGGGGAATATTCCGTCACTCAATACGGGGCGAAGGTGATCAATTTCGAAGATTCTTAAGCTAAAGAGAAAACAGAAAAGCAGAAAGAAGAGACTGATTGGAAGTACAATTTGGTACAGCCGCGCGATGGGATTAATGCCTCCAAAAACCAAATAACTCCCTACCCAGATGAATGGAATCACAATCGCCCAAACGGGGGTTCCTTCAAGTAGGAAAAACATGGTCACTTCAGCTAAAACCCGAATCTCAAAGCCAGCTATGATTATAAAGTATAGGATCAGTAGCACGCTTAAAATTCCACCCGGAATTGTGCCCACGATTCTTCTGGAGTATTGATACACGGTTTTTCCGGGAAACTGCTGACTTAATTTCACCATAATCCAGACGACGAATATGACAATACCTCCACCGATGAGGACAGAAAGCCATGCATCAGGAGTCTGTACCTGTTCAGTTACACCTCTCGGCAGTGTCAAGATCCCTGCGCCCAATACGGTATTGGTCAGGAATACAGCCCCCTGCTTCGTTGTGATCTTATCATCAGAGCGTTTAAACACAGTAGCTCCTCCTTCGTTATTGGGCATCATGATCTGCGTTTGCGTTGCTGCGTTTTCATCATGACAGGTCTTCGTTTCATCAGAGATATAGGAGCCCGGATGTATAAATCCTTCCAATCGCTTGGTCGCATAGGGGAAAAGGGAGTTACATACGGCACGCCAAAGCTTTTCAACTTCGTTAGATGGATACAAATTAACAGAAAGAACAATATGGTCCCAAACATGCCGAGGATTGCTGCAAAGAGCATTCCGACAAAACGCAAAAGACGCAAGGTAATGCCCGCACTGTATGTCGGTATCGAAAACGATGAAATGGCAGTAACCGCAACCACAATCACTAGGAATGGACTAACGATGCCCGCATTTACAGCTGCGTCGCCGATGACCAAGCCTCCCACAATGCCCATCGCAGGGCCAATGGGTTTGGGCAGGCGAATGCCGGCCTCTCGTAGAATTTCGATAGAGATTTCCAAAATCATGACCTCTATAACGGATGGGAATGGGACGCCTTCACGGGTTTCGATAATGCTAATGACCAGCTTGGTCGGAATTAAACCGGGATGAAACGATATAAAAGAAATGTACAGAGCAGGCCCCATAAGCGCTATAAAAGCCCCGCTAAATCGTAGCAGACGTAATAGTGTCCCGGGAATCCATCGCTCATAATAATCCTCGGGAGATTGAAGCAGCATACTGAAGGTCACCGGGACAATAAGTGCAAAGGGGGTACCATCCAGTAAGATCGCAATTCTTCCTTCCAACAAAGCATTAATGACACGATCGGGACGCTCTGTGTTATGAGCCTGTTGGAATGGACTTAAATAATTGTCTTCGATAAGTTGTTCCACATACCCAGATTCAGGTAAAAAATCCATGTCTATTTTTGATATTCTGCGGCTTATTTCTTCAAGCAGATCCGGATTCACAATATCCTTTATATACGCGATAACCAGATCCTTTTTGATTCTGCTTCCCACTTGGAATTTCTTCATTTCCAGACTTTTATTTAAGCCTTGGCGTCGAAGCATCGAAGTGTTTTCACTCAATACTTCCGTAAAACCGATTCTGGGACCCCGAAGCAATGCTTCAGAAGTTGGCTCATTGACGGAGCGAATAGTGCCATTAGGAGGGCCCACCAGTAGCGCTTCCTTCATTCCTTCAATTAATAGGGCGGTATGACCTAAAAGGATGAACTCGTACAGTTCCTCCATACGGGTAACTTCACTAATTTGCGTAAGTGGCATCAGGCTTTCTTTTATAAAAGAGTTACTTAACCCTTCCGGTTGTTCCTGTTGATCCTGACCCTGCTGGCCCTCAAACATCAAGACCTCTAATACCTGCTCGCTCATAAGCTTTTCATCCTGCATACCATCTATGAAGACTAACATGGACCGAGCATGAAATTTCTTCACCATAAACTCACGAAAATGCACATCACTATTTTCGCCTATAGCTTCACGAATTGCCTGTAAGTCGGAATCATAATTTCCTGTAATTTTAGAGCTCGGTTCATGCTGCTGATCCATGGGACCTTCGTTATGTTTGGATTTGGCTCCTTTACTGCCGACAAACGAATAAATCGAGGTGTTAATATAATAAATTCCTAAAGGAATAATCAACGCGAGACCGGCTTGAAAGAGTGTACTCCAGCTAGGAAAATAAGAAATGATTTTAGACCACATGATGATTACCTCCAAGCAATTCAATTCATTCTCCCTTAAGATACAAGTTGTTCATAAAGTATTCCTTATAACGGTTGTATTTACGCATGAATTGGAAAGATTCATTCGATGACGCTGCTATGATTTCCGGTCCTTACCTTAATCCCTTGAAATAGAATAGGGAAATCCCTAAATATTCATAATTTTAACTACATTGTGATTGAAATCACATATAGACCTATCTGCTGTATTAAAATAGAAGCATAAACAGAATTTCATAGGAACGTTGGAGATGTCGTCGGATAGGGAGTATCGTCGAATGAATGGAGGAACCGGTATATGATAAACAGTAAAAAGAAGCTTGTGGTTATAGGGAACGGGATGGCTGGTATCAATACGGTCGAACAAATTTTAAAATTAACAGATAAATATGAAATTACAGTCCTGGGAAGTGAGCCGCATCCGAACTATAACAGGATCATGCTCTCTTATGTGTTGGAAGGTAGTAAAACAATAGATGATATTATACTGAACGATTTGCAATGGTATGCGGATCAAGGAATTACTTTATATACAGGAAAAATGGTTAAAAGCATCGACGGTGAGCACAAGAAGATTCGCACCGAAGACGGACTGGAAATTGACTACGACGTGGCTTTGGTAGCTACCGGCTCACAATCGTTTATTCTGCCTATTCCGGGTAAAGAATTACCAGGCGTTATTGGTTTCCGGGATATCGCCGATTGCTCGGCCATGCTGGAAGCGGCAAAGACCTATAAAAAGGCGGCTGTCATTGGCGGAGGTCTATTGGGGCTGGAGGCAGCTAAAGGCTTGGTCAACCTAGGAATGGATGTTACGGTCGTTCACTTAATGGAAGATTTGATGGAACGTCAGCTGGACCGGGAAGCGTCTGCGATGTTGAAAGCAGAACTGGAACGCCAGGGAATCAAGTTTGCTATGCAAATGCAAACTGCGGAGGTGTACGGTCAAGATCGGGTACAAGGATTGCGCTTCTCGGATGGAAGTGAGCTGGAAGCGGATTTGGTCGTAATGGCCGTCGGAATCAAGCCTAATATCCAGGTAGCTGTGGAAAGTGGTATGGAAACGAACCGTGGGATTGTGGTCGATGATTTGATGAAAACATCCTTGCCGGATGTATATGCCGTAGGGGAATGTGTTGAACACCGTGGGGTCTGCTACGGTCTGGTAGCTCCGCTGTTTGAACAGGGAAGTGTAATTGCCAAACATTTGGCAGGCGCGGATACTGAAGGTTATGCAGGATCGGTAGTTTCCACCAAGCTCAAAATTTCAGGGGTGGATGTTTTCTCAGCTGGTGAATTCATAACCCAGCCTGAACATACGGTGATTGTAGCAAAGGATGAGTGGAAGCGCACATACAAAAAAGTGCTGCTTCGTGATAATAAAATTGTGGGGACTGTACTGTTCGGCGATGTGAGCGAATCTGCTAGTCTTCAAAAATATGTGCGTCAGCAAACGCCAATGACAGATGAAATATATGGACAGCTCATGGGTACTGGATGCAGCAATCACGGGGCGAAAACATCATCCGCTGAAACGATGGCCGATGACGAAATTGTGTGTGGCTGTAACGGTGTAACTAAAAAGGCGATTGTGGATGCAATTAATGAAAATGGACTAACCACAGTCGATGAAATTAAGGCATGCACCGGAGCTACGCGTTCCTGTGGTGGATGTAAGCCAGTTGTTGAGCAAATTTTGCAATATGTTCTTGGAGACAGCTTCAAGACGTCAGCCAAGCAAGGAATCTGTGGTTGCACAACATTGAGCCGAGATGAGATTGTGGAAGCAATCAAAACCAAAGGGCTGACAACTACGCGTGAAGTGATGAATGTACTGGGTTGGCATAATGATGAAGGATGCTCCAAATGCCGTCCGGCGCTGAATTATTATTTAGGGATGATTAACCCAGATACCTATGAAAATGAGGGAGATTCCCGCTTTGTAAATGAGCGATTGCATGCGAACATTCAAAAAGACGGAACGTTTACAGTGGTGCCAAGAATGTACGGCGGTGTAACGACTCCAGAGGATCTGAAGAAAATAGCTGATGTTTCTCTTAAATACAACGTTAAAGTCGTTAAAGTAACTGGGGGACAGCGGCTGGATTTGATTGGTGTCCGTAAAGAAGATCTGCCTAAAGTGTGGGAAGAACTCGATATGCCTTCAGGATATGCCTACGCGAAATCACTTCGTACGGTTAAAACCTGTGTTGGATCGCAATTTTGCCGTTTTGGTACACAGGATTCGATGGGAATGGGAGAAGTGCTGGAACGGAAATTTGAACGACTGGATTTCCCAGCAAAATTCAAATTAGCAGTTAATGGCTGTCCACGCAACTGTGCGGAATCATGTACAAAAGATATCGGAATCGTAGGCAATGACGGGGGCTGGGAGATCTTTATCGGTGGAAACGGCGGTATTAAAGCACGGTTGGCTGATTCACTCTGTAAAGTAAAAACGGACGCTGAACTGATTGATATTGTAGGAGCCGTGATGCAGTTCTATCGGGAAACAGGGCAATATCTGGAACGTACTTCGGAGTGGGTGGAACGGATCGGTCTGGAAGAGATTCAGAAGGTTGTCGTTCACGATACCGCTAATCGACAAGCTTTAGTAGAACGTATTGAATTTGCACTACAACAGGTCGAAGACCCGTGGAAAAAGATCATCAATGATGAGGATACACGTAAAAATCTATTTGAAGTTGTCACTCCATCTATTGTGTAATTGTATCTAAAATGCCTGAGGAAGGGAGCAATCAAGCAAATGATCAAGAATGCCGAATGGCTTGTCGTCGGTCACAGTAAGGATTTTCCGACTAGAATAGGACGTACCATCCACATTAAAGGGACTGAAATTGCTGTTTTCCGCACTTCGGAGAATGAGCTTTATGCTGTTGAAAATACCAACCCTCATCCCAAAGGAGGTCCTCTTACAGAGGCGATAGTATCGGGACATTATATTTATGATCCTTTGTATGACTGGAAAATTGATTTGCGGACGGGCACCGTTCAAGAGCCCGATCACGGGCAAATTAAAACGTTCGCCGTCTGTGAAGAGGGAGAAGAAGTGAAAATATCGCTCGAAACGGTTTAATTTATTTGAAGGAATGAAAATAAAAAGGGCTCGACAGGAATAATCCTGTGGGCCCTTTTCGTTTTGGATTAGGTAATGGTAACGCCTGCACTTGCGTAGCCCACCACGGTATTAACGAGAGAAATTCCTGTAGCTGTGGCAGAGAAAACCATAAGCAGACGGGTTTGTGCGGTTACGGGTATTGCCAACCCAGTAGCAATACCACTAGAAGTCGTTCCTAATGCAACGATGTCAGTTAGCGGGGGGGTCAATGTAACGGTAGCTCCGGGAACGGCTATAAAGGTGTTATTAGGTGTCGGGGAACTAAACAACTGGGCAGTAATGCTAACGGATGATCCCAAGAGGGTTAGAGCAGCAGTTGTACTGAAATATCCGGCAATGGATGTGATTACACCACCCCGTGGAACGGAGAAAGCAAAGTTAATGACTGATCCTACAAGCGTACCTGTGAGATCAATGATACCGCCTACGAGACTAATGCCTGTTGCTGAGCTTCCAAAGCCGATTAAACTTGTGGTTCCAACCAGTCCGCCGGCAATGGTTGTCAAAATTGCTGGTCCACCCGAAGCAAATGGGATGATTGCCCCCGAACCAGTGGCTCCAGTAACGCCTGTAACCCCTGTGGCTCCGGTAGCTCCGCCAACACCTGTTGCGCCCGTGGCTCCGGCGAGTCCTGCCGTGCCCACCGCGCCCGGCAGGCCATCGGCCCCGGTCGGTCCAGTGGGTCCAGCGGGTCCGACCGCGCCAACTGCGCCCGGCAGCCCATCGGCGCCAGTCGGTCCCGTAGCTCCAGCAGGACCGACCGCGCCCACCGCGCCCGGCAGCCCATCGGCGCCAGTCGGTCCCGTGGCTCCAGCAGGCCCGACCGCACCCACCGCGCCCGGCAGCCCATCGGCCCCGGTCGGTCCAGTGGGTCCAGCGGGTCCGACCGCGCCCACCGCGCCCGGCAGGCCATCAGCGCCGGTAGGTCCCGTGGCTCCAGCAGGACCGACCGCGCCAACTGCACCCGGCAGCCCATCGGCGCCAGTCGGTCCCGTAGGGCCTGTTACACCTCCGGGAGGTCCAGCAGGCCCTTCAGGTCCGGCGGCCCCGATGGGCCCTGCGGCTCCGACAGGCCCGGCAGGTCCAGCGGCACCTACAGGTCCAGCAGCTCCCGGAGGCCCAGCAGGTCCAGCAGGTCCTTCAGCTCCGACAGGCCCAGCGGCACCTACAGGTCCTGGAGACCCGGGAGGTCCTGGAGGGCCCGGCACACCTGCTGGACCAGGCGCACCACCAGGCCCCACAGGTCCCGGAGGCCCTTGTGGGCCGGGCTCCCCTGACAAATACGGTTCACTTAGTGCGTTGCTAACCGTCGTTCCCGCAGTTCTGATTGCACGGATTAAACTATCTTTAAGAGTTGGACTGAGGGATTCCTGTAGAACGATGGACAATAGGGCATCCAACAGTTGCTGTAATGTAGTACCTACGCTGATCGGAGAGAAAGGCGTGGCTTCTAACGCTACTATAGCAAGCTCCAACGCCGCCAGTAAATCTGCCCTAGCCCCGCCTCTAAGTCTTAAACTTTTCGCCAGAGACAGTAATTGTCTTAAAATCTGTTGCAATAAAGATACATTAGCCGCAGAAGGGTTTGCGAATACAAGTGGGATGATCGAGGTCAATTCATTAATAAGCTTGAGAAGCGTTTCGATACTTCTAATATCTCTTGATGGTTTGCAGTCCTCATCTTTTTTTGAAGCACCACTGAACCTGAACGGTCTTTTATGTTTCATGCTCAAGTATCTCCTCCTCATTCTGCCTACTGTAGAGGTGACAGATGGTTAATCGCCCCGTTTTACAGATATTCATAATATATTTATTGAAGTGAAAAGGGTGAATACACAAGCAAAGCTTAATAAAATATTGATAACAAAAGCGCGGTTCCCAAATGCCTGGGACCGCGCTTTAGTGTGTAGTCTATTAGATTATATGTCTTCGGCAGATTTATTTGAAAATTCGTACCAGCAGTTCAGCCATCTCGCCTCTGCTAATGGCGGCTTTCGGTTTGAGCGTTCCATCAGGATACCCGCTAATCCAACCCGAGCCTATGGCTTTCTCGAATGCTGTGGAAGCCCAGGAAGCAATCTGCTGATCATCCTTATAGGATTGCAGTCCAGTAGGGCTGGAAACGGATGTCTGATTCTGCATCGCGTGTGACAGGATCACCATCGCCTGTTCACGGGTAAGGCTCTCATTAGGTCCGAACGTCTGAGCAGTTAGCCCTTGAATCCATCCCTGACGGTAAGCGGCATCCACGGCCGATCCAGCCCAGTGCCCCTTCATATCTGTAAATGAGGTAGACAGGCTCTCGTCTCCAGTAGTTCCTAAAGCCCTGATCAATGTGGCTACAAATTCTGCACGGCTCACCGCACGCTCAGGGCGCATGTTGCCGTCTTTATAGCCCTGCATCCAGCCTTTGGCTGCAAGAGATTGTAAGGACTTCGCTGCCCAGTGACCTTGTAGGTCCGGCCATACCTGAGCTGGTTCTTGTGAATCTGACGAATGGAGTGGGTCATTTTGTACACGGGTCTGATCTACCTGAGACGCGTTCGTAGAGATGGCAGCGGCAAAGGTACCTAATCGAGACGTATTCAGACTCACACCCGACAAAATCCCTTGTGAATTCACCACAGCAGTACCTTTTAGAATCTCACGTTCACCATTTTCATACATCACAAGAATGGAGAATTGAGGTTCAACATTTTGCAATTCACTTGAGGATACGCTATCCAGCGGCAGAACGATGGACGAATTCCCTGTCACGTTAGCTTTAATTTCTACAGCCGGTCCTATCAGCTTCAGGTTGGGTTGCTGCTCGGCCCAATCGCGAAATTGCTGATCTGCCTGCTGGAATGACATGGTGACGTCCTGCTGACCTGAGGCGGCCATGCTGGTTAGTGTGTCACTGGATACCATCAGCGTCCCATATTGGGATATCACTGAAGCTCCGAGCTGATCCCATTTATTTAGTACAGAATGAGTGAGGAGAACACGACTCATTTGCTTTTCCTGCTCCAAACGAATGTCAGCGTATGCCTTGCCTTCACGAAGTGCTTGTTGGATCTGTTCATCCAGGAATGCCGCAGGAGGAACAAAGAGGGAGACTGTTTTCCCTTGCTCTAAAAATCCTATCTGTTGTATGCCAGCAGACAGATCCTGATCCTCATTTTTATCTTTATTAGACTTGCCTGTGTCAACACTTACTTTGGCAGGGACGATGACTTCTATGGCCTGCGTCAAAGCATGAGAACCATCACTTACCTTCATGACATTCAGCATGACAGTGACAACGGAAGGGGTGTCTGCTTGAACAATAGTTCCGTCTGTACGCACAATGTCTGGCTGACTACTGCTGCTGATGGTCACACGGAAGCCATTAGGTACGGCAGGCAACCTAAGCAGTGTATCACTTGTTGTAGGGGCAGGTATGCTTGTGATGGAATCCGCGACACGCTGCGCGGTTAATCCTTGCGGATACACTAGCCCTGAGGGAGCGCCCTTCATGCCATTTACGTTCTGCAGCACATAGAAGCTGGCTCCTTCGGGTACAGGTGTAAATGTATATTTTCCCTCACTCGAAGCGATTCCTTCCGCTATAAGCTCCTGCTGGGCATTATACAGCTCAAGCCGTGCGCTCGGTAAAGCGCCTGTGACGATTACAGAGGCGATATCCTCGTCGCCTGCTGCGGCTACAACAGCACGGGGCAAGACGTTTATACGGCGTTCTGCCGGTTCTGCGGTCCAACTTCCATTGTCGCTATAAGCATAGTTCAATACGTATACACCAGGTACATTCGTATCGACATTGCCGATCCCTGAAAGATCGGGGACCAGGATATTGCCGTATACACTGTCCAATACACTGGCTCCCGGATCCGTGAAGCTGTCGCCGGTTTCCAAAACAATTGGATTATTGCCGTTCAGTCGTACATAAGGTGTATTCGGCAATGCTTTCAGCACGGTGATCGTGAATGTTCTTTGGACAGAAGCTATGCCTTTAGAAATCATAGCAATTAACTGTACATTCATATCACCGTCTGTATATTTAGGCCGATTTACCTGACCACTATCACTGAGGATATCCGGTTGATCCGAGGACCAGTCGATCTGGGTATCAAATGCCCCTGTACGAGGCAGGGCGATGGAATCCTTAATCCCTTGCGGGTAATCCAGATTCAGTGTATTTGCCGCCAAATTCACTGCTTCATCAGCGCTTACGGGCAATGCAGGTACGAGCAGACTGAAGGTTTTTCGAAGCTCAACCCCACCTCTTGACACAACCGCCTCCAGCGTGATGGTCTGATCGCCCTGTACATAGGTTGGGAATGTTACATGTCCAGTATGATCCAGGAACTCAGGTTGACTCGACGACCATGACACCTGAACACCATTCAGCGCATCCTTTGCCAAATATACGTCTCCGGTTACTGTCGTTAGCGGTAGTTCCAGTGCTCTGTATGCTGCGTCCACGGCTTCAGTGTCGCTCATCGGCAGACGGAGTACGTGTGCAGTAAAATCCTTTGTTTTCGTTAAGCCTGCAAGTTGCAGGGTAGCCGTTAGGGTAACGTCCGTATCTCCACTACTATAGGAAGGTCTGGTAAGTGTTCCATCTGCTGCAATGACAAGAGGTTTAGACGAGGACCATTCAATCTGCACTCCACCATAACCGGAGAGAGGGAGAGATACATTTTCTTGTACCGCAGACAAATCGCCAAGCGATAGAGTATCTGCTGCTTGATTCAATGTATCTTGAGCAGTCATCTTCGAAACGGTAACTTCGAAAGTTTGGGTATCCGAGGCGGTTCCTTTCGCAATCGTTGCTGTCAGTTTTACTTTTTGGTCACCCAAATCGTATCGCGGACGTATTACAGCGCCTTCGTTCGTAATGACGTCAGGGGTATCCGAACTCCAGCTCACCGTCGTATCATTTAACCCAGTGAGTGGCAGTGTCAGCTTTTGGGATACCGAATCCACTGTATCTCCAGGAGAGAAGCCTAAAGTAAGGGCGGCTTTTGCCTGTGCAACTCTCTCGGCATCGGTAAGTATGGTCACTTTGACCTCTGAAGGAGTGCTCTCCCCTTTAGCATTCACGGCCTGAACCGTGTAAACTGCTTCACCTGGCGGCAATGCTGAAGTGTCTATGAATTGGGTTAAGCTGCCTGTATAGAGCGTTACGCTATCTCGCATGACTTTGTATGAGGCTGCATAAGGAACGGCATCCCAGCTTAACTCCACGGTATTTCCATTTTTAGTACCTGTAAAATGACCCGGAGCTTGTGGAACGGGTAATTGCTCCCCATAAGCAGCGAATTCCATGATGGAAGCCCATTGATTGTTTCTGGCATTTCCTTGATCAATATATAATCGCAAATATCTTGCGGTTACAGGAGTAATGCTCTTTTGAAAATTAGAACTCACATTATTCTGCACAGTATCCACAGTCGCCCAATTAATTCCGTTGCTGCTCGTCTGCAGTCGGAAACTATACGGGTCACGCTGATCTTGCCACCCATTAAAGACACCCATACCTGTAACAACGTATCGATCCACGATATACCAGTCTCTCAAATCTACCTGAATCCACTTTTCACCGTCACTCGCTTGATACCAGCGGCTTGTCGGTTCAATTGACCCGTCGACAGCTCTGCTGGGGTCATAGGGCTGGCTATAGCCACTTGATGTGGCTGGTTTGTTAAACACTACATTTTCCCAGCCGGCAGCATTGGTTTCATTCGTCCCTATGAGCAAAGCCGCACCGCTGATAAATGGCAGCAGTGGAATCAGCACACGGTAGGGTTTTAACTTGTTGCGTGTGAAGTTATTTCCTTCGAGCACGCTATCACCTCTTCTTTATTAAATAGCACACCACTTGAGCGTGTTCATATTATGGGCGGGACGGGTAATCCCCTTCGATTGCGATGTAGTAGTTTACATTCGGCAACGGGGAAGCTCCACGCAAGTCAGGCAATGCAAATGTACGCACTCCATCACCGCCAAAATTAGTGCCCAGCAGACTGTATAATGCTGAATACTGAGCAATGGGCAACAGCTGGCCTTCGCATTTTAGCCAGCCCTTAGGAGCGAACGTGTATGGGTACATCGTAATTTCCCCCATATAAGGCTCATAACCTGCGTGTGCCTGTTTGGGGCTAATCGCTGTTCCTCCTAACAAAATGACCGCCAACAGACTCAATACGGCGGCTTTCTTCCAAAAATGATTCTTCATACCTACAACTCCTTTAGATTCGAATAATGGACCACGAATTCAACAAATTTGTGACATTAGTCATAGAATGAATAGATATTATCATGGATTTCCATTTTTGCAATACAGCTCATCTATCAAATTCACCTTTTTATTCCTTTTATGAGCAAAGAAATTTGTTCCATCTGCCTCAATCCTTCATGCATCTTTTTTCTAATCCAGGTAAATCTATATACAAATCCTATGGAAGTGAAGGAGTGAACAGCGTGTGGCAGGTCATCGGAACTCATGCGCCCAAATGGAATGTGTGGGTGGAAGCCTTCTTTTTGTTCATCATACCTTTGATTATTTTTCTGACAGTACGACAACTTAAAGCGTTGGATGGTCGAGAGAGCAGACGTATGGAACGATTAAAGCTTATGGAAGAAGAAGATCGTTCGGAGCAGGCAGATCATAATCCATCTGTCAGTGAGGCAGAGAAGGAAAAGGGGACCTTTACCGAAGATTATGAAGCCAATATAGCAAAAATCAGACAAGCAGTTGCAGACATGGCAGACGTAAACGAACGCTCGATTTTTCTGGAAAATCTGAACGCTGTAAGCACACTTTTTTTTGTGGATGGATTAACGGACAAGGTTGGCATGGATCAGAATATTTTAAAGCCGCTAATGGATTGGGGCAGCTCCGGGCAAGAGAGGGGAGAGCTTCCGCGAGGAAAAGAGCTTCGGGATATGATTGTTCACCAGGTCATGCTGGTATCGGAGACGGAGTATACGTTAGAGGTGCAGTTCTCCTTGCAAAAGGTGCTGTTTGGTTCAGTCATACTCGTGATTCAGGGCATACCGGGTGCTTTTGTGCTGGGTACACCCAAAGGAAATACACGAGGGGTGGAAGATCCTATATCGGAATCGGTGCTGCGGGGACCGCGTGTCGGTTTTACAGAGACCCTCAGCGACAATACAGCGATGCTGCGCAGGCATGGAGAAAGTACAGAACTGGCCATGTCGTCCTTCAAAGTCGGCAAAAGAGTGGAAAAACAGCTGATGGTAGTGTATTTCAGAGATATTGCCGACCCGGAGCTTGTAGATGAGGTGAAGCGGCGGGTCCAAACCATTGATATGGATGAGGTACTGGAGTCGGGCTATGTAGAGCAGCTTATTGAGGATAATTTTCTTAGCCCATTTCTGCAAATTCAAAATACGGAGAGACCGGATCGGGTCATGGCTGCATTGCTGGAGGGACGTGTCGCGATTCTGCTGGACGGTACACCTTTTGCGCTTCTTATGCCTGTAACGTATGGGATGATGCTCCAGTCTCCCGAAGATTATTATGAGCGATGGCTACCGGGGTCGCTTATTCGATTTCTTCGGTTTATGGCAACTTTCATATCGTTATTTGCTCCAGCGCTCTATATCTCCTTTATCTCGTTTCATCCCGGACTGATTCCAACCAAGCTGGTCATTTCCATTATCAGTGCTAGACAGGGAGTGCCGTTTTCGACGTTGATTGAGGCCCTGATTATGGAAATTTCCATTGAAATTTTACGCGAGGCAGGACTTCGGCTCCCCAAACCCATCGGTCCAGCGATGGGTATCGTCGGCGGTTTGATTATTGGACAGGCGGCTGTTGACGCCGGGATTGTAAGCCCGATCCTCGTCATTGTGGTGGCAGTCACAGCGATTTCTTCCTTTTCCGCCCCTGTATACAGCGCTGGCATATCCATGCGTGTTCTTCGTTTCGGTGCCATGTTCACGGCGTCCATCTTCGGCTTGTATGGCGTGATCATGTTTTTTCTGATGCTGAGTATTCATATGGTTAAATTACACAGCTTTGGTGTTCCGTTTCTTAGTCTAACGACTCCCCGTTCGTTCAAAGACTGGAAAGATTACTTCGTACGAGCACCGTTGCAATTTATGAAAAACAGACCCATTCTTTTGAAGCATAAAGACCCTAAGCGACAAGGATGAGCTCAACACAGGAGGGAGCAAGATGGCCCGTGGGAAAAAAGCGGATAAGATTACAACGTTACAGACAACGGCAATTGTGGTTTGCTTTATGCTGGCTGCCGGGTTGCTTACCCTTCCAAGAGTAGCAACTGAAGCTGCAAAAACACCGGATGCGTGGATATCTGTCATTTTAGCAGGGGTGGGCACTTTTCTGTTCGGATGGGTTATAGTCAAACTAAGCTCACGATTACCAGAAAATACCTTTTACCAGTATGTTCAGCAAATAACAGGCAAATTCATTGGCAAAGGGATTGGTATGCTGATTGTTATTTATTTTGTTTGTATAGCCGCATTTGAAATTCGATCTGTGGAGGAAGTCACGTCGTTCTTTCTGCTTGAAGGCACTCCGGCGTGGGCGATTTCAGCACCTTTTATGTGGCTCTCTCTGTACCTATGCATGGGGGGAGTGGGTTCATTAGGAAAGATATGTCAACTGATATTTCCGGTTTCGGCGGCTATCTTTTTGCTGATTTGCTTGCTGAGTTTAAATATTTTTGAATTGAATAACTTGCGTCCTGTCTTGTCGGAGGGGGGAATGCCAGTGCTTAGAACGCTCAAGACTACAATCCTGACATTAACGGGGACAGAGTCCTTGCTGTTTATTCTTTGTCGGATGGAAAAACCGGAGAAAGCAACCAAGGCAATCGGATTGGCGATTGGGATCGCGGTCGTTTTTTATACAGCTACGTTGATCCTGTGCATTGGCGCCTTTTCAATGGAAGGGGTGTTGAGCAGAACCTGGCCATTTTTAGATTTGGCCCGCAGCTTTGAAGTGGAGTATCTGTTGTTGGAACGGTTCGAGTCCTTATTGCTGACCATTTGGATCATGCAGATTTTTGCCACATTCAGTATTGCTTTTTATTGTGCTTCGCTCGGAGTATCTCAAATTTTGAATAGCTCTTATTCCAAGATGTTGTTCATTTTGCTTCCGTTTATCTACCTCTTATCCCAAATACCGAAAAACCTGAATGAGCTATTTTCTTTTGGAACGGTTATCGGAAATGTAGCGTTCGCTTTATTCGTGCTACTTCCACTGCCCCTGCTGCTTATTTCTCGCTGGAGAGGGGTGGGGTCATGAAAAGAGTCCAGTCAGGATTACTCGGATTGATGGTTTTCCTGATATGCAGCACACTTTCAGGTTGCTGGAGCAGCTCCCCAGTAGAGGATCTAAATCTGGAGACAGGCATTGCTTTAGATGTAGCGGAAGAATCCTCGCAAGAAAAGGAAATTAATCAGGAAGGGGGAGATTATCCAAAAAAGGAGTTAATTACAGGAACCTTTCAATTTGTCATTCCAGAGGAAAGCGGCGGCTCCAACACCTCCTCTCCACAAGCAAAGAAATTTTTTAATGTTACGGAAACAGGCGATTCCGTTTTTGAAATGATAAGAGAAATTTCATTGCGGACCAATCGACCTCCCATTGGGCAACATTTGAAAACGGTTATTATCAGCTCCAGTCTGCTTCGCAAGATTCCGTTGTATGAGCTGCTGGACTTTTTCTTGGGGGATAATGACATTCGGCCGAGTGTACTGCTGCTGATTAGTACAGAAAAGGCGGGAAATACACTCCAGGAGAAAATCCCTGGTCAGATTCCTGCCTATATTTTAAAGGATATTTTCCAAAACCGGAAACGGAACGCACGGTTGATAAAGCCTATGGCCTTGGTTAAAGTGATCGGACCCATGAAGGGGGGAAGAAGCTTTATATTACCTAATGTCATTACGGCGGAGAATGAAATCAAGCTCGCAGGTGCGGGAATCATCAAGGGAAAGACGCAAACATACGGTGGTTATCTGAATGAGTCAGAGGTTGAGGGTCTTATGTGGATCAAAGGCGAGCTGAAGGGAGGCGTGCTGAAAAGCCGCGATCCGAAAAGCGGTAAAAACATAGCATATGAGATCAAAGCGGGTAAAAGCAAGATCAAGGCCATCGTCCAGGGGGACGACATTTTCTTTCAGGTAAAAATGACCTCAGAGGGACGTGTTTCGGAGGTGCATATAAAGAATGAAGATTTGCGCAACAACAATGTGCTTGGACAGGAAGAGAGTCTCTTTCAGGAGAAAGTGAATTCATTAGCTGAACAAACCGTAGCTAAGATGCAAAAGCTGAAGGTTGATGTCGGAGGTTTCGGAGAAGCCTTGAGGATTCAACATCCTAAAGTTTGGCATAAGGTCAAAAAGGATTGGGATACCACTTTTAGCACCATTCCTGTACGGTTCAGCACAGATATTCATATTGAAGATTACGGCTCTTCGATTACGACGGCAGACTAAAAGGAATTTCGTTTGTATCTGTTATAGAAAAACCTTCAATACCACGAACCTAAGTGGAATTGAAGGTTTTTTAGTCTATTTAAACAGAGACAGTGTTTCTTTCAGCCACGTAATATAGCTTTCTTCCCGATTAATGGCACGGCTCAGCACCAAATAATGACCGAATTGACTAGAGCCGGGTACTTGAAAGTTCTCGTCCAGCCGCTGGAGAGAATTTTTACTTTCGTACAGGTATTCCAGCTTTTCTTCACGTTTGGCAATCTGATCCTCGAACAAGCGCTTACTTTCTTCCTTGGGGATGGCTGCTGAGAAATACAGCATGAGCATAAACTCATCCTTTTCTGTTTCCGGTAACTCTTTGGCGCTTAGCAGCCATTCGGTCAGCTCTTGGGTCCCTTTGGGGGTAATACAGTACAGCTTCTTTTCCAGCTTGGCTCCTGTAATGGAGGTGCGATATTCAATGAGTCCCTCTTCGGTCAGTCTTTTGAGCTCGGGATAAATCTGACTGTGCTTAGCACTCCAAAATTGTCCAATTTCCTGCTTGAATTGGCTCGTAATATCGTAGCCGCTCATTTCCTCTTTGTGAACCAGACCCAAAATGGCATATTTTAATGTGCGTTTCAACGTAGCTCTCCTCGCAATGGGGTATTTGACAATAGTATATCACAGCGCTACAATTTATATGTATCTTAAAACATGTTTATATTTACATGTTTGAATGATTGTTTATTATTTTGGTGTCTTGTTCAATTCATAAACTCATAATAAGGAAAGAAGGATGCAAGATGGACAAGTTTATCGGCAGTCACATGATTTACACCTATGAGAATGGTTGGGAGTACGAAATACATATTAAAAATGAGGATACGATTGATTATCGCATTCATAGTGGTATGGTAGGCGGACGCTGGGTACGTGATCAGAAGGTCAATCTGGTGAAGCTGGTAGAGAATGTGTATAAAGTATCGTGGACCGAACCGACAGGGACAGACGTTTCCCTGAACTTTATGCCTGAGGAAAAACGGATGCATGGCATTATTTTCTTCCCTAAATGGGTTCATGAGCATCCAGAAATCACGGTACGCTACCAAAACGATTTTATTCCGCTGATGGAAGAATCGCGTGAAAAGTATGAAACCTATCCGAAGTATGTGGTTCCTGAATTTGCGGATATTACGTTCATCGAAAATGCAGGTGTGAACAACGAACAATTAATCTCCCAAGCGCCTTACGCTGGAATGACAGACGACATTCGCGCAGGGAAGCTGCAAGCATAATCCAACATGGTTAATAGAAGTTGTGCAGCCTGAGCCTGTGGTAAGCAGTCTCAGGCTTTTTTACGTAAACTGGAGAGTGGATTGCTTAATGGGAGTGGTGGACGATATCTAGAATGAATAGTAGACCAGTCCATGCTCGATAAGATATGAACGACTAATCCGAGGGGGGAGGATGGTCGCTGTTGGGGAGAGAATGTACGAATTCGCATGGGCAGTCAGATCGGATAGGGCAGATAGTGCCAGCTCTGTTTTAACAGGTCCCCAGTGATCAGCGTGGTGCTTAATATATTGTTCAGCCTCGGTCAAGGAGAGACCTTTGAGCAAAGTAAATACGGAAGCCCAGCGGACGAGATCAAAGGTGCCTTTAATTTCAGGCAGCTTATATTCCGCCAGGCCTTGAGCGCCGTTACACGATATAGTAAGCAAGCCGCAGCAATGGTGTTGATACTGTTCAGAATCAGGAAATTGACGATGGTCGTATTGGATAATTGCTATGGAACCAATGCATAATTGCGTCGTTTGCAGCGTTGAGGGCTGGGCAAGCGTCAGGCTCATACTGGAAAGGCCTCCTTCTCGGGATCATTGTAATAGGGATGGAAGAATCATACGTCACAGCGGATGTAATGTAAATCATGAATATAAGCGTAAAACAAGAATATGTAGCGGAAAATGGATTTTAATGGCAATGGAAACGGATACTTGTATCCGTCTCTTTCATTATCTTGACGATGGTCTGTATATTACATAAAACAACCCCAGGTCACCCCAGGGTCGTCTTTACGAGAAATATATATCTGCATTATGCAAAATGCTTGTTTAGCTGAATCACACGGGTGTTACATCCTGAATTGCTTCTTCTTTTTCCTCTTTCCAGATCACGTTCTCGCGATAGTTAGATCCCCAATCGTACATCGCTCGCAGTACCGGAATCAGGCTTTCGCCATGCTCCGTTAGTGAATATTCCACATGTGGAGGGACGACAGGATAGACTTTACGCAGAATGAGTTGATCTTCTTCCAGCTCGCGCAATTGGTTGGTCAGCATTTTTTGCGTAATGTGGGGGATCAGCTTCTTCAATTCACCGAACCGCTTGGTGCCTTCCATACCAAGATGCCACAAAATAATCAGCTTCCATTTGCCACCGATGACCGCGAGAGTCAATTCCTTATCACAATTAATCAGCTTCAAATCAATCCGGTCTTTTACAGTTGTGATGTTCATCGACCTCCTGTCCGTAGTTATTCCAAGTATACTATGTATAACTACAGTACGCAAAAGGAGATACATCCATTTTGGAAACTATGCATACGATGGGATACGAATAGACTGAAATCACAATCTGATGATGTGTGCCAGGCTGGAAGCTTCCAGAAATCTACGACGTTTAAGAAGGAATAACGATGGTGTTAAAGGACTCCGGCTCCAGCCCCAAACGGTGTGTTATTTCTCCGACAGACAGATTCAGCACGCGAGATTCCTTGAACGGGTTGGCGATGACCAAAGCCCTTTGTCCGTCTGTATTTTGAAAAGCAACCGCATTTCCAGCCCATGAACCTTGAATTCCAATGCGTCTGGCCCCTGGCAATACAAAATGAGAAAAGTGCTTCATAACGTAATATTCCGGGTTCAGCATAGGTTTTCGATCTGCTGGATCAACGGTGATCATCGAATTTTGCTCCCAGCCCCATGTGCTCTTGCCTCGCGGTTCCAAAACCATATTCCAGTAAATATAAGCATTCACGCCATTGGTGAAGTAGTGTTGGTACAGATTATATACATATTTGGCGTAGTCCCATGAGTTTTCTCCGTTTCCGCATTCATTTTCGGTCTGCATATAACGAAGCTCAGGATAGCTGGCTACGGTACGCTGAATGGCATTTTTACCTGCCCACTGATAGCCTACACCTTTAATATATTTATAGGCCTCGGGGTCACTCAATACGGTATGGGCATACTCATCGAAGCCAGTTGAAGTTTTCTTCATTAATTCCTCCCACGGATCGGGGGCGTTAATAGTACCCAGCCAAATTTCCGTATCCAGTCCGTGTTCTTCAAAAGCAGGCCCCAAATAGTCGCGAATAAATTCACGTAGTTGTTCTCCGGTCCATACGCAGGAAGGGAATTTCTGATCAGCAATGACTTCATTTTGAACATGAACCTGATGAATCGTAATGCCTGCCTCGCGGTATGCCTGAACAAATTTGACAAAGTACAATGCATACGCTTTCAAGATATCCTTTTCCCAGCGCAGCGTTCCGTAATTGTAGGCTTTCGGTGATTTCATCCATGTCGGCGGACTCCAGGGTGAGGCGAACAGCTTCAAGTCTGGATTGAGTTGTAACGCTTCCCGAATAAAAGGAATGAGATATTGCTGATCGCGCTCAATGGAAAAGTGCTTCATCTCTATGTCGCCGTCCGTTTCATTATGGCTGTACCATTCCAGCGCGTAGTCACTCGCTCCAATAGGAAGTCGGCATATCGTGAATTTGTGCTCGCCCTCCGGGTGAAAGAGAGCATGAAGCACCTGATCCCGCTCTTCGCTGTCCAAATGATTCAGGGCCACATAACCCAATTCATTAAAACAGCCGCCAAAGCCTTCTACAAGCTGATATGTTTCTCCTGTAAAGGTTAGGTTGGCACTCTCTTGGGTTTGGGTCAAATGATGAGCTTGGGATTGCCAAGCATTAGCTTTGGAAGTGGAAAACCACTGAATGGTTTGATTGCTCATGTGTACCCCTCCTGTTCAATCTTTTTGTATCTCTACTTATTATAGGGTAGGATCGTAGGGGAAGAGATGGTCTGAGCGAAGACAAATTTGCCCTTATCCAAGGTGAAATTTGCGGATGAGAAGTTTCCGTAAATAAGAAGTGGCGAGAACACATAAAGTACACATCTCTTTGATATGCTGTTGTCCTAGAATGACCGAAAGAGGGAAGTCGATTTGAATAAAAGAGTTCTTCTCGTGGAGGATGAAATACGTATTCGTGAAGTGATTGCGGATTATTTTAAACAAAATAATTGGGAAGTCTATGAAGCAGGCAATGGAAAAGATGCACTCCTCTGGTTTGATTCGGTGCAGCCGGAACTCATTATACTCGATATTATGATGCCTGAGCTGGATGGTTGGGAAGTATGCCGTCAGGTACGCAGCCATTCAGGTGTACCGATTATTTTGCTGACGGCCAAATCCGGTGATGATGATAAAATATTGGGCTTTGAGCTGGGGGCAGATGACTACGTGACCAAGCCTTTCAGCCCCAAGGTGCTGATTGCCCGCGCGAACGCGCTGATGAAACGGGTAGAGGGACATGTGCAGCCCGAGTCGCATATTTTGCGGTTCGGCAGTGCTATGCTCAACACGATGGCTCATCGGCTTGAAGTGGATCAGGCGGAAGTTGAGCTGACGCCCAAGGAGTATGAGCTGCTGCGGCTGCTTATACATAACAAAGGCATAGTTGTTTCACGAGAGGCGATACTGAACCGGGTGTGGGGTATCGACTTTGAAGGGGACACACGAGTTGTTGATACGCATATCAAAAAGCTGAGAAGTAAGCTGGGCCGTGAATCACGCCATATCCGCACGGTTTTTGGTACAGGCTACAGGTTCGAGGAGGAAGAATGAACAAACGGGGAGTTACCTTTAAGTTGTTCATTATGACGGTTGTGTTTTTCCTGTGTTTTTACGGAATGGTGATTTTAAGTCAATTGCTGTTTTTTGAAAATTTTTATCAGAAACAGAAGATTGGGCGTGTGGAAAGCCGTTTGCAAAGCTTCGGTCAAAGTTATGTCCAGGAGGCTTGGGGATCGGGAAGGGTTTCGCGTGAGGCAGCTCGTTTTATGCTCCAGAATAAAAACCAGCTGGCGATTGTAACGCTGGACGGCAAAGTAAAGCTGGATGATGCGTTTCATATCAATCTCAGAAAAGCAGATGGTAAAATCGTTAAAATATCGTTGTCTCTGTTTATGAGCGAATACGGAGATGAACTGAGAGCTGCCCGGATTCAGCCTGGTGACACGGTGACCGTTGAAGGTGAGGTGTTGGGAACTGACGGCATCTCCTCTGCCTATTTAATTTATCCATCAGGCATACAGAAGCTTGGTTTCAAAAATATAGGATCAATTTCAGATGAGACAAGCACAGATGACAGTGTAAGACTGTCCGGTACGGTGACAGAGATTGTGCTGCCGGATCTGAAAACATGGAGTCAGCGCCAAGGTCTGCTGTATAGTGCGCTGGAGGAATGGTTTCCTTTATCCCAGGATCATCTGGAGAAACTTAAAAATTTCGAGGTCTTGGAGGAAGAGTGGACGGAACCTTGGACAGGGGTACGAAATGCCGTTATCGTCCATCCTGTTCGTCAGAGCACAGGCGAGATCGACCTTTTGTTCACTGTGACATCGTTGCAGGAAATCAGTGAGACGAATGAGGCTCTACGCTGGTTTTATCTGTATCTGGGGATCGGCGGATTTGCACTTATTCTGATTTTGTCCCTGTTCTATTCCCGAATGGTAACCCGCCCGCTTATTACTTTGAATAATACCGCCAAGCGGATGGCCAAGCTCGATTTTACAGCCCATACGCCAATCCGGCAGAATGATGAGCTGGGTAGCCTGTCCTACAGCATGTATACCCTGTCCCAGAACCTGGACACAGCTTTGCGTGAGCTTCAGGAGGCCAATCAGCAATTGGTCGAGGACATGGAACAGAAGCAGAGAATGGAGGCTGTACAACAAGACTTTTTTGCCAATGCTTCTCATGAGCTGAAAACCCCGCTAAGTATTATCAAAGGGTTTGCAGAAGGACTGCAAGATGGAGTCAGCGCCGGGAAGCAGGACCATTATATGAAAGTCATTGTAGAGGAAGCGGACAAAATGGAGCGATTGGTCAAGGATATGCTGGACCTTGCCAAATTGGAATCTGGAACCCTCAAGCTTCGCAAAACGACCTTTATTTTGAGCGAGCTGGTGGAGGAGGTTGTGGATAAGCTATTCCATCTGTTGAAGGAGAAGCAGCTGGAAGTGGTCATTATTCCTGCCAATGAGCTGCCGATTCATGCCGATATAGGATGGATGGAACAGGTGATTATCAACTTTGTTGTCAACGCCATACGGCATGCCGAGGAAGGAAGCTCGATCACGATTCGTATCGAAGGCTCTGGGGAAGTCAATACGTTTTCCATTGAAAATAAGGGGGAGACCATCCCAGACGATCAGTTGGAGCTGATATGGAATCGTTTTTACCGGGCCGAGCTCTCCCGCAGCCGCCAGACAGGTGGGACAGGACTCGGGCTATCGATCGTTAAACGAATTCTGGATTTACACGAATTCCGCTATATGGCGGAGAATACCAAGGACGGCGTCCGTTTTGTCGTTATATTCGGAGGCTAGGCTATGGCAAAGGAGTTAAAAAGTATGAAATGGAATTGGTTGCCCTCACTTTGCACGCTTGCAAACCTGGGGGCAGGGGTGTTATCCCTGTACTTCACGATTCATGAGCAATATATGACCGCCTTTACCCTCGTGGTAGTGGCTGCTTTATGGGATGTACTGGACGGTTTGCTGGCAAGGCTGCTGCATTGCTCCAGTGATTTTGGCAAGCAACTTGATTCACTGGCGGATGTGGTCTCATTTGGTGTTGCTCCTGCTTTTCTAATCTTGCAGTACAAGCTGGGGGATACCCACTGGATAGGACCGCTTGTAGCCGTGTTGTTTGTGATATGCGGTGCGGTAAGGTTGGCGAGATTCAACCTGATGGCTTTTAGCAAAGGCTTTGTGGGCATGCCCATTACAGCTGCGGGTGTGGTTTTGTCCTTTATGTTTTTATGGAGTGAGCATTTGAAGCCGGGGTTGTTGCTGGCACTCATGGTGGTGCTGTCGTTCCTGATGGTTAGCCGTATTCCCTTCCCGTCCTTCAAAAAATAATCGGTCAGGAGGTGGCGCCTCTATGGAATGGGCCATCAGCATGATTACACAATACGGATATATTGCTATTTTTGCACTGCTTGCCCTTGGAATTATAGGGCTACCCGTTCCTGATGAAATTATTATGGTGTTTGTCGGCTACCTATCCTCTATCATGGTACTGAATTATTCCGTGTCTATATTAGTCAGTTTCATTGGGGCGATGACAGGGATGATGATCAGCTACACGTTAGGCAAAAAGCTGGGTCAGCCGCTGGTAGATAAGCACGGCAAGTGGGTGGGACTGACACCAAAGCGGTTTGCAAAGGTAAAAGGGTGGTTTGCGCGCTTTGGATTGTGGACCATTTTGTTCGGCTATTTTATTCCAGGAGTCAGACATGCGACAAGCTATTTGTCGGGGATTAGCGCGATGCCTGTACGAAAATATATGCTGGTGGCCAGCGCCGGTTCTCTGGTATGGACACTGATCTTTATCTCCATTGGTTACATTGCCGGGGCCAATATAAACTTTCATTAAGGTAACCGCAAAAGTAATGTAGCATTTTTCACGTATTGCACCGATAATATAAATAAAAGAACCTGTACAACCAGTGAGGGGATCTGTATTGAATGCATTAATGAAGTATATTGAAAAGTTACCTGGTTTTCTGCAAATGATCTTGAATATCTCGCTGTTTCTGGTCGGGCTGATTTTAAGCTTCTTACTTCTAAAAGAAACATGGGCCATATTTTCATATGTGTTCTTGTCTACAGAAGACGACAAAAATTACTATGAATTCACGGAAGAACTGCTTGTATTCTTTTTGTATTTTGAATTCATTGCATTAATCGTTAAGTACTTTAAAACCAATTTTCATTTTCCATTACGTTATTTCATCTATATTGGGATTACGGCCGTCATCAGGCTCATTATTGTGGACCATGATGATGCTAAAAATACATTCTGGTGGTCCATTGCTATCCTAGTCATGGTAGGTTCTCTATTGATTGCTAACAGTAAGTTGTTAAAGAGAGAAAGTTGATGCCAAGGAAGATTGCAAGGGTGACAGTCAAGTGGGAGAGAGGGAATAAAGACGAATGGTAAGAAACTGGATGAATCATGCGGGCGTCAGGCGGGCAGCCGTCCTTGCGATAATCGTTTTACTGCTCTTCATGTTAAGAAGCATGATGAATATTATTTTGTTAACACTGCTGCTTACGATTTTGATTGGCAGCATATATAACGGTGTGAATAAGCTGATCAAGCGGTTCGCCAATGTACCGCCTATGATCGTGCTGCTACTGGTATACGGGTTGCTGATTCTGATTATCGTGTGGGGAGTTTACCGAATGGTGCCGCTAATCAGCGTACAGGTCAAGCAGGTATATCTCATGATTCAGCAAGCCTACATGTATCCTGATCGTAACCAATGGAACGAAACGATTATTGAATTTATGGACACGCTCAATGTTCAGCGGTTATTTGAGCCTGGCTGGAATGCGGTAATGAAAATTAGCCAACTGGGAACACAACTGCTGGTATCAATTATTTTGAGCTTGTTCTTCCTGATGGAAAAATCCTATATTACACGCTTTACAGCTACATTTGTGGATAGTAAGCTGGGTTGGTTCTTCAAGGAAGTAGGCCATTTTGGACGCATGTTTCTGGGTACATTCGGGAAGGTGCTGGAAGCCCAATTATTGATTTCACTCATCAACTGTATATTGACGACGACGGCTCTTTGGATTATGGGTTTTCCCAATCTGCTTGGTCTCGCGCTCATTATATTCTTGTTGGGGTTGGTGCCAGTGGCGGGTGTATTCATTTCCCTGATCCCGCTCGGTCTGATTGCTTTTAGCGTCGGGGGAATCAATTATGTGATTTACTTGGTTATTCTAATCGTAGTTATTCATGCGATTGAAGCCTATTTCCTGAACCCGAAGCTGATGTCATCCAAAACTAATTTACCGATCTTCTTTACCTTTGTTGTATTGATCTTCTCTGAGCATCTGATTGGGGTGTGGGGCTTGATTGTAGGTATTCCGTTGTTTGTTTTCTTCCTTGACCTGATCGGGGTACAACGCAAGCAAGAGAAGGATACCTAATCTATTTACGACAGATACGAACATAGTAGTGACCATTGATTTTTCATGACGAATGCCTGCGAAGCCGCAGGCATTTTTTGATTTCCTGGTATTCCTCATTTTATTCATGGAAAAGCTGGCTGACGCTCATCATCGTTCAGGAGGAGTCCAACGGTACGTTTTACTTCCTTTAAATTTTCACATCCATTTTACAACTATGATTCCGATTATAGCTATGATTACACCGCACATTTCCGTTCTACTCATTGATTCTTTCAGATAGAAACGAGCATATAGCAATACTACAACAACACTCAAGGCGATAATTGCAGAAACAACCCCGGTAACCCCATTATTAAAAGCAGCAAGTTTAAGTACCATGGCTAAAACATTTACAAGACCAACTCCTATTCCTAAGCATAAGGTTTTAGAAAGGGTCCAACGGTTCACAATTTCTCTTTGTTTATTAATTCCTACTTGAATTGAAAAAGGTCTTTGTCCACTAAAATTAATTAGGAAAGCTCCAGAAAATAATATACTGCTTGTTGCAAACATCAATGTTAGGAGTGGTAGGATAGAAACACCATTTAGTAAAGCTTGTTTTGATGATAAGTCCGTAAAGCTATAAAAAATGATCGCCAATAAACCAAACTGCCAGCCTTGATACGTACCTTCCTGTAGATCTCTTTTATATCTGATGATGAGCAGAGAAAGGATTATGATACAGAATCCAACCAATTGCACGGGACTCAGCTTTTCTGCCCAAAGTAATGCAGCTAAAAGGACAACAATTACAGGCGTCAATCCAGAAAAAAATGCAATGACTGAAGCCCTCCCCACAGCATATCCCTTATACAGAAATGTGTTGGCCAAAAAAGAGAAGACGCCCATTAAAACACCAAACCAAACTTCGTTACTCCATATTTGATTAACAAATAAGTTTATGATTAAAACTAAAATTGCACTAGAGATATATACACCAATAAACATTAGATCTCGATTAATTGTTCGTTGAGAAGTCCATTGGTAAAGAATGCCTCGTAAGCCAAAGAAAAAAGCAGCCCCTACTGCGTATGCAAACCACATTGCTTGTCCCTCCAAATACACTCAATAAAAATGTATGACTGAAATGAAACGTAATGAATTGTTAACTTCATAAATTATAAATATCCATTGGACTTTCCTAAAGGACCAATCCCGACACAAATAACCAGTCCAATTTATTTAAATCGAATTTAATAGTTTATTTACTAGATATTTGTCCGACACTTTTTCGCGGTCGCTTTCAATAAAAAACGGAGTAATCACAACATACTTGTTTGTAGCAGTATATCTATTGTTTAACCCGTTATCTCATGATACCGGCCAACTTTTGTAGTACACTGAGTATCCAAGATAAGATATTGTTAAAGGAAACGAGATGAGATGGATGAGACAAAAGATTAAGGTATTGGCTATATCGGGGAGCCTTCGTCAAAAGTCTTCCAACACCGCGCTTATGAAGGCTACTATTGGATTGTCTTCTAAAAATATATCATTCATAGTTTATGATGGATTGGGGGATCTGCCCCATTTTAATCCTGACTTGGATGTAGAGGAGGGGCCAGCTTCCGTAAGAGAGCTACGGGAGCAATTGAAACAAGCCGATGGAGTGCTGATCTGTACGCCGGAATATGGGAATGGTGTGCCGGGTGCTTTGAAAAATGCCTTGGACTGGCTCGTATCTTCAGGTGAATTTGTAAATAAGCCTACAGCGGTCATTAGCGCTTCGCCGTCCCCTATGGGCGGTAACCTGGCTCATGCTTCGCTGCTGCTCACATTGCAAATGATCAATGCAGAGATTGTGGAAAATGGAAAGGTCATTATTCCGCATATCACATTGAAGCTGAATCAAGAGGGCATCATTACAAACGCTGATACTAGACAGGAGCTGGAAACATTACTTCAAGGGCTTGAGCAAGCATGCAGAGGACAGGCATAGAAAAATTCAAAGCAGATCCTTCATCATAGAAGGATCTGCTTTTTCGGATGGCCACCTACTACGTATGCAGCAGCAGGTATTCATCAGTTATCTAAATGTTAGAGGTGTTCAATAAGCTCTCATAGACCTTTAATCGGGCATACACCGTTTCAAGTATCGGATATGAGACATTACTGCCAGAAGCCAATGCCAGAAGTGCACCGTGCAGATGACTTGCTTCAACCGGTAGATTTTTCTGCATATCACGTTGCATGGAAGACATCATCTCAGGCTTTAAGGAATCCATCGTTTTTAGTGTATGTGCTTCCATTTCTGAATGAATAGGCATATCGGCGTTGCGTGCGAGTGTGACGATCTCATGCAGTAGCCTTTCATAGATTGCACGCGATTCGGGCGTGGCGAGTATAGCTCCGACGGAGCTACCCATGAGGGTTGTGATTCCGCTCATGCTGGCAATAAATATATACTTCTGCCAAATTTCACGCTGAATGTCATGACTGTGTGTGACGGTGAAGCCTGCATGATCAAGATGGCTACATAATAGTTGCGTACGCTCTGAATTTGCTCCATCCCATTCCCCAAAAACAATGCGATGGAACGGGCTTGTCTGAACGATAGAGCCTTTATGATTTAACGTCGTTTCGATATAACAAAGCCCACCCAGCACTTTTTCAGCTCCGAAATATTCGCGCAAAGATTTAAAATGTTCATAACCGTTAAGTAAAGGAAGAATCATGGTATCTTTGCCGACATAAGGCGCAAGGTCGGGCTGCAATAGAGGCAGATGGTACGCTTTGACCGCGAGAATAATACAGTCAAATGGCTCAGCAGCTTCACCGTAGGTAATAGCCTGGATCGGTGTCTGAAAATCTCCGTGCACACTTTGAATCGTCAGACCGTTTTCTGCCAAATGAAGCTTTTTGGAAGGGCGCACGAGAAAGGTTACATCTTCCCCCTTTTGAACCAGGCGTCCCCCAAAATATCCTCCAATAGCTCCTGCACCCACAACTAGAAACCGCATCCTAGGGTACCTGCCTTTACTTTTTGTTTCATTTCCTTTAGTTGCAAAACATTAAGCGCCTTCGAGTTTGTCATGATACATTCAAATCCTTTCCTACCTTGGTTTTGGAAAAACAAAAAACCTTCCAGCACATTGCTGAAAAGGTCCGAAAGGCAAAAAAAGAGTCAATTTGCGACCGTTCTTTTGTCTCGGTCCTTTCGGATCAGAGCAAAATCCAACGAGTTCACCTCCATAGGCTCACGCTTATACTTATTAAATTACACCTTACCAGAGTACCGTTCGAATATATCGATACAGCCTCTCAGGGAAGTATACCAGAATATCAGGTTCCTGTCCCATATAAAGCCAATCCGAACAGTGTGTATACGATGGTATCCATAAAGCACGAACCTAGTATATATGAAGCGCATGAAGGTGATATAATAGGGCGCAAATAAGTTTATAGACCGATAACTTGGAGCAGAGGAGAGAAGGCTGGTGTTTGAGCAAATTGTAGCGTATGGTCTGAGCCAAAAAGAGGCCGTTAAGGATTATCCATTTGGAGCTGATCCCCTGGTACTAAAGGTAGGGGGCAAGATGTTTGCTCTCCTGACTGCAAAAGATGGCATTAGCCACGTATCCCTGAAATGTGATCCGGTCATTGCAGAAAACCTGCGTCAGCAGAACAAGGCAATTAAGCCAGGCTATCATTTGAATAAAAAGCATTGGAATACGGTAGAGGTTGATAATAGCTTTCCGTTGGAGGATTTGTACAGCATGATCGACCATTCGTATGAGCTGGTCTTCAAAAGCTTAACCAAAGCGCAACGCGAAGCGATTACGATGAGGATACGGGCTACGGATCTGTAAAGGGCTGGTGAAGCCCTTAGTAACACTTTTATAGTTTTACTTGACATAAAACCACTAAAGATATATTCTTAATTTAAAGATAATTTATTTGAAAATAATATCAAGGAGTGGACCTGAATATGAGCGAACTGGTGAATGTTATTCAAGAGAGAAGATCGGCTTCTAAATTTATTCCTGATGTTACTATAGATGCAAAAGAACTGGAAGAGATATTTCAGCTGGTGAAGTTTGCTCCATCGGCTTTTAATTTACAGCATGCGCGTTATATCGTAGTGCAGGATGCAGAGATCAAACAAAGGCTGCATGATGAGGCAAGTAAGCAGTATAAAATATTAACCGCTTCGGCCACTATTGTAGTGCTGGGTGATACAGAGGCTTATACCAAGGTAGCTGACCTCAACGAAGGGTTCCTGAATTTGGGTGTTCTGAGCAAGCAGGAATATGATAGCACCGTAGAATCAGTAACTCAGTTTTATCGCGAGCGAGGACCTGTCTTCCAGAGGGAAGAAGCGATTCGTAATGCCAGCCTGTCGGCTATGCAATTTATGTTGATTGCCAAGGACAAAGGCTGGGATACTTGCCCAATGATCGGTTTTGACCCGGCGAAGGTGCAGGAAGTATTGAATATCCCCGAGCAATTTGTGCCTGTGATGATGATCACCTTGGGGAAAGAGGACGAATCGGGGCAACGGGCAAGAGGATATCGCAAGCCGGTTGGACAGTTTGTTAGCTACAATGGATTTTGAAATTTGTAAATCATCATGTTCATTAAGGAGTGATTGAGATGTCTTTGAAAACCGCTGGAATTCACCATATTACGTCCTTTGCAGGCGATCCACAGGGCAATGTTGACTTTTACGCAGGTGTGCTTGGTTTAAGATTGATCAAAAAGACAATTAACTTTGACGCTCCAGAAGTATATCACTTGTATTTTGGGAATGAAAAAGGCAGCCCGGGCACGATCATTACCTTTTTTCCGGCTCCGGGTACACGCAAGGGTAAAATTGGAGGCGGACAGGTCGGGATTACGACGTATGTTGTGCCGCCGGGCTCAATGGATTACTGGGAAAACCGTCTGCACAGCTTAAAGGTATCCTTCACGAAGGCTACTCGTTTTGGCGAGTCATTCATCCAGTTCCGAGACAATGAGGGCTTGCATCTGGAACTGGTGGAGCGCGAGGAAGGTCCGGTGAATACGTGGACAGCCGGAGGCGTGCCTACAGATAAAGCGATCAAGGGCTTTGGAGGAGCAGTGCTCTACAGTGCGGATTCCAAGCACACCCAAGGCGTGCTGGAGAATGTTCTGGGCATGACTCCCATCGGAGAAGACGCAGATGCAGGCTATATCCGTTATCAGACGACTGGGGATCTAGGCAACCTGATCGACATTCCGGTCAAAGATGTACCATGGGGGAACGGCGGCGCCGGTACGGTTCACCATATTGCGTGGCGCGCGCAGGACGATACTGAGCATCAGGCGTGGGACGAGTGGGTTCGTCAGCATGGTTTTGGGACCAGTGGCATTGTAGATCGCCAATACTTCAATGCCGTATACTTCCGCGAGCAAGGCGGTATTCTATTCGAGATCGCAACCGATCCGCCCGGATTTACGGTGGATGAGGAATTGAATGAGTTGGGGCACAAGCTGATGCTGCCTGAATGGTATGAGCCTCAGCGCGCCGAGATTGAGTCTAATCTGGTTCCCATCGAACCTAGAGTACTCCAACAGGATGAATCGGTTTAAGCTGGACAATCACATATGGAACATCAAAAGGTCCAATGCGGGAAGATTTCCATCCTCATTGGACCTTTTGGTATCTGAATGTCATTAGTGTAAAAATAAGCGTGGAAGAGCTGTTTAGATCATGAGCAGCTCACGAATTTCCAGTTCAGTCAGTGCTGAAAGGCTTTCTTGCCCCGGCTGAATGACCTGGTCGATCAGATTTTTCTTTTTTTGCTGTAGCTCATACATTTTGTCCTCTACCGTACCTTGGGCTACGAGCCGAATAACTTGCACTACTTTTTTCTGGCCCATTCGGTGTGCGCGGTTGGTAGCCTGCTCCTCTACAGCGGGATTCCACCACAGGTCATACAGAATGACGGTATCTGCACCAGTGAGGTTCAGACCCGTACCTCCTGCCTTGAGGGAAATCAGGAACAGCTCGCGTTCTCCTTCGTTGAAGCGACTGCACAGCTCGACTCGTTCGGGGGCGGGAGTTTGTCCATCCAGGTAAAAGTAGGGGACCCCCTCACGAGAAAGCTCACGTCCGACCATTTGAAGCATCGTGGTGAACTGTGAAAAAATGAGCATCCGCTTCCCGGAGCTGAGACATTCCGTAATAATCTCCAGCAGTTGTTCAAATTTGGCCGAGCTTCCCGTATATCCTTCGATGAATAAGCCCGGATGACAGCAGAGCTGCCGAAGTCGGGTCAGACCTGCGAGAATTTTGATCCGGTTTTTCTGAAATCCTTCTTCGTTAAGATGCTTCAACGTTTCATGCTGGAGCTTGGCCAGATAAGCCGTGTACAGCTTTTTTTGCTCTGGCAGGAGGCGTGATACCTGCACGGATTCGATTTTCTCTGGCAGTTCCTTAAGAACATCGCTCTTCAGACGGCGCAGCAGGAACGGACGAACCCGCTTGGCAATCACATTTCGAGGCAGGTTGTGAAACGCTCTTTTTCCGCCGGGAAATAGCTCAGGAAATACAACGTCGAAGATGGACCAAAGTTCTTCCAATGTATTCTCGATTGGCGTTCCTGTCAGGGCAAAACGGTAACGGGCTTGTACATCCTTAACGGCCTGTGCCGTCTGGGTAGCATGATTCTTGAACGCCTGCGCTTCGTCCAGAATGAGCGTATGAAACGATGGCTTGCTGTACACATCCGCATCGCGTCGCAGCAGCGGATAGGAAGTAATAATAACGTCATAGCTGGTGGCATCCCGTATAATTCGGCTCCGTTCCTCCGGGCTGCCATCTGCAATAGTGACGCGGATATGCGGGGCGAATTTCTCCAGTTCATTCCGCCAATTGTACACCAGTGATGCAGGGGACACGATCATGGCTGGAAGCTGCTGACTGCGAATTTCCGGCAATACTGACACGAGGAAGGCAATGCTTTGCAGCGTTTTGCCCAGCCCCATATCATCTGCCAAAATACCTCCAAAACGGTAATGTGCTAAGGTCTTAAGCCATTGAAAACCGTAGACCTGATAATCTCTCAAGATAGGGGCAAGCGTGACGGGTACTGGAAAGTCGAGATGGTCAGGATTGCGTATATTTTCTAGCAGCTGGCGAAAGGTTTTACCCAAGGTCAGGCTTTTCACATGATCGTGAGGATCAATTAAATACAGACCCTGCGTGACCGGGATTCGAATCTGCGCTGCATCCAGATCGCTTTTGCGGATACCTGTTTCGTTCATGAACCGAATTAATTCCTTGTACTCCTCTGTTTCCAGTGGCAGCAGGGCACCATTCGGCAGACGGTGATATCTCTGTTTTTCTTCCAACGATTGGAGCAGCTTGCGAATTTCCGATTCCGGTATACCCTCAATATCAAATTTAAATTCAAGCCAATCCGTACGTTCATCCCACTCCGCCCGTATTCTTGGGACAGGCAGCGTATTATTGATTTTCGATTTGACTGCACCTGTGGCATAGACGTCCAGCAACTTTTCCAGTTGTGGAACCGTATGGTACAAAAAGTCATACTCCGCATCTTCATCTTCCATAAAATATCCGCTGTCTGTTCTGGCAAAGGAGCTATGCTCCATCAGTTCCAAAATCCGTTGCTCCTGTTCCCCATCACGTATCAGAATCCGGTCGTTACCTGGCGTTCGTGCATCTGTTTCCAATGGGTTGATGATGATGTCTCCATATTGGAATTCCAATCCTGCCAGTAGTTTGTCTCTTATTCGGTCCAGATACAGCTTGGCCTTCAACGGATGCTGGGCGACCCGCTCTGAGACAGAACGGGTCATATGGACACGTCCGAGCTTCATTAACCCGGGCACGACCTTATCCATAAAAGCTTCCATCTGTTCTGGTGCGATCTGGACTGCTCGTCTGTGATGTACCTCGACCATTCGTTTTAGCTCGGACAAACGCCGTAAGGAATCATCCTTCTGCTTGACAAGCTTGCCATCGGCAATGACGACACCGTAGTCCTCCATGATGGTCAAGTCATCTAATCCTTGAATGCTTAACTGGTAGCCTTCGCTTGTGGATTCGGCCTCATCAAATTCAAATTGCAGCGGAAGCATCAGGTCGGACTGAGGAATACCTTCGCTCATGTTATCGTGAATTTCAAAATAGACGCCCTGTGCTGCTGTCAGCAAGGGGAACAGCCTATCCCAAGCGGCAGGCGGGATGAGAAGCATTCGCTCGCCACTCATATGACTGCCGGAGGCTGAATACGTGCCAGAGGTTTCCCGAATCATGCGCTCCTGATGGCATACCTGGGATAATTGCTGTAGGATCGCATCATGTTCAGCTCGGAAGCGGTACAGCTCAGGCTCGTAAGAGAAGCTCTTCGTGAACATGTAGCTATTCCCACGGTCGATACTGTCCAGAAACGGACGGATTTTCTGAACGATGTATAATCGTTTGGGTCCAGCCTTCATTTCCAATCCAAACATATATTTTTGGTAACCGTAGGCAAAAGGCCGGATGACGAATTGAAAATCCAAGATCGCACGAGTATCCAGCAGCGTAGGAGTGCTGCGAAGCGGTCTCTTGCGGCCGAATAGTTTTAACATACTGTCGGTCAACTGGAGATCCCCTTGTGTGATGCCAGAGGATCGTGAAATTCTAGCAGTGTGTTCATTGGGGGCATCTGTAGATGTGTACATCCCGTCTGAACCCATGCTCCCCGCTGGATCTGGGGCAGCAGTGCCGGGATGAAGTCTGGAGACATAGGAGCGTACGGATAGACTTTTTCCACGTCGCATATCATAGGCGTTAAGGAGAACAGCAGCAATATGTTTGCAATAACGTCCGGTGGTTTGAAATGAGCTACAGGTACATTCCGCGCGGATACTGCCGTTGGGCCGGATCATCGCAGCAACGGCATAAAAGCCGTTTCCTTTGACTGTAGCTTCATACACACCTTCATTATGATCTATTTGTGTAAAGGCCACCTTTTTGGCCCGATAATAGGCATCCCCGTCGTCATAAGCAGATTGACTGCATAGTTGTCTGATCGCTCGCCGGGTAAGTTCAAAACTCATGGTTCGTAATCCTTTCCTGAGTTATTCCGTTTTCTACATGATAACAGAACAGACCGGGTGAAGGACACTTGAGTGCGGAACGTAGCTTTAGGAAAAAGAAGAGAAGAAAAAAAGCAGGCCTTGGTCCGTCATTGAACCAAAGTCTGCCAGGTGGCTACAGCTATATTATATGTCGGGCAACCCTTCTCCTTGCTCATGAACTCCCAGCGCATTACGTGCCATATCCATATACTCTTCCAGACCAGACTTAAGGGCGAATTCGGCGATAAGCACAGGGTAAGCTGAAGTTAATTCGACGATATGATCGCTCATACGCGGCCACACACGTCCGCCTGCTGTCTCATAAAGCTTCAATAAACGAGCAAGCTCTACTTCTCCGAATAAAGTATAGTAACTCGTAAAATCAATTGCCGGATCAGCTACTTCGGCCTCAGTCCAGTCTAGTATTCCAGTAACCTCTGTATTCGAAGAGACCAGAATATGACCTGGGTGCAGATCGCCGTGCACAAATGCGGAATATGCCGGCCAGTAGCTATCGTCAGCTAGCCACGTCTGCCATCGTTGCCACAGCTCCTCGGATACACCAAAGACGCGCCGTGTTTCTTCCATTCGCTGAGCCATTAATTGCCGAACTTCGTCGTGCTGCTTTACGCGAACACCGAAATCAGCTGCCCGTTGGTAATCTATCCGGTGCAACGCGGCTAAGGCTTTAGCGAGTGAAGCAACGAATCTATCCGTCAGAGCGTCAGGGTTGATGAACCATACATAGCTTTTTGTTTCCATATCAATAGTAGCAGCGGGAGTTCCCCCCAACTGAGGATAGGCGATGAGCTTCGGACTATATATTTGCCAATCAGGTACCGCTATAGGAAGAGTATCACGAATCATCCGAAGCACCTTATGCTCGTAAGCGGCAGATTGAATCACATCTGCTCGTCGCGGTGTACGTAGAACCCAAGGGGTATCGTGGATGTCTTTGGCGAATACGGCTCGGAAATCTAGCCCGGATTCATTGAGTTCCAATCCTCCATGTTGTATGTGAAGCCCATTGCTTTGGGCAAGGGCCAATATATCGCTAACGTCATTCGGGTTAGTCAAGGGACGCTTTTCAGTCATATGAAACACACCTCATTGTTCAGATTCGGTCTTAAAAAAGGTAACTTAAACAAGCTTCAAGCCTTCATGTGAAAAACGGGTTGAGCTTCATTGAGAAGCCTAACCTTTTATCTGAGACGCATGTAGTGAGTACACACGAATGAGCAAACCTCCTTTTACAAAATAGGGTATCTAACCCAGCCCTAATATACCATCCGACATTCGAGGATGTCTACAATATACGGGATAATGTACATAGCTTCCCCAGTTCGCTTATCTGTGGACTAGAGAAGTTTTTACAAGCTGCACATTGCAGGATACAATGGAAGTATTAGAGAAAGGAGACGGATACGTTTGCAAAAAGAAGACAATAAGACCGATTCCAAATCCGGCTCATCCAAATGGTATCTTGGTAGTGCAGCAGCATTGCTCCTGCTGAAAGGCAAATCGTTACTTGCCCTTTTAAAATTCAGTAAATTTGGCGGTGCGCTGATATCTATGGCGTTTACGATTGGCACGTATGCGATTATATACCCGTGGGGATTTGCGGTTGGGTTCGTGTTGTTGTTATTCGTGCATGAGTTGGGGCATGTATTGGCTGCCAAACGCAAGGGGCTTCCGGTGTCGACACCGTTATTTATTCCTTTTCTCGGTGCGTTAATCACCATGAAACGACAGCCTTTGGATGCCCAGACAGAGGCTTACGTGGCCATGGGTGGCCCGTTATTGGGGACGGTTGGGGCTATGGCCGTATACGCAGGAGCGTATGCAACAGACAGTCCACTTTTGTATGCACTAGCATATATCGGTTTTTTCCTGAACCTGATCAATTTGCTGCCGATTCATCCGCTTGATGGAGGACGGATTTCTACAGCAGTGACACGCTGGTTATGGCTGGTAGGCCTACTAGGTGGGATTATAGTGATCGTGTATTTGAAATCCATTTTATTTTTCTTTATTTGGGCACTATTTGCCTATGATTTATACAAAAAATATGTCAAACGCAATAAAGAAGGCGTCAAAGTTCAGTCGTTATTACAGAAGCCGCTGGTTAACGTACAGCATTTATATGAGCAAGGATACCCGCTGCCTGGACCGGAGCATACGCGCAGATTATCCTTTAATACCTACTCGGATCTGGAAGGGCAGCAATATGTAACGGTATATATGGAGAGTCTGGATGTGGAGCATACACTTCTGCTGCCACAGCAGTGTCTTGTCCAGCATGTATGGCTGAACGGTGTAGAACATCTACCGACCCCAGATGCGTATCAGCTCAGATTGCTATGTGGGATTGACTACATTCCATTTGAAAATGATAAATATTACGAAGTACCCGCATCATCACGCTGGAAATTCGGTATCGGTTATATGGGCTTGGCCTTATTCCTGATAGGGATGATGTATGTTGTACACCAGCACATAGGAGATATCAGGCTATGATTCGCAGGATAGGAACTTCACCATCAATTTAGATTATTAAGGCAATGAAACTCATTAGAAAATAAAATAGAAAGAGCGCGACAGCCGAATATACGGTGTCGCGCTCTTTTTCATATGATTAACGCAGTGGAGCCATTGCTATCCTTCCTTATTCTAGCTCCTCTGCTCATCAGTAATCGGTTTTAACGTCTGGCGGTACTTAAGTGGGCTGGTGCCTGTCCAGCGCTTGAACTGTCTGCTGAAATGAGCCAGACTGGAGTATCCCAGTAGGGAAGCTACCTTGTTTAGCGGTAGATTGGGCTGCTGGATCAGCACCTTAGCCTCATGCAGCTTGGTTTCCGATAGATAGTGACGTGGTGAATAGCCGTAAACCTTGCGGAACACTTCCTGGGCATAGCCTGGACTGATTCCAAGGGAAGCCGCCACATCTTCAAGCCGGAACGTCTGCTCGCCAGATTCATCCTCTCGATAAGGTTTGAACCTCGATTGAATAGCTTCCATAATGGCCTTGGCATATTGAACGGATGAAGGTGCAATTCTCGGCTCCAATCCCGTAGAAATCATTTGCGAGAATATCCCGAATAGCTCAAACAAAGCAATCTGCATGCGAAAGCGGTCCGCTGTCGTATATTCTCCGTTCTCCCGCACCATGCTGATCCAGCTATGGACAACTTTCTGCAGCTTGGTATTGGTTTCAGTGCCTGCCGGGAAAAAGAGCTGATTGCTTTTAATCATCTCTTGACGGAACAATGGATCATCGACATTAAAATGGGTGCTAAAATAATACATTCCATCAGGGGATACACACTGGCTCACATGCTTGAACCCCGGCGGAATAATTAAAATATCGCCTTCCCCCACCGAGTATACGTTATTCTCCATCATCGTTTCCTGACGACCTTCTAGAATGAGTGCAATTTCAAAACCGATATGGGACTCCTCAGGCATGCACCAATCCGCTTTGACCCGGTGAATATGGGCACCAAAAAACTTCACATTCCAATCAATAATAGGTAGCCATTGGCAATCGTGGAATAGCGCTGGATCAACATCAGGATTTAATATCATCAGATCACCTTCGATTAGGGCAAATTTTACACCGCTTAGACAATCTCATTGTACCTAACATTTATCTATAATAAAAGAGCGCTTACAAGTGTTCTAGTATAAGCCTTTACATAAAAAAATCGCTTATATGTAGTGATTTTGAAAGCGATGCCATATTGTAATTAGGAGGAGCTATGGAAACAACATCGAAAGAACGTGTGTCATATTACGTTTACTTTTTGGGGAGTAACGCAATTCTCTGTCTGGTTGCCTCTTTTGCAATGCTATTTTATACGGATTATGTTGGCATATCTGTTTCTATTATTGGTACTTTATTCGTACTAGCCCGTATATGGGATGCGCTTAGTGCTCCGATCTTCGGTGTGATCATAGACCGGGCCAACCTAAGGGGTGGCTTGTTCAAACCCTGGACGAATCTGGCTTCTATTATTTTGCCAATACTTACTGTACTTATTTTTCTCGTTCCGAGTGACGCGTCACTCACCGTCAAGGTGATTTATATTGCCGTCACGTATCTGGTATGGGAAATGTGTTACACGATCAGCGATGCGCCTGGTTTTGGCTTGGCTACACTGATGACGAAAAATACGCATGAACGTGATCTATTAATGTCCAGAGGCCGGACGATGGTCTTCTTGGCCTTTATGGTCATCTCCTCGTCTTCGGTAGCTATAGCCAATCAGATATCTTGGCCAATTTTGGCGCTAATCGTTGCTGTAGCAGGTTTGATTTTAATGAACTTTACTCGCTTTAATGTCAAAGAGCGTTATTCCAACAAGGCAGAGAAGGTTACGCTCAAGCAGATTATGACGTATCCCATGCAAAACAAGCAGCTTTTATTTTACCTGATGTCGTTTATGACACTGTCCATGACCAATCTGCAAGGGATTGTCGTCAGCTACTTTGCCTTATATAACTTGAAAAATCCTATCTATATTTCAATTCTCATGTTCATTTCCTTGGGTGTGCAGCTGCTCACCGCATTAATTTTACCGCCGATTATTAAAAGATTTGGCAAGTGGAAAGTGAATGTCATCAGCTTGCTTGGATTGTTTACTACAGGCCTGTCCTTATTTGCGATCGGTTACAGCAACCCCATTGTAGTATGCGTATTTGCAGTTCTTTTTGGCCTGTTCAGTTCCGCACCGCAGCTTATGGTGCCGATGTTTACCGCCGATTGCGTGGAATATGGCGCATTCAAAAAAGGGGTGCGTGCCAGCGGAACCGCCTTTGCTACCCAAACGTTTGCAGGAAAACTGGGGGGAGCAGCAGCCAGTGGAATTGTGGCCTATGCGCTTGCCTTTGCCGGCTACATTCCGAATGTACCGCAGACCGGACAGGTGCTTACGTGGATATTCGCGCTTTATGCGGTAGTGCCTGGTGTGGGAGCATTGATTACGGCAGGCCTGTTCGCATGGCTATACAAGATTAAGGAAAAAGACGTAGAGGGCTGGCTAGCAAGTGCCAAAAAAAATCAACAGCAGGCGGATCTCACGAAGCAGGATGTTGCTGGTAATACGATATCTGTTCCATCCCTGAAAAAGCCGCATAACAGCCACGGTATTTGAAACAAAGCTATATAAGTTGAACACGAAAAAAATCCCATTGGAAACGGAGTAGGCGAAGTGGGATATGACAATTACCATGAACTTATAGGAGGACGACTCGATGAAAAAGCTGCTGTACGGTGTTGCCTATTATGATGAATATATGCCTTATGACCGTTTGGACCAGGATATCCAAATGATGAAGGATGCGGGAATTAACGTGGTGCGGATAGCCGAATCTACTTGGAGTACGCATGAACCACAGAACGGAGTGTTTGATTTCACCTCTGTGGATCGGGTGCTGGACGCCATGCATAAGGCAGGAATTGAGGTCATAGTGGGCACGCCGACCTATGCTGTGCCCACATGGCTGGTGAAGGAGCATCCCGATGTATTGGCGACAACGCCTCAGGGGCCGGGCAAATACGGAGCTCGCCAGATTATGGACATTACGAATCCGGTGTACCTGTTCCATGCTGAGCGAATTATACGCAAGCTGATTGGACGGGTGAGTCAGCATCCGGCGGTCATCGGCTTTCAGACAGACAATGAGACGAAGCATTACCATACGAGCGGTCCCAATGTGCAATTACAATTTGTGAAGTATTTGCGGGAGCGGTTTGAATCACTGGATGAGCTGAACCGCAAATTTGGCTTGGATTACTGGAGCAATCGCATTAATAGCTGGGAGGACTTCCCTTCGGTGGCCGGAACGATTAATGGAAGCTTGGGCGCAGCCTTTTCCCAATTCCAGCGCAAGCTGGTAACGGACTTCCTGGCCTGGCAGGTTGCGCTTGTCAATGAATATAAGCGGGCAGACCAATTCGTTACGCAAAATTTTGATTTTGAGTGGAGAGGTCATTCCTTTGGGATTCAGCCGGATGTGGATCACTTTGCTGCATCTCAAGCGTTTGATGTGACAGGTGTAGATATTTACCATCCATCCCAGGATGATCTGACTGGAATTGAGATTTCCTTTGGTGGTGATGTGGCACGTTCAACAAAACAGAATAATTACCTGGTGCTGGAAACGGAGGCGCAGGCGTTTACACACTGGGTTCCTTATCCGGGACAATTGCGACTGCAAGCGTTCAGCCATCTGGCTTCCGGGGCCAATATGGTAGCTTACTGGCACTGGCATTCCATTCATAATTCCTTCGAAACCTACTGGAAAGGTCTGCTCAGCCATGATTTTGAACCGAATCCTGTGTATGAGGAAGCACAGACGATAGGGAAGGATTTTGCGAGATTATCCCCACATCTGGTCAATTTGAAAAAGAAAAATAAAACAGCCATCCTGGTCAGCAACGAAGCGTTGACATCCATTAGCTGGTTCAAGTTTAATATGAACAGTCCATTGAATTACAACGATATCGTACGCCGTTTGTATGACGAGCTGTACAAGCTGAATATCGGGACAGATATTATCCATCCGGGTACGGAATCGTTTGATGACTACGATCTCTTGATCGTCCCGAGCCTCTATTCTGCGCCAGATACACTGCTGGAGAAGCTGAACCGCTATGTCGAACAAGGCGGTCATGTAGTTTACACATCCCGAAGCGGATTTACGAATGAGCATGTGCAGGTAAGAACTTCCCAGCAGCCGGGTGTGATTAGCGAAGCCTGCGGCATTCATTACAGCTTGTTTGTGGAGCCAAAGAACGTGACGCTTAAGGATAATCCTTTTAAAGTGGCAGCAGAGGACAATCAGGTAGATACGTGGATGGAGCTGATTACCCCAACGACTGCGGAAGTATTGGCTTATTATAATCACCCGCATTGGGGCAAATATGCCGCGATTACGCAAAATCGCTATGGTCAGGGCACGGCGACCTACATAGGCTGTATCGTCAGTTCGGCGGTCATCCGCGAATTATTAAGCTCTGTAGCCAAAAAGGCAGGCGTATGGGGACTAGATCAGGAAGCTTCTTATCCGATCATTGTCAAATCCGGTACGAATGATTTGGGGCGAACGACCCGGTACTATTTTAACTATTCCGAACAAGCAGGCTCGGTGATATATCCGCACGGAGACGGCAAGGAGCTGATCGGAGAGCAGAGGGTTACCCAAGGACAAATGCTCCAATTGGAGCCTTGGGGTGTTATAATTATCGAAGAAGCGTAAATGATGAATAGTGAGCTGAAACCGACGTACGAATCATTTTATATAGTATCGGCCGGTAGTATCCGGCAAGTGAAGCGCCCCTGCGAATTGCGGGGCGTTTTCGCATATGGCTGAATAGAGGAGTGCATCGCTATGCCAACCCGAGCAATCCGCTGGTTTCGGGCGCTGATGGCCCCGTATCGACGTAGCATTCAGCTCAAGCTAGTCTTGACGATGATTGTTCTATCTGTGCTGCCGGTCATTGCTGTCACGGTGCTGGCTGCGGAGAAAAGCAGATCGTCTATGGAAACCGAAGTGGTCGAGACGAACATGTCCAACATGAAATGGACGGGCATTTATATCAGCGACCAGTTAGATCGTCTGAATCATCTGATTTACAGCATTCAGATCAGCCCTGATCTAAGCGATTATTTGAATGAACGAGAGCCTGACAATCTTTCTAGCCAATTTAATGCCCAGCGAAAAATGCTGAATACGCTGGCGAATGTGTATTATTCAGCCGGGAGTCATGTCATCGGTATTCAGCTATATTTGAAGCAATCGCAAACCGTGTTCACCTTCAATAGTATGCAAAATGAAATTACGACAGTGGGCGGTATTCCCCCGCAGTATGCTGAGATGTGGCAAGCGAATAAGGATTATTCGATTCGACCAAGCTCCGCTGACCCGGAACGCTTTACACTGACACGCAGTATTCGGCGTTTTGAAGACCAGAAGCAGACGGGGGCTATTTCATTGGAGGTGCTGTGGTCACAATTCGATCAGACGCTGGGTCTGCTGGGACGATGGGATCAGCATCAAGTGTTGATTACAGATAGGGATGGCAGAGTTATGTATCCAGTGCAGGCTCGGCAATCGCCTTCTCCTGCAGGAGTGCAGGCTGCTCTTCGTGACGTTAAGCCGGGTCCCGGGATGCTTCAAACTGCCGATCATTATGTGTTCTACAATGATCTGGATGTGGTTGGACTGAAACTGGTCAAAATCATACCGACTTCCTCCATTAACCACAGTGCCTTTTCAACCATGCTGTATGGTATTGTCGTAGGCGTGATTTCAATCATGGTTTCCATCTGCATCGCTATTTTCATCGCATGGCGGACCGCACGCCCGATTGTCCGTTTGGCGCGTTCGGTGCAGGAACTGGATATGATCAAGGGACCGGTTGGAGAACCAAGTATACGACCGGATGAGATTGGGTTGCTGGAAAGAAGTTTGCATGGGATGGCAGGCCGAATACGTGAACATATCCAGACAGAATACAGTATCAATTTGCAAAAAAAGACGGCTGAATTGAAAGCGCTCCAGGCGCAGATTCATCCTCATTTTCTGCAAAATACGCTGCAAATGATCGGAAGTATGGTGTTTTCCCAAAAGCCGGAGGATACCTATGAAGTCATTCGTTCGCTGAGTGAGATGTTCCGTTACGTGGTGAGGGAGCCTCAGGATATGGCCTCTCTGCGTGCAGAGCTCGATCATGTGGGACATTATATGCGCATCCAGCAGCGTCGTTTTCCGCAAAGATTGGTATTTCAGGTGGAGACAGAAGAGCAGGCAATGGATATTCGTTTGCCGAAGCTATCGCTTCAACCATTGTTGGAAAACGCATTTCAGCATGGTCTTGATCGCAAGGCAGGGGCGTGGCGAATGGCAATCCGCGTGGAGATTATGAAAGAAGATGTGTGCATTACGGTCAGCGATAATGGTAACGGTATGCCCCCCGACAAGCTGGAAAAAGTTCGAGCTAGGCTGGAAAATGCATCGGAGGAACCAATTTGGGCGCAGGGCAGTCATATTGGATTAAGCAATGTGTCTTCACGTATACGGATGAATTTTGGAGTGCATTACGGAGTGACGATAGATAGTGAGCAGGGAGTCGGTACATGTGTCACTATTCGTATTCCATTCACCTCAGCAGAGGAGGGCAAAGTATGATCAAGGTATTAATCGTTGACGATGAGCCGTGGAACCGCGATATTTTGAAGACATTTGGCACATGGGAAAAGCTTGGAATGGTGGTGGTGGGTGAGGCAGAGGACGGAGATGAAGCATTCAGGCTGGTCGGGGAGTTAGCTCCCCACATTGTGATTACGGACATGCACATGCCAGGTGCGGACGGAGTGGAGCTGCTGCAAGCGCTAAATAACCAATATCCTGATGTGAAAATCATTGTCGTGAGCGGATATGATGACTTCGCGTATGCCAAACATGCGATCCGTTACAAGGCTATTGATTATTTGCTGAAGCCTGTCAATCCTGTCGAGCTGAATGTGGTGCTGCTCAAATGCAAAAACGATCTGGAGGTCAAGTTGGCCGAACAGCAACCAGAAGCAACAGAACTGGATTATGAGTTTTTTCACAAGTTAACCCGGTATAAGCAACTGCTGCGTCTTTATTTTAATGAGCTGAATCGTGATGGGGTGAACTTAACATGCAGACAGGTTGTGCAGGAGTTGGAGAGTTATGGAGCACCAACTCCACATATGCTGGGCAGGCTGGTGCAAGAGCTGCTTTCTCTGCTGAAAGAGCTGTCAGCGGATAACGGGCTGAATACTTCTACGGCAAAGGGTGGATTTCCGCTTTCGCAGGCTGTTCTATCTTCTGTAGAACATGCGCTGGAATTCGTATCGTCATGCTATGTTCAGGAACTGGATCAGCTGATTCGGCAGCGGAAATACAAAAACAAGCTGAATTTGGAGGAGGTACGGCGGTATATCGATAGTTACTATGCAGGGCCGATCACACTGGAGCAGTTGGCGAAAAACTTTTTTGTGAGCAAAGAGTATATGAGCAAGGTATTTAAGCAGGAGTACGGTCAGAATGTAACGGACTACATTGTAGAACGGAGAATGGAAAAGGCGCGGGAATGGCTGGCCAATAAACAGATTTCAATTAAAGCCGTTGCAGAGATGGCTGGGTACGAGGATGTGTCTTATTTTTATCGGGTATTTAAAAAGCATTTTGGCATGGCCCCCGGTGAAATGAGAAAGGAAGTTTAAAAAAATCCAATTCAATATGCTAACGGTGTCCAATGGCAGAAGTGGTCTCCCATCCTATAATGAAAGCGTATACAAAATCGTTATTTTCAACTTAGGGGAGGTCATTTTGCATGAAGATGTGGAAAGGTGTATTGAGTACGATGCTGGTTGGCACGTTGTTGGCCGGATGTGGAGCGAATTCTTCAGGCAGTGACAGCAGCGGTGCCAGTGGAGACGGCAAAACCGTAAATCTCAAAATGTTTATTGCTCAGCCCCGTTTGAAAGAACACTACGATAAATACATTAATGCGTTTGTAGCCAAAGAGAAGAAAGATAAAAATATCGACGTTACCGTTCAACTGGAGATGCCGCCTGCTGACAATGCCGCACAAATTTTGAAGACAAGGCTCGCATCCAACGATGCACCGGACGTATTCGCACTGCATGCGGTGAATGAAATTCCACCGTTTTACAAAGCGGGATACTTGGAGGATTTGTCCGGTCAGCCATTTGTCAGCAAATTGATGGACAGTGTGAAGCCCTCGGTGACAACTCAAGACGGCAAGGTTGTAGCGGTTCCTTTGGAAACGATCTCCTGGGGCTATTTGTACAATAAAAAGATATTTAAGGATTTGGATTTGAAGCCGCCGGGAACGTTGACCGAAATGAAGGCTGTCGTCGAGAAGCTGAAAGCGAATCATGTGAAACCGTTCCTGTTGTCCTACAAGGAATCCTGGATTCCACAGTTGTTCGTGCCGCTCACTGCAGGTGCAATGATGAACACACAGAATAAGGATTTTATCGAACGGATGAATCAGGACAAAGGCTCATTCTCGGAAATGAAGAGCATGTTCGATATTATTGATCTGGTGAACAGTAATGGTACAGATAAGGCGCTGGAAATTGGCGGGGATGATGGGTCGGCGGCCTTTGCCTCAGGTAAAGCGGCGATGTGGATTCAGGGGCCGTGGTTTGCGGAAACGATTTTAAAATCGGATCCGAAGATGGACTTTGGAGTAGCCCCGCTACCGATTAATGACGATCCAAATGCGACCTTGATCAATTTGTCGACTTCGACTTCGCTGGCTGTATCCTCTACAAGCAAGAATAAGGAGGTTGCACTCGATTTTGTTAACTATGTGTTGGACGACAAGGATTCCAGCGCGTTCTATGAAGCATTGAAATTTAACCCTATCTCCAAAGTCCATACGTTTAAAAGCTATCCTTGGGTTAATGACGCTACCGAATATGTGAAAGCAGGCAAGTCGTACCAAGATCCATCCATCCCGCAGGCGGTCAAGGACGAGGCAGGCAAGTCGCTACAATCCTATTATGCTGGTCAGCTCTCGCAGGATGACGTCATTAAGGCGCTGGATAAGGCATGGAAATCGTATAACAAAGTAAACAAGTAGCGGGAACCTACAGAATGACATCGGGAGGGAGAGACTCCATGCCTTTTAAAATCTACAAAAAATACGTCATGCTGCTGACGTTTACTGCCCCGGCACTGATCTTTTACGCCATCTTCCTGCTTATTCCAACGATCAGCGGCATGTACTACAGCTTTACAGACTGGAACGGATTGAATCCCAATTACAACTTTATCGGCTTGGGGAACTTTGTGGAATCCTTGAAGGAAGACCCCGATTTTCTCAATTCCCTTTGGCTTACACTTAAATACGTGCTGGTCATGATCGTGCTACAAAATGTACTTGCGCTAGTACTGGCAGTGTTGATTGAATCACGCACACGCAGCAAAGGATTTTTTCGGACGATATTTTTTATGCCCAATATGATCAGTACCATTATTAGCGCATTTATGTGGACATTCGTTTTTTCCTCCGTGCTGCCGCAGATTGCTGAAAAGACGGCCATCGCCTTTTTAGGTCAATCATGGCTGGGCGATCCGAAAGTATCCTTTTTCTCCATCATTATTGTCTCGCTCTGGAATGGTGTGGGATATATGATGATCATCTATCTGGCTGCACTTCAGGGTGTACCACAAAGCTTGAAGGAGGCTGCTATTATTGATGGAGCGAACGCATTTCAGACATTGCGAAGTGTGACGCTGCCGATGATTACCCACGCGATTACGATCTGTTTCTTCCTGACACTTAACGGTGCTTTCAAGGTGTATGAGGTTGTGTATGGACTGACTGGCGGAGGACCGGGACGCAGCACACAGGTAATTACGATGAACATTTATGAGGAGGCCTTCTCGAATAATTTCCGTTATGGCTATGCGAGTGCTAAATCCGTTATTTTGTTCGCCATTGTGCTCATCTTCACTCTGATCCAGCTGCGTGTCATGAAGAAGAGGGAGGTGGAGGCATGAGGCTGAAAAAGGCTAATTCCTTGCTGATCACGCTGATGCTGTGCGTGGGCGCAGTCGTGTCCTTCTTCCCAATCTACATGGCGGTCATTAATTCGTTTAAAACACAGGGTGAGATGTTTGCATCCTTTACGGCGCTGCCGACGAAGCTTCACTTTGAAAATTACAGCCAGGCCTTTCATCAGACCCATTTGCTGAACAGCGCTCTGAATTCTACGATTATTTCTTTTATCGGCATTGGCGGGATCGTGGTCTGTTCGGCACTGGCAGGCTACAAGCTGTCTCGTACAAGTGGAAAACTGAGCAGTGCGATTTTCTTTCTGTTTGTTGCGTCCATGCTGGTGCCTTTTCACTCTATAATGATACCGCTTACACGAATGGCAAAAGATTTGTCTGTTCAAGGCAGTACGTACGGCTTGGCTTTGATCTATATCGGTTTGGGCGTGAACATGGCCATCTTTTTGTATCATGGATTCGTCAAATCCATCCCGCGTGAGCTGGAAGAATCCGCGCAAATGGACGGCTGCAATGAATTCCAAACGTTCTTTCGCATTATATTTCCCTTGCTGCTACCGATCACCGTCACAATTGCCATTTTGGATTTCCTGTGGATTTGGAATGACTTTTTACTTCCACTTTTGATGTTGACGGATGTGAACCATTACACCCTGATTCTCTCGACCAATATGTTGTTTGGAGAATACAACAAGGATTGGTCGCTCATTCTGGCCGCGCTCGTGCTGACCTCCATCCCGGTTATTCTGATCTATGCCTTTTTTCAAAAATTCATTATGGAAGGCATTGCGGAGGGAGCAGTTAAGGGATAAGCTGTGCTTCTCATTGCCAAAAAAATCCTTTCTTAACCACGAACGTTTTCAAAAGAGACTAAACAGCCTGAGTCCCTACGAATATGGGACTCAGGCTGTTTAAATAGGGCTTATTAATAATTGGCTGCTTGATAGGGAAACTTCAGTTCATAAGGGCATGCTTTTTTGTCGTGCTTGATGACGTCCTAATCTTCCAGGACCTTGCTGTCTTCTTGGAATAACACGTATGATGCCTTGCTGCCGAACCGGGAGCCGGACGCTTACTATGAGCTCTACTTCGCAAACAGCGTGCTGCTATTCGTATTGTTCTGCGGAGCATAGGCACCGTCCCAGGTGATAAAGAAGCTTGCTCCAGTATAGATCTCATTCAGGGCATTGCTCCAAAGCGAATAATCGAATTCCTTGAGCTGATTATTGTTGCGATCCACATGGTCGCCGCCCACGGCTGGTCCAATCTCGCAGAAGCCATAAGTTTTGCCAAGTCCTTTGATGTCATTGTAAGCCATCTTGATTTCATTGTCATTGGATGGATCGTCGCTGTAGGCGTCGATGCCAATCCAAGTGACATAGCTGGAGCCGGGATAATAAGCGGCCGCGTTGGCTCCTTTATTTGGAGCATAGACAAAATTGACGTTGGACATGCCATGGGTCGTCACGATGTAATCGTACAGATTGATGTACAGGTTCTTATAGTCTGTCGTGTTCTTGTTTCCCCACCAGAACCAGCCTCCGTTCATTTCATGGAAGGGTCTGTAGTAGACGGGGGATGAGTCAAACTTTTGCAGGCTAGTCACAACATTGTCAATCTGAGCCTTATAATTTTGCAGCCATACGGGGCTGGATGAATTGATGGATGAAATGTCTGTATTGGCCAAGATCTTAAAATCGGAATCAGACATCGGGGCGTTTACATTTCCACCCTGGGGATTGGGCATGTGGGTAGAAATGGTAACGATTTTACCTAAGCCTTGGATGGCTGAGGCGCTATGGGAGGTAATGGAGGCTGCATCGCTTCCCCCGTAGTTCCAGTTCAGCAGATCATAAGAGACGATGTCAGGGTTGTAGGTCTGGACAGGACTGGTGTCTACACTTCCGTCATAGCCCAGGAACATGCCAGTATAATTGATATTACTCTCCGCGTCTGCCGTCATCGGTAGCGCGAATAATAACGCAGCCCCGGTCAGGGCGGTAATCAAGCTCTTCGTTTTCTTGAATGAATTCATATTGGTTGGTTATCCTCCTAATGTTTTATATCTTGCTATCGGTTAACGCAAGATAAGGTGTGTTAAGTGAAAAATGTTCTAGTACACTACCTCCTCGGATCGGCTGGTTGACTTTTACTATCAATCACAACGTACATTATTTTTAGCGAGTTGATCCCATCTTCCTATAAGAAAGGGCTTTTTAGCGAATCCTCAATTATATCGACTGCAAGGAAAAAAACTAAAATAGTTCTATTGAAGTAAAAATTATTTCATATAACAATAAACTATCAATTTCTGCAAACAGTGGTAGAGGCTAAGTATGTGAAAAAGAAAATATTTCCGGTTCATTTTTATGAATTTTTAATTCACTCTTATGAATTTTGATTGCAATTATTGTTATTCTTGTACTATATAGAGAATTCATACTCGCACACTTGACGTTCCATCTATTTCTACACACCATTGTTTCTAACAGAAATTAAACAGCCTAAGACCGTATGAATATCGGACTTAGGCTGCTTAAGGTTGCTTTTTTATTACGGTCTACTTAACAGAGATCAGTTCAATTATAGAAAGGCCTCTTATTTTGGAATGACCACACATCTAACTTTCACTTCGACAAACAGCTTATTATGAAAAATAAAAGCGAAATGATGATTATAAATAGATAAATACTAGAAACTCGTCTTCCAATAAGAGCTCCAAAATCTTCAGAATTTTTATATCCAATGATTAAGCTAGGAATAAAAAAAATACTCGATACAAAAATAGTGTAATGGAACCCAGTATTATTAACAGGATTGGACCATGCTGACATTCCTAAAAAGGAAAGCAACTGGTCTCCGAATATGTAATCGCCAAATTCAAAAGAAACAGCCATGCCAAGAAGAGATAGCAGCAGTGAAAGTGATCCCTGGCCTATTTTCTTTCTGTTGTTTCTCAACACTGTGAAAATAATCAGTAAAATTACAATTGTCTGTATGCTGTATGTCAATATCATTGAAAACATGAAATACCTCCTCGAACATTAGAATCAAATGATCGAATGCCAATTTCGCGAGTGATTATACCATATTTTGTAATCTCTTCATATATAGTTCGATACGGAGTTCGGTAGCGCAGCGGTTCATTTGGCTCTAGAGAAGCAACAGCGATCGTAAGATCAAATGGAACGCAGAGCGGCCTTAGCCATACAATATTTCATCTGAATGTAAAAGGAGATGATTATGTTGGCTACCTTCTCGGCCGCGCTTCAGGTGAAAAAGCGGATGGCCAAGCGAGTCTTAAAAATGTCCGGTGTTCACGGCATTGGCGTAGGCTACAGGGACCCTGCCCATCCCAAAAGGGGAGCCGCTGTCATTGTGTACACGGACCGTCTAGCGTCGGCCTCTACTGGACTCTTGTCGGCCACTGCCTTAGGGAAGAAATCGAACGTTCCTGTCCGAATTGTAAAGACTGGAAAAATCAGGGCTAATGCTACGGACTACAAAGTGCGCATCCGCCCGGTCATCGCCGGCTACAGTGTCGGGACGATTGAAGGCTCTGGTACAACCGGACTTATCGTTGCCCCAACTGGAGCGCCGGCTACACGCTATCTTTTAAGCAATAACCATGTGCTCAATCCCTCCAATACAGACAATCGGGAGGCTACAATTCAGCCAGGCGGAGCCGATGGGGGACGGTTGCCCAGGATCGTATAGGACGACTGTATCGTTACGTACGCTTAAATCCCACTGGAACGAACCTGATTGATGCAGCGCTTTCGCTTCCGACCCGCAACAACCTGCTCAATCCCCGTTATGCTACAGTGGGAGCGATTCCGGGTCATGTTACCGCCTATCGCATAGGAGAAAGATTGAAGAAGGTAGGGCGTACGAGCGGGCGGGTTAATGGCACGGTAGAGTCCGTCTATACGGACTTGCAAATCAATTATGGTGGTGAGTTGGGCCTGCTGACCTTCGAAGATCAGACGGTTATTAGAGGTACGACTCCTGTATCACTACCCGGGGATTCCGGCTCTGTATGGCTCAGACAGTCCGATAATTATGCAGCCGCGGTCAACTATGCAGGCACGGCAGATGGTCGCTTATCCATAGCCTTTCCAGTGCAGTGGGTCATGCAGGTATTCAACACACGAGTAGCCCGCCCCAGCGGGGCAGGCAGGGTGCTCAGGGTAGATACAGGATCTTCCCCTCGTTCCTATACTAGACAACTCACCAGTGAGGAGCTCGTTCGCTTAAGACCAAGAACGACACGTATTAGACGAAGCTAATTGCTCTGCAGATGGAAGAGCTACGGCTAGACCCCTCGGTAAAGTGGTCGATTTACCAGCTTTCCATAGGAAGGCTCGCTTCGGAAGCATCATCTCCCCGGATTTCTCCCCTGATTGCAGAATTAAGATAAGAAATCCGGGGCGGAGGCGATGGGAAGCACCCGCAAAAATAATTCACGATACCAATCATTTACGACGCCAATGATTCACGGTACGAATCATTCATAATACAAATCATTCACAATCTAAAACGTTAATGGCATGAAAGGAATGCATTAAATTAAATTTATAATTACATTCTAATCGGCCCCTTCAGCATATGCTTGGACTCTCAATTCATGGGCTGTAATGGTGCTGCTTGCCGAGGCCAAGCCCCTGATTTCCTGAGCAGTCAGAGCTCTGTTGTAAATGATCAGCTCATCTACTGCACCGTTAAGATAAGGATCATCAAACTGGGATTTCCCAATGTAGTTCCAATCTGTCAGTCCAAGGTTGGAAGGTCTCAGCGTCATACCCGTGTTACGTGTCGCCTCTATACCGTCCACATACATAATTCCCGTAGTGCCTGACAGAGTCACTGCGACATGCTTCCACACCCCTGTCGCCAGTTCCGGGGCGTTCAGCTGCTGTTCCTCTCCGTTCCCCAAGACAGTGATGGCAAAACGCATACCTGTCCCTTCGGCCTTCGGGGTCAAAAACATATACCGATCTGTTCCTGCTCCAAAATCAAACAGACGAGCCCAGCCATTATGCGTGTTCACTCGTACCCATGCTGCAATCGTAAAGTCATTTAAACTGCTAACTATTCCGCCGGGCAGGCTGGCATAGGCGCCAATACCGTTAAGGCGCAGGGCATTGCCATTCCGCCCCGCGCTCCACGAGCCGCCAATTACACTGGCCTGCTGCCCATAACCTGACGAATCGGCTGCGGTTGATCCGGCCGTTTCGTTAAATTCATAATGGGCTATAATGTCCCCAGCGGGAGCTGGATTGCCTGTACTGGACTGAATGTGGATATCGTAGTTGGCTGCCGTACCGATATTCAGGCTGGTTGTAGTCGCAGCACTGTTAACAGCAGTGACTGAGCCGGTTTTTGTGCCGTCTACCAGTACGTCATACGTACCTGTCGCGAGTCCGGTTATTGTCACAGTAGTAGTATGAGCTGTGCCTGGTGTCGTATTTTTCAACATCAGACGGATGTTGTTCTTGGATTTGGACACGACGGCCAAGGTATATTGGTCCCGATTCAACTCCAGACTCAGCTTCTGGGTAATCAGATGCAGACGTTGGAATACGCCGTCTTTTGGAGTAACCGTATAGCTGTTATTGCTTTCTGTAACGTCACAGCCATAACCGAACAATCCGAATATGGGATCCACAGCAACATCCGAACTTAGGATTTTAATGGCTCCAAACAGCCCCAGATCGGCTTCCCCGGACATGCCGCGCCATCCGTTAAAGAGAGGGCCGCCGTCCAGACCAAGGGCGCCGTAATTGCCCTTACCTGCCTGATATGTCCACGATACTGCCCCGATATTGGCAGGGTCCGGGCTGATCTGTCCCGAATTAATCGCCCCGATGTTCGCCAGTTTGGCGGCATAGGATAGGCGCTGGTCCACTTCAGGCTTGGACGAATAACGACGTGTCCAGTCATCCATCGCATAGCCCGCCAGAGAAGTGGTGTACTGGAAGTTCCACCAATTCTCTCCGGTAATTGTGACCGGATCGGTGTAATAGTACCAGACAGGCATATGACCGCGTGCAGCGCGTGTTTTGGCATTGATTTTGCTCATCATTGTCGTATTGCCGTTCATTTTGGCAAGTGTATATACCGCCTCTTCGCCTGTATTGTCATAGTTGTACTCAGAGCCATAGGGATAGGTGGTGTTTTTGAAATTGTTGTACTTGGTAGCCATTTTGGCAATCATGTCGTTAGCCTCAGTAGTCAATCCTTCTTCCTGAAGCGCCTTAATCATATCAGGTGTGGTCAGCTCACCCATAAGCCCTGTGTTCCAGTTATAAGCAACAGGACCTTCATACAACGCTTTAAAAATACGATAAGCACGTAGCAAATATGTGTTTTTGCTATTGCGATAGCTGACCAGGCTGGGATACAACTTGGCAAGTTTATACATGCTGAAAAACGTATTGTAAATATGCGGATAGGCATAGCCCCGGTATGTTGGTGTCGTATTAGGTTGTGGCATCAGGAAATCAGGGACCAAATAATCGGTATGATGGCCTTCCATCAGATTCGTCCAGATAGCCACCTCCAGATAATCATCGACAGCCTTGATCTCAGACGCCACGGGCTTCTGGACATTTTTCTCCGCTAGAAACTGGCCGTGAGTTAATCCCCAATCATCACCCCAGCCCCAGTAGCCATTAAAGCTGTTGCGTTTGGCCTTATATTGCATCATCCAGTCGTCAAACACCTTGTCCCGCAGGTCTCCCGGTATGTTCCATTGGGTGCTGTTAACCATGAAGGTGGAGTGACGCTGAAGTGCAGTGTCAACCGGCTCAATGGCATAGAACTGGAGAACGGTTTTTTCGCCGTTACCGTAATTTACTGTAATATTGTTGTGACCCAATCGTCCCAGTGTAAGCTCATATATTTTGTGATTTGTAGGGGCATTTTCCAAATAGCTGATGGTCGTTTCGGAGGGATACTGCGCTGTGACAGAGGTAATGGATTTACGGGTATGCAGATCGAATTTAGCTTTGAGATTGGTCGGGACAATCATACCCGGAACCACGGTCACATCTACATGCCCCTCGCTGTATAGCCTGTCCTTTACAGCCTGCTCGTCCGTTACCTTGTAGAATTTAAAGGCATACGTTTTGCTTTCACCAGGGGCCAGCGACAGACTGGTGCTTCCGATATAACCACGGTTGGTGCTTTTGATGACATTGGAGTGGATATAGAACACATTCAGTCCCTCAGACCAGCCGCCTTGCTCCATAGCCCATGTACTGCCAGGATGCTCCTCGACTCTCCAGTGGTCCTGATATTCGAGACCAGCACCCGTTGCGGCATCAGGTAGCAGCAGGATATACGGTCCGATGCCGCTAGGTCGTCCAGCTGTAATAAAGGAACTGTGATGACCTACAAAGGAGTGAGAGAGTACCCTGGTTTCATAGATTTGTTCATTATTGCCACCGGACCAGTATTCGTTAAAAGGAAGCGGCAGCCCCCAATCTCCGATTTCCAGTGCTTGATTAGAAGTATTCGTTACTTTCATTTGCCAATGTAAATAGTCGTTAACCAACGAATAGGTTTCTTGTAAAGTGAAGTTGCGTATTCCCTGAGGGTTGGAGGAATTTTGATAGGATACCTGGACGCTGTTACCAGAAGAGATGATCTGGCGCACATCAGCAGAATTGCTTGTCCATGCCCGAGTCCACGCCCCGTTACCGAGACGATAGGTGAACATGAGTTCACCCAGCCACTGATGATCTGACGTATTTTGTTTAGGTGCGTTAGAGCCGTTCATGACATAATTCGTATTGAAGGTGTCTCCTGTCAGACGCAAGGAAGAGATATCCCCATAATCCCCGATTGAGATGGAGAATATTTGATTAGATAGCTGTACTGCCATGCTATCAACCTCCTAACAAAGGTTCGTGAGTGTGCTCACATGTTAATATATGTGTCAAATATACTTTTGCTACCCTATGCGTGAGAATTGATAGAAAATAGATTCATATAGATATCCTAGAAATCTATTCATAGTGGAGGTAGAGCTATAATGAAAAATAAAATGGAGTCACCGAAGATTCCTGCGGACTTACCCGTATTAAATGAAGAAATACGCTCCATACGATCCAAAGACGAACTTAGTACAGGGTCTGTAGAGGATATTATTTTGGACAATATGGAAGCAGTTAAGGTTTCATTAGAGAAGATGGTCTTCAAAAATGTCACCATCATGGAATCATCATTGCCGGAAAGTGAATGGACAGACATCATTTTTGATAAATGCGATCTGTCTAATATTAATTTTTCCGGCTCCTTTATCCATCGGGTAGAGTTCAGAAATTGTAAATTGCTCGGAACGGATTTTTCGAGAAGTAGGCTCCAAAACGTTCGTTTTCTGGATTGCCTAGGGGATTATTCGATGTTCCGTTTTGCTAATTTCAAGCAAGTTGGTTTTGAGGATTGTTCTTTGATAAGTGCAGATCTTTATCATGTAACACTACAAAAAACCTCTTTTGCCCGTTGCAATCTGGATCAAGCCATCCTGTCGGGGGCCAAGCTCAAGGGAATTGATCTCAGTGATTGCGAATTTGACGGATTACAAGTGGAGATAGAAGACTTGAATGGTTGCATCATCTCACCGCATCAGGCTTCATCCTTTGTTGGCCTTTTGGGGTTAGTGATTAAATAAGGGGTTCAGGGCAAAGGTAGCCATAACAAAGAAAAGATCCGCCTAAGCGGATCTCTTGCATTTATTGATAGCTTATTTCTTTTTAATCACCGGACGTACAGGCTTCGTTGTCAAGACATTAAGCGCGTCACGTACTTCTGTGGCGAAAACAAGCGGCTTTTCTACTTTTTCAAAGTGGATGTACCAAAGGTTAGGGTTATCGAATAGCCAGTGATTGTGGAGTGCCGTCACTTTGATATCATGGTTACGAAGTCGAGAAATAAACGGATTAATTTCTGCGGTCAGAATCACAGTTTCGCCAAGACATAAACCTTTTCCGTTACGGCCAATGCTTTCGAAAGAAAAAGCTTGGGGGATGGCAAGAAAGGATCTGGCCCTTTTCCCCAAAATGATCGGCTTGATGTTATTTCTGACTGTAGATGCAGTACAAACTCCGTTAATGATTTGAGGTGTTGCTTTTAATATATCGGCAAACCGTTTACAAAGTGGACTAACTGCCATTTCTCTCACTCCAATTCTTTTAAGTTACTAGCATCATATGAAAGAGTGAGGGAATGGAAAGGGCAAGTCTTCTTTATCGTTAGTCTAATTTGCTATATACAAAGTGCGAATGGAGCACCCTTTTAAAGCCTCAGCTTTGCTCCGTGATACTCATGTTTGATACGGTCCCAGGCCTGGCGCAGACGCTTAACACCTTCGATAATCTGCTGCTCCGTTAAGTGAGCAAAGTTAAAGCAGGCTGAAGGAGGTCCCGGTGTCAGTTGGTAATCAGCAGCATCACGCCATGTGACTCCATAAAATCGTGCTGTCTGCATCAAATGATGATACGGGGCAGGTCCATGCTTCCAGATGGCATAGGCGTGTAGACCGCAATCGTTCTGCTGCCAGTGAAACAGCTCACTCAACGGCTGTATTTCATGCTGGAATACGTCGTAGCGTGATCTGTATATTCGAGTCATCCGCCGCAAATGACGAATGTAGTCTCCGCGCATCATAAAACGTGCCAGTGCACGCTGTTCCAAGCGGGCAGGCGGCAGGGGATCGTATAGTCGTTTGGCAGCAGTCAGCGCTTGAGCTAATGCCACAGGCAGGATGGCAAACCCGAGTCGAAGGCTGCTGAACATGCTTTTGGAAAAGGAACCGACATAGATGACACATTCCGCGCGATCCAGTGCTTTTAATGGTTCAATGGGGCGTCCTGCCCAGCGGAATTCACTGTCATAATCATCCTCAATGATCCACGCCCCCTTGGACGCTGCCCATTGCAGAATATGTTGACGGCGCGTTAATGGCAATACAGCACCGGTTGGAAACTGTCGTCCAGGCGTAACAAACAGGAGCTTGGCATCCCAATCCTGTGGAATAATTCCATGCTGATCCAGATCAGCAGCGTGTATCTGTCCGCCTGAGGCAGTAACTGCACGGTAGATGCCGGAATAACAGGGATTCTCCAGTACAATGTTATCTTGTTCATGAATAAGCAGCTGACTTAATAACGTGATCACTTCCATGGAACCACTGCATAATACGACTTGATCCGGGGTAGCCGTAATTCCGCGTGTTCTGCCAACATGATGGCAAATCGCTTCACGCAGTCCTTTATCACCGTTCACTGGTGCAGGCGTCGAGTCATCCGAAGGCTTTTGCAGGTCCTTGCCAGCGGCAGCCAATGCACTTTTCCATGCGATCTGTGAGCTGCCCTCCAATACATCTTCTTCTGCTTGAAAAGAAATCAAAGGCTGCTGTGCACCGTCTCTATCCGTAGCAGACACAGGAGCCGAGTATAAGGCCCGTTCTCTTTCGAGCTGCATTATTCGTTGTCCCCATGCTGACAGAGCAGGGGCTTTTTGTTTTGCAATAGGCGGGGTTTGGTTCTGCTGATTGATTAGAGATTCGTCTGGCAGCATTGCAGTCTGTTCCATAACAAAGGTTCCTCTGCCTACTACCGAATTCACATATCCTTCTGCCAACAGCATATCGTATGCTTCTTTAACACTTCCGCGCGAAATGCCATACATCACAGCCAGATCACGACTGGAAGGCAGGCGCGTACCGCTGGCAAGGGAGCCAGTGAGAATCCCCTCTCGAAGAGCGTGATACAATGCCAAGTATTTCAAATGATATTTTTGAATTGCACGCTGATAAGCAATCGTAATGTCCATACTTCTCCTTATATTGGACCAGTCATTTCCGTTCATATTGGATCTTTTTAATAATCCATTTTCAACATAATCTGAAATGTATCATTGGTCAATAGATGGAAGGAGAGTCCCCTATGAGAAGAAAGGAATTTACGGTAGAAGAACTAGAGGAAATAGAGCAGTTTCTAAGCGAGGTAAGTTTCGGATTTTTAGGCATGAACAGCGAGGATGGTTTTCCGCGTGTGGTTCCCTTGAATTTCGCTTATGGAAAGGGCGTTTTTTATATTCATGGTAGCCGTGCTGGAGAAAAGATGGAACGGATGAAAGAGGATAATCGGGTTACTTTTTCAGCTGCCAAAGAATATGCGCTCATTCCATCTTATTTCACGGATGAACATATGGCATGTCCTGCGACCTCATTTTTTAAAAGTATTACCGTGCGTGGTCATGCGGAGCCTGTAGTGGATTTGGAAGAAAAAGCATCAGCATTTTCCATTTTTATGAGTAAGCTGCAACCGGAAGGCGGATATGACACGATTGATGCCAGCGATTCTCGGTATGCCTCACGTTTGAAAGGGGTCGCTCTGATCAAAATTGTACCCGAGGAATGGACCGCCAAGTTTAAATTCGGACAAAATGTTAAAGATCAGGAGCGTCAGCAAATTATCAACGGCTTGCAACAACGGGGGCTGGATGATGATCTGATAACGATTGAAATGATGCGCAAATATGGTCCTCATCACTGATATATATCGAAAGTCAGGATTTCACAAAATTCTCAAGTATAAAAATTTAAATTCGGCGTAATAATTCCTGCTCGCTCATCCATCTAATTGGTTAATTATACCTTGAAGGGGGATACCCTTGATTTTCCATAACATTCAGTCCTTCTATATTAGGACTTTTGAAGGAAAGGTATATATCATCCTCAAGCCCGTTGTTCTTACTGCAAAGGAACTTTATAATACGATAGATTTGTGGTGTAAGGGGGCAAAACCGTGATGAGAGCAGGAGTCAGAAGTCGGGAAAGTCGGCGGTTGTTACTGGAAGCGGGGGCTGAAGAGTTCGCTCAGACGGGGGTTTACCAAACTAAGGTAAGTTCGATTGCGGCACGTGCAGGATTGACGCAGCCGGATTTTTATATTCATTTTGAAAGCAAAGAACAAATGTATGAGGAGCTTGTGGAGAGCTTCCGTACTTTGGTGAATGAGACGGTACAAAGTATGAAGATTGGCCCGGACCTAAGCGAAGCTGAAGTTTTGAGACGGGGACAAGCTTTTCTGGAAGCTATTTTTCGCATGTTGTCTAATAATCCGGCGATCACTCGTGTCGGTTTTTACCAGGCGGCAGACTCGGTACACATCAAGGCGGAAATGGCGGAGCATATCAAGAAGCATCTGCTGGCGGCACAACGATGGGGTTCCTGCCGTGAGGAACTTGACCCTGAACTGACAGCAGAATGTGTGATCGGTTTGATAGAACGGCTGACGTTAACGAAATTGCTGCCTGGACGTGAAAGCCCGTCTGTACTTGCCAAGCAGGCAAGAAATCTCCTGTATCACGGAATGCTCGCATCCGAAGAATAACTGGACCCCAAACCCATATTTGGGCAGCAGGCGCGGCATTTGTCCCTATCATGGATGGTGGCATAAGCATAAGATGCTTTTGTAAACCATGAAGGGAGGAATCAGCATGTCTGGAGTAGGCGCTGGTTATGGAGCTTTTACATCCACAGGAGCGATTCTGGTACTTTTCATTCTGCTCGTTATTATTTCCAAAGCATTCGTTATCTAATTCTCAGCTCAAGAATTTGATTTCGGGCGATTTGTTCTAATCGACAGAAGGAGGAGGAATTCTAAGATGGGTGAAGTAGAAAGAGGTTGTGGTTGTGGCGGTTACGGTATGTTTACTTCCACTGGTGTTATTCTGGTACTCTTCATTTTGCTGGTTATCATCACACGTACTATTTTCATCTAAAGCGATATTCATGGGCTTGAGCGCCGATGTTTCGGGTCTATGACCATGCAATCCCAAATAGGAACCGTCTCTAACAGAGGCGGTTTCTTTGTGTTTAAAAGTTTACGTTGACGTTAACGTTATATGGGCGTAGTATTTATATATAATCTTTTTCATAAGGTGGGTGTCATGGTTACGTATAAAATTGATGAGGTCGCCAAACAAAGCGGTTTAACCAAGAGAACCATTCGTTATTATGAGGAAATCGGCTTATTGCCCTCCCCGCAGCGCAGTGAAGGAAATATGCGGCTATACACTCAGGAGGATGTGGATCTACTAAAAAAAATAGTGAGTGCCAAGGAAGTGCTTGGCTTTTCTTTGCAAGAGCTCCAGCGTTACATGTCCGCAGCAGAAATGCTCAAGGGGCAGCGGGAGGAATATCGCGAGCGCACAGAGCATTTGCAGCCAATCGAGCGACGGACCATGTTGGAGGATATGGAACGTACGCTGAACGAACAGTTGGACTTAATGGAGGGAAAGATCAACAGTATCCGTATGCTCCAGACAGAGCTGGAGGAGCTGCGGGTTAGGGTGCGTGAACGTAAGGTTCTTCTGGATGAGGAACTTGAGCGCGACCCATCATAACAAGAACATTTACATTCAGATGTGGAGGTAACATCCTATTATGAGTTCACAACATGCATTACCTGAAGAGTTAAAAGAACGCTCAGGCTTGCTGTCTCAACCTAAAGCGGTATGGGCGGTCGCCTTTGCCTGTGTTATTTCATTTATGGGCCTGGGATTGGTCGATCCGATCCTGCCGGCCATTGCCGATCAGCTTCATGCTACGAAAAGCCAAGTGTCACTGCTGTTCACCAGCTATAATCTGGTGACGGGCGTTGCGATGCTGATTACGGGCGTTGTATCTAGTCGATTGGGTGTCAAATGGACGTTATTAACCGGCATATTATTTATTATTGTGTTTGCCGGACTGGGCGGCACGGCTAGTACAGTTGGCGGAATTGTGGGCTACCGGGCAGGCTGGGGCCTAGGAAACGCTTTGTTTATCGCAACAGCGTTGTCTGCGATTGTAGGTCTGTCCACTTCTGGAACAGCTAAAGCGATTATTTTGTATGAAGCGGCCTTGGGGCTTGGGATTTCAGTCGGCCCGCTGCTAGGCGGTGAGTTAGGTTCCATTTCCTGGCGCGGTCCATTTTTCAGTGTAGCTGGATTGATGGTTATTGGCTTTTTGTTCATTACGTTTATGCTGCCTTCGATTCCAAAGCCGAAAAAACGTGGTTCCATTGCGGACCCATTCAAAGCGTTAAGTTATCCTGCCTTGTTCACGCTCGGCATTGTAGCATTGTTATATAACTTTGGATTCTTTACGTTGATGGCGTATTCTCCATATGTCATGCATTTAGACGAGCATGGTTTGGGTTACGTGTTTTTTGGTTGGGGAATTATGCTGGCCTTTACCTCGGTGTTTGTAGCTCCAAAGATTCAAGCACGCTTGAGCGTGGTATCTTCCATTAGTATCATGCTGACGTTGTTTGCCATTGATTTAGGTGTTATGGCGATTGGGACTTTAGCTGGTTCGCCAACGACTGTCATTGTCGCGGTCATTGTGGCTGGTATTTTTCTGGGGATTAACAATACTTTGATTACAACCGCTGTTATGCAGGCTGCTCCAGTGGAGCGCTCCACAGCATCTGCGGCTTATAGCTTTATGCGTTTTTTGGGCGGGGCCATCTCACCATGGCTTGCAGGGAAGCTGTCAGAGTGGTATGCAGCAGAAACTCCGTTTTATTTTGGAGCATTGATGGTACTGATTGGCGTAGCTGTGCTGATCGTACGTCGCCGACATATGCAGGATATTCAGGTAGATGCACACTAACATTGAACTTCTGGGGAGGAAAAGAGTATGAGCGAATTCAAACAGATTCTGGTTGCGATTGATGGTTCGGAACACGCTATGAAGGCATTGGAGACAGCCAAAACGTTATCCAAGCAGCTTCAGGGAAACCTGCATCTGACCGTATTGCATGTAAATCCGACTTTATCCATGAATGAGCCCCCGGTTGGGATTGATGTGGATGAGCGGATCGAAGAGGAAGGTCGCCATATTCTGGAGCCTGCAGCCGACTATTTGAAGGACGAGGGCATTTCGTACCGTATGCTGGCAGGTCATGGTGATCCGGCGAGTTTCATTTGTAAAATTGCAGATCAGGAAAAGGCAGATCTAATCATTATGGGAACACGGGGACAGGGACTTGTTTCGGAGCTGATCCTGGGTAGCGTGAGTCATCATGTGATTCAGCATGCACCTTGTCCAGTGCTGACAGTGAAATAGTATTAAATGAGACATTGATATAGAGCAAAGGAGGAAAAAAGCATGCAGCAGCACTTATTTATTGGCGGTGAATGGAAAGCAGCTTCATCATATACGACGCTGAAATCACCGTATTCCGGGGAAGTCATTGCCGAGGTAGCAGAGGCCACTGCTGAGGATGCCAAGACCGCTATTCAGGCGGCTTCTGATGCACGTGCAGAGATGCGGGTCATGCCAGCCCACCAGCGGTCAGCTATTTTGGAGAAGCTGGCTGACCTGCTGGAAGAGCAGCGTGAGGATGCAGCACGTATCATTGCACGTGAAGCGTCCAAGCCATGGAAGGCTGCGCTTGCGGAAGTTGATCGGACGGTACAAACCTACAAGTTTGCAGCCGAAGAAGCCAAGCGCATTCACGGAGAGACCATTCCGCTGGATGCTGCACCAGGCGGCGAGGGCCGTATGGCCTACACGCTCAAAGAACCCGTCGGGGTAGTAGGAGCTATTACACCATTTAACTTCCCGATGAACTTGGTCGCTCATAAAGTGGGCCCTGCGCTGGCAGCAGGCAATACGGTTGTATTGAAGCCTGCGGAGCAGACACCACTGTCAGCTTACTTGATCGCGGAGCTGTTGGAGCAGGCCGGGTTGCCTGCGGGCGCTCTTAACGTGATCAGCGGCGATGGCAAAACCATTGGCGACGTACTTGTCACTGATCCACGTGTCAGCTATATCACCTTCACCGGTAGCCCGGCAGTCGGTACAGAAATTCGCTCCAAGGCTGGCTTGAAGCGGGTTACGCTGGAGCTGGGTTCCAACGCGGCTGTTATTATTGACCGTGATACAGATGTGGACGCGATCATCGACCGTTGTGTGAGTGGAGCCTTTGCCAATCAGGGGCAGGTATGTATCTCGGTTCAACGTATTTACGTTGTCGGTGAGCTGTATGATACGTTCGTGTCCCGATTTATAGAAGCGACTCAACGTTTAAAAATCGGAGATCCGCTAGACCCGGACACGGACGTATCGGCGCTCATCTCAGCCAAGGATGTCGAGCGTGTTCGTGTGTGGCTGGAGGAAGCAGTCCAAGCAGGCGCGAGAATCGCTCTGGGTGGTCATGCCGAAGGTGGGATTCTGGAGCCGACCGTATTGCTCAATGTGGACCCGACTTCCAAGGTGTCTTGTCGCGAAGTGTTTGCCCCACTTGTGCTGATTCATTCCGTTAGCTCTGTAGATGAGGCTGTGAGCCATGTGAATGATTCAATTTATGGCTTACAGGCGGGAATTTACACACGTAATATCACGACCGCGCTGGATGCAGCGGACAAGCTTGAGGTAGGGGGCGTGATGATCAATGACATACCAAGCTTCCGTGTTGACCATATGCCGTATGGCGGTGTGAAGCAAAGTGGCACTGGACGCGAAGGTGTAAAGTACGCTATGGAAGAAATGTTGGAAACCAAGCTGATCGTTATTAAACGGTAAATAGCTGTATAAAAGCCTATCTGATGGACATGGATAATATACGTTTTACGTATATCTGCTCATTAGATGGGCTTTTTTTTCTCATTATTTGCGCGAATGTCAGATGAAAATAAAGTGTTAGACTGAAAAATATTTGGATAAAGCGTATTTAGCTTGAGTTTTAGACCGTTGGAACTGTTCCACCGTCAATATTATATTCACTTCCTGTAATAGAAGCGGCCCGGTCGGATACCAGAAAAGCAACAAGCTCAGCGACTTCTTCTGGTAGTCCTGGACGACCAATTGGAATTCCTCCCAACGAGTCCATTAGTTGCTTTAATGCACTTTCTCGATCGCCTGTAGTCTCAGCAATCCGATCAATCAAACTTTGTGCTGCCTTCGTTTCGATAAAGCCTGGCGCAACTGTATTAATACGAATGCCTTGAGGCGAAAACTGCTTGGATAATCCTTTGCTGTAAGTAGTTAAAGCTGCTTTGGCCGCAGCATAAGCCAATGTTGCATCATATAGAGGCAAGCGACGTTGAATAGATGAAATATGAATAATAACACCTGAACCCTTTTCCACCATAGCCGGCAGCAGTCCACGGTCTAAACGGACGGCAGCAAACAGATTGGCGTTAAAAGTTTGCTGCCAATGCTCGTCCGTCAAGACAAGAGCTCCCCCGGATGGAGCTGACGAGCCTCCAACATTGTTGACAAGAATATCTACACCGCCTAGGCGCTCAAGAACGCTGGTTACCACTTTATCTACACCTTCAGGCGTACTAATATCGGCTGGAATAAATAGGTCCGCATTTTCTAAATTAACTGGAGTAGTTCGAGCCGTAGTAATTACAGTAGCACCTGCAGCTGTAAGTCTCTTAGCAATAGCCTCTCCCATTCCTTTGGTACCGCCTGTGACCAAGGCCCTTTTGCCTTTAAACTCACTTAAAATGCTTTCTAATTGAAAACTCATGTGAATAATTCCTCCTAATTTTGACAATAGGGTTGAGAACTATCTCTAGGTATCTTCACTCCGAGTTCACTTGTTTTGCGAACCTTACACACTATCGACAATGATACCCCGGTACCGCCCTCCGCGCAGTCGATGCTTTAGGGCTTTTTGATAGGCTGGACTAAAGTACCAAGCTTGTGCTTCCTCAAAAGTGGGGAATTCCAAGATGGCCAGCCCTTCAATATTGGGTCCTTCCAGGACCTGGTATGCGCCATACATTGCTAGGGGGGTGACGGAATGTCCCGCCAAACCTGCCGGTGCCAACTGAGAATAGAGTTGGAGTTCAGTTTGATCGGTACTCTGTTCACGTATAAAAACAACATAAGCGGGCATATACGTTTTCCCTTTCTTATTTTTTAATTTCTTTATGGAAGTGTAATAATCAGTTCTTTAATTTTATTGTTGTTTACTAGAAATTGATGTTTAAGTAGGAGTGGGTCGGGAAGATTCGATTTATCAAAGTCTCCGTCTACTTCGCAATTACGACGATGGTATTATTAATGTCATATCCAAGATCAACGCATCTTTATCGAAAGCGGAAGTAAATGCTTCAAGCTGGGATTTGTTCGCTGATGTAAAGTAAGTTTCTACTGCTGGTGGCAGGGATCTATGTGGATTCATTGATTCTTCAACCTCCTATGGTGAGTATGTTGTGAGCGATAACTTCAAACTCATCATAGCAGTAATAATATGACTACATAATGTCATATTATAGAGGAACATTTAAATTTCTTTTCATCGTTTCTAAATGAGACAATATTCTTGTACGTACTTGTTCGGGGCTAACCTCTATAAGGAGGGGACCAAAGGACAGCAGATAACTGTCCAACCAATTGCCTACAGGAAATTGTGCCGTGACGGTATAAGAGCCGTCTTCCCTCTGAGTAATTGTTTTCTCGGCAAATTCATCGTATACGCGGTAAGCTCCTTGAGCAGAAATGTGAAGAGTTACTTCAATGGTATGAAGCAAGTCGTTCACCTTTGTATCTGTAGCTGCTACGACTGTTCTTGGCTCATAACTAATTTCCGTAACTACAATCTCTTTCATTCGGCTAATCTTAAATACACGATAACTTTCGGTATTTAAACAGTAACCTTCCACATACCAGGATTTATCTTTAAACAAGAGCTTGGCAGGTTCGATGCTACGATAACTCTGTTCCCCGGCGACGTTATAATAGCGGAACTTTATAACACGGTTTGTGATTATCGCGTTGCGTATAAGAGTGAATAGCTGTCTCTGGCTGTTTTGGCTTCCCCATGGCGAAAAATCTACTTCGATCCAGTTTTCCATTTCTTTTTTAAAAAGCCTACTCAACTTGCTTAGCACTTCTTCTACCTGTGGAATGGTAGCTGTAGCCACACTCTGAAGGGCCATTAAGATATCATCTTGTTCCTGCTCGGACAGTAAAGAGGTGTTAAAGACATAACCCTCCATCAATGATATTCCGCCACCCTTGCCTCTACTGCTGTAGATGGGAATCCCAGCTGCGCTTAAGGCATCTATGTCCCGATAAATCGTTCGTGTGGAAACCTCAAAATGCGCTGCCAATTCATCAGCAGTCACTTTTTCTTATGGAGTAACATATAAACGATTTCAAAATGTCTGCTTAACGGCATAAGCTTCACCTCACTCGGTAGCATACACCTTATAACATGACATTATAAAGTCATATTAAGTGATTGCTCTACATCACACTCTAATGGGCATCAACTGGGGAACTTTATTTTCTTTGGACAGCGATAATAACACTGCCTTGGATCAGATCTTTTTACAATTCTTTATATAAAGTTGAACCAAAAGCACTTGCGAAATAAAAAGGAATAAACTATACTGAGACCAATCAATTAGTGATTGATCAATTACTAACTGATTAACAATCAACGTAGGTGACATTTATGAGCAGCATACGCTTCAAGTTGACTGAACGTATCTTTATTGGAACTATGAATTGATGCAGATTCAGTTAGATGAAGATGTATGAAGCTAAGTAATTGATCAATCACTCATTTTATTAGTAAATGGAGGAGAAGAAAATGAAACATCTTATTATTTACGCGCATCCATCACATGAAAGCTTTAACCATGCAATTTTGACCACAGCATTGAAGGGGCTAAAGCAAAAAGGGCATGATGTGGTGGTTCGTGATCTATATGATATCGGCTTTCAACCTGTAGTCAGCAGTAGCGAGATTATTGGAGGAATCGGAGAAGATATTGTGCGGGAACAGAAGTTTTTGCAATGGGCAGAGGTGGTCACCTTTATTTATCCGATATGGTGGACGGGGATGCCAGCCATTATGAAGGGATATATTGACCGCGTATTCTCTTACGGATTTGCTTATAAATATGTAAATGGAGTGCAGATGGGACTGCTCAAGGGGAAGAAGGTCATCATCCTCAATACACAAGGGAAATCCCATTCGGAATATGACAGCAATGGCATGGATCAAGCGCTTCGCTTGACGACCGACAAAGGCATATTTGAATATTGCGGACTTGACGTTATGTATCATATATTTTTCGAGTCGGTACCCCAATCCGATGAAGATACACGTAAAGAATGGCTTCGCCAGATTGCAGGCATACTTGGATAAGAGCCTTGAGCCTAACTGATTTGAGTAACATCAATATAAGACTGTGTACCGGAATTAACCAAATTACTTACTTCATTAGTGGTTGCGAAATGTGGTTGTGGCGATCCTATCGAACGATTAGAAAACGTACTTGTTGGAATGGGCAAGTTCCTATAAGATATTTTTTTGAAACTCACTGTCACTAAAATCATATCTTTACAGGTAAAAGTATTTTGGATGAGTTAAAACAACATTAAAATGTGAATAAATAAACGAAATGACCTTCTTTACGTAGAGAAGATCATTTCGTTTAATTTAGGCGTTACTATTAATTGGCATAGTCTTATTAATAAGGCGTTGTCGCTTGCAAGTCATCTAGTAGTTCTTTGTACCTAGTTCGAGGATTTCGCAAATGTGTTTCCTGCTTTTTGTCGGTTAGCTATGATGCTGCGTATCACGGTTCAAAATTAGCTGTACATGATGAAATCTCTGGTGTATACCTATGTAGGATAGCAAGCTGTAGTTATAGCATTTTTTTGAGCTGGGATATACGGGCTTGGGAAACCTCAAGCATTTTGGCATATTCGTGCTGTGCTGCATTGGGTTGCTTTTGCATTAATTCTTTGAGGCTTTCAATCATCTGCTGTGTCGATCTCCGTAGACGTTTGGACTCTTTAATCGACCGTTGTCCGTTGGCTAAAGCCGATTTGGCTGGTGTTAGGACAGGGCTAAAATTTAACCCCTTCTTTAAACTTTCAATACATTCTTTACAAATAAAACTATCTCTAAAATAAGTCAATTGTTCGGCTGAACCACACATTTTACACGTCACCCCGGTATATTTTCGAAAGGCGAGAATACCGGTTTCCTCATCTGCAAAAATCTCAACGGGGTCACCCACATTAAAATCCATAGAAATTCGCATTTCTTTGGGAATGACGATACGGCCTAACGCATCTAGGGGACGTGTCATACCTGTACTTTTCAAATGATAACCTCCTTTTTTTATATCCTTATAATACTAAATAATTATAGTAAAAAAGAATAGGCTTAGAGAAGCAATCGCATATATTAAGTAAACTGTTGAAAAGTATACAAGTAATTCCCAAAATATGTTTTTTAATCGTGGAAAACGTGTTGAGAAATTATAGGGGATTACCGATATATATTCAGAATGAATATTCTAGTTGGTGAAGGAATTTTTAGTAATATACGATAAGGAGCTGTGAATTACATATGGCAATCGATTTGGACACTGCTATTCCTGCAGTCATTATAAAGGTCGGCGGATTAGTAGATCAGCCCGAGCAATTCACCGTCGAGGCGAAGAAGGCTGCTGCTATGCTGGGAGAAGAGGCATTGCCTCTATTCCCGCGTTATTTTTTTGGAACTGAGTTGCAGAAGCCTGAGAGTTTGGCAGGAAAGTACGAAGGGTTGGGCGACTGGCTGCATATTCAACAGGACGCGATTTTTGAGATTATCTACAATTACAGGAAAAAAGCGATTCCCATGCTGTATGAGGTGGCGTTCGGGGTGTACGATTGGACGCAGTATAAGGCAGTGAGGATACTAACTCGGTTAGCCCGTGAAGGTGTTCAGACCGAGCAGATTGTGGACGATATTATCAGCCATGTCGATGATTTTCGTTATGAGGCACAAATGCCTACATTTTATTTTCTGTCGGGACTGACGGGCAATAAGAAGGTTGCCACACTGCTGCAAAGGCACTTCCTTGAGAATTTGGAATACGATCCGATTGATGCCTTTGATATTTTTGAGAATTTGTACCGTTGTTCGCCTGATGTTGCTAGGAGACATGCCGATTTTCTCAAAGCCATTGCCCGTGGTGAAGGCCTAGAAGGCCGCTCCCCGTTACTGGACGGAGCGATAGGGACTACCGATGAGAACGGCAAGCAAGAGTACCACTGGCCTGGTGATGAACCTGTCGAAGAGCATCACCAATTACGAGCGGCCATATTCTATTACCAGTTGAATTCTCAGGATGAGGAGGTCAATCGGCTGTTAGATCAATGGGAAGTGAGCCATCCAGAGGAGAATGTAAGGAGTTATATTGGGAAATTGCGAGGGGAAGGACAGGGAGAGAGCTAGCTGTTCAGTTGGTGAATAGGGAAATCCTAATTTTGCACTCTTTTCTATGAAAACTTATACTTATCGTTACAGCTGGCTCGAAGCGAAAAAAAAGAATGAGGAGGGGATCAACTATGTACTCCATTAAAGAAGTTGAAATCAGGAGCGGATTGCCAGCATCTACCCTTCGTTATTATGAAAAAGAGGGCATTCTACCTGATGTCGGTCGGGATGAGGGTGGGAGAAGGGTATATACCGAGAAACAAATGGATTGGATCAGGTTTCTTATGGCTATGAAAGATACGGGAATGACCATTGAAGAAATTAAGGCATATCTTGAGCTAAATGTAAAAGGAGAAGCCACAATCCAAGAGAGAAGAGACTTCCTGGTTGCCCACAAAAAGAAAGTGGAAGAACAGATGGCCCAAACGCAGCGCAATTTGGAGAAAATTATTCAAAAGATAGCTTTTTACGATCATGTGGTCATGGGAAGAAGCTTCTCTTAGTCGCCAAATTCAATTGAATATAAGAAGCCCGCAGCCTATTTGAAATACGCTGTAGGGCTTTTTTTTGCATAGATATCTAAAGATACCTACTGTAGGTCGCAAGTATGAAAAATCGTTGGCAATTAGCGGTTCACGATGTGCTTACAGGGTAAAAGTGTATTACCAAGGTGGGGAAGTGGGGGTGTTGACTCTCACGCCACGTGAGACTGTAGACTGTGAAAGCAAGAGAGGTGAAGCGGAATGGCTTATACAGTAAAGGAAGTATCTAATCTGTCGGGAATCAGCGTTCGAACTTTGCATTATTATGATGAAATTGGATTGCTGAAACCACATCATATCGGAAATAATGGATATCGCTATTACGAGCAGGAACAACTGTTGAGGCTTCAACAAATCATGGTGTACAGGGAACTGGATTTGCCTTTATCCGAAATTGGCAATGTGCTAAAGCAAACCAAGGAGCAGAAAGCCGAGGTTTTGCAGGTGCATCGAGCCAAGATTGAGGCCAAGGTCTTCCGCTTGCATACTCTCCTTCAGACCATCGACGAAACGGTGGCTCATTTGAAAGGAGAACAAACGATGAAACCAGAGCAAATGTACCAAGGGTTTAACCCGGAAAAGCAGGAAATGTATGAACGTGATCTGACGGAACGTTATGGTTCACAGGTCGAAGAAAAGATCCAGGAGAGTAAGACCGCGACGACGAACTGGAGCAAAGAGGATTATTTGGATTCACAGGCAGAGGCAGATCAGATTCATCGGGAGCTGGCTGAAGCCATGCATAAGGGATTGAAGCATAACAGTGCAGAAGTACAGGCGCTGATCCGCCGTCATCTTCAATGGGTAAGTCGATTCTATACCCCTACAGCAGAAATTTATAGCGGGCTGGGAGACTTGTATGTAGAGCATGAGGATTTCAGTAAAATGTATGAAGGCTATCGCCCTGGGCTAGCTGAATATTTGCGAGACGGAATGAAGGAGCTGGCCAAACGGGAATTAACCTAGAGCAACAGCTGATGAAAAGGGCTATAAGTAATATGAAAAAGGGTGAACAACAAACCCATCGACGGCCTGCTGTTCACCCTTTTTTGTGTAAAGCAGCTTACATGCTGCTTGGTGCTGTTCTCATGCTTTGCTGACTGCTGTTGCCGTACTGCTGCATGCTACCACTGCTTGCAAAATGCTGCCCGGTCGTCCCCATGTGTTGCGGAAAGCTGTGGTTCATGTGGCTTCCTGCACTAAAGGTGGATGGTTGCATACTGCGAGAAGCATAGTTATCGCCAAATCCAGGTTGAGTCATTTGGCTGCTTGAGCGGATGGAGTTTTCCAATTGGCTACACAGTTGAATGACTTGCTGGTATTGCTGCATCGCTTGCTGGTGATGCTGAATTGCGGTTTGAATCATTTGAGCTGCGCTACGTTCGCGTTGCACCAGGCTTTCAAGGCTGGATGCGTTTTGTTGCTCTTGTTGCAGCAATTGCTGATACATAGCAGTTCCTTGCTGTGTTTGTTGTACCAATTGCTGCATAATTTGTTCACATTGATGAAGTTGTTGTTGTGGAGCCATGTTGTTGAACATTGATCATCAATCTCCTTCGCCGGATAGTTTAGGTTTTAGGACCCTCATATATTGTGGCGAAGGAAGACTATATATATGCACAATTTTTGGTTACAGGCTGGATACCAGAATAGCCGTAAATTCCTCTAGGAATACACGATCTTCCTGATCAAATCGGCTTTTTAGCGGGCTGTCAATGTCCAGCACTCCAATCAGCTCATCGTTTTTGATTAGAGGGATAACGATTTCGCTATTGGAAGCAGCGTCACAGGCGATATGTCCTGGAAATGCATGTACATCGTCTATGACAAGTGTTCGCCGTTCAGCTGCTGCGGTACCGCAAACACCACGTCCCAGTGGAATCCGTATACATGCGGGTAAACCCTGGAAAGGTCCTAGTACAAGCTCAGTCCCATCATAAAGATAGAAGCCACTCCAGTTCACATCTGGAAGAAAGTGACCCAGTAAAGCTGAAGCGTTCGCTAAATTGGCAATCCTATTGGATTCATCGTGAACAAGTGCCCGGAGTTGTCCGAGAACGGATTCGAATTGTTCCTGACGTGTTCCTTCGTAAGGGATAGTTTGAAACATGTAGAGTCCACGCTCCTAACATTAAATTTTCATATTAACTGTTGTATATATCACCAAAAATAGGTAATTGTGCAAATCACTTTTACCATTGGTTAATTAATTTAAGATATAACGATTGTACATATTCAGTCAAGTAGAAAATAGCACTACTTCCTTGGAATAATCTCCTTTCTCTAGCACCACAATTCCCTTCTCTACAAGCAACGCTGGCGGCAAAGCATTATGTTTTAGCGGGACATATAATATAGAAAGTAATTCAATGAAGGGTTGCCCTCATCTGTTTCCAGCTTCTCCCCTATGGGTAAAAACAATGTAACATGTTGGCTTAGGCCAGGGAGGAGTTACAATTATGCATGCAGATGTTCAGAACTTGTTTATCCGTATACAGATGCTTTCTTATGCACATCAGGACGATTTGACCGTGAGAGATATACAACCAGTTCTCGAAGAACGCGGATACCGTGTAGGAGAACGTGAAGTCAAGCAGGAGCTGGAAAACCTGACACAGGAAAACTTTCTGACACCACATGATGATATGTTCAGCCTTACCGGCGCAGGGATCGAAGAATTGCAGGAAATTCAGTTGATGCTAGGCGTATTGTACGAAGATGTTGTGAAAAATCCAGCGCATGTCACTGCCCGTGCTTCTTCTTAAAAGGATAAGAGACACCAAAAATCTTATAACAATAAAAGGTAGCCCTCTTCATTCCTGATATCAGGAAGCGGAGGGCTAATTTGATTTATAAGGGCCTGTCCACTTTAATAAGGTTGTGTTTGTTGGAGGTGTGTGCTTAAATGTAGCGTATATTTGTTGTCATTGAAATGCTGGAAGGATGATGGAACATGTGTGCATATGCATGTAAGGGGCATATCCCACTGCTGGAAAGCCCGCGTCTTCGGCTGCGAAGGATGGAAAGCCGGGATGCGGCTACGATGTTCGCTTGCTGGTCTGACCCGGAGGTTCACCGTTATATGAACCTTACCGGTATGTCAGGACGAGAGGATGCAGAGGATATGATTGAGCTGTTGAATGAGCTGGCGAAGACGGAAGATGCGCTGCGCTGGGGGATCGAGCTGAAGGAGAACGGGAGGCTGATTGGAAGCTGCGGCTTTAATTATTGGCAGACGGAGGGAGCTTATAAAGCCGAGATTGGTTATGAGTTGGCCCAGCCTTATTGGCGCAATGGCTATATGACTGAGGCGCTTCGCTTAGTGCTTTCATTCGGATATGACACGATTCGATTAAATCGGATCGAAGCGCTGGTGGACCCGCGCAATACAGGCTCGCAAGCCCTGCTGTTCTCGATGGGCTGGACCCAGGAAGGGCTGTTACGGCAGGTACAGCATACATCTACAGGCTTTAAGGATATGCTGATGTATTCATTACTGCATGAAGAATGGCTCAGATTGGAGGCACAACGAAATGCTGTTTCAGTATAACGGCGGTTCGTCGCCGCTGCACAGGCTTGGACCGTTAAGTAAGCTTATATGGGTGGGATGCTTTAGCCTCCTGTCGATGGCATGGGATTCGACAATACGGGAAGCGGCACTTCTGGTGGCACTGATCGCTGTGGCTGGCTTCGGCGCACGATTGACCCTAGCACGCCAACTTCGCGCTATGTCGTTCCTGATTGGTTTAGGTATTCCGTATTTTATACTGTCTATCCTAGCGATTCGAGAAGGGAATGCTGTCGCTTCATGGGGACCCATTGTGATTACAGCTGAGGGACTGGATATCGCCGGGGCATTAACGCTGCGGATTTTTGTATTGTTTTTGGCATCCTATATCTACCTCTCGACGACCGATCCCCGAGATTTTGTGCAGGCTTTGAATCTGCGCTTGCGTGTACCTTATCGATTTGCGTTCGGAATTTCAGTGGCGCTGACGTTCCTGCCCTTATTGGAAGAAGAGGGGCGAACCATTATGGCTGCACGGCGTGTTCGGGGGCAGGAGCCACCACGAGGATGGGGCAATCGGATATCATGGTGGAGCGGGTATGCGGCTGCTGTATTGGTGAATGCCGTGAGACGGGTTCAGCAGACAGCACTGGCTATGGAGGGCAAAGGTTTTGGCGCATATGCAGAACGGACGTATCTTCGAACACTGAAGAATGGGCGTTTAGGCTACGTATATGCTGTGATTGCTGTATTCGCTACGGCTGTTTTATGGTGGGTATGATAAAGAAGCAGCCCCTTTTTTTGCTCTTATTGTCAACTGAAAAAATAAAATTAGGTTGACAATAAGACGGCGGATGAATACATTTATACAGTAACAGTTTGTACAAGGGCCAGAGCTATGACCTTGTATACTAGATTATGGAGAGGAGTCAAGAAATACATATGAAGGGATCTCGTATTTTTGCCAAGTTTACAACGCTGGATATCGTGTTAATGGCCATGCTGGCTACGTTGAACGGCGTCATGACTGTGTATTTGTCGATGATTAACAAAACGTTAAACAGTCTGGGAGGGCCGATCGCAACTTCCGCTATTGTCGGGCTGTACATGATATATGGTTTGCTGGCCTATTATATTATTCGTAAGCCAGGTACGGCGGTAATTGCTTATGCCTTTGGCGCGGTAGTGCAGTCTTTTATGGGCTCTGCCTATGGAATTGCATCTATCATTGCGGCAGCTGTCTGCTATATGGTTGCGGCGGAGCTGGTATTTGCTCTTTTGCGGTATCGCCGCTGGAATGCAGTTTCACTAATGCTGGTGGGCGGAGCCATGGTTCCGCTGTGGTTTATCGTGGCAGCCAATATGTTTGGCTATATGCATTGGGGCTGGAAGGTACTGACGATCGCACTGGTCGTTCGTATCCTAAGCGGCATTGTCCTGTGTGGTCTGCTGACGAAAGTACTGGGCGATGCCTTAAATGGTACGGGTCTGTTAAAACGCTTTGAACTGGGACGTGCTTCACGGGCATAACCAAGGCTATACGTGGTTATATCTTGAACAATGGGATTGAGGGTATTTCGGTTATGAATGAACGTAGTAATCATGATTCTGGGAATAGAATGGCCGTGTCCTTGAGGAATTTTGGCTATCGGTATGATGACCAGGTGGAGCCAGCGTTACATGGTCTGACGCTGGACATTGCGGTGGGTGAGCACATAGCCATTGTTGGAGCTAGTGGGAGTGGAAAGTCTACGCTGTGCCAGCTGCTTCATGGCGGGTTGTCCCGTTCCGGCGAGGGCGAACGGACTGGCGAGCTGACCGTGTACGGGATGGACCCCGACAACGCTGAATTGGCTACGGTCGCCACCACTGTCGGCGTCGTGCTTCAGGACCCGGATGCCCAGCTAGTGCAGGGAATCGTCGAAGACGAAATTGCTTTTGGACCGGAGAATCTGCGCGTGCCTCCGGCAGAAATAGAGCAGCGCCTGGCCGCTGCACTGGAGGCCGTCGGCCTGACATCCGAGCGCGGCTCCTTCGTGCGGCGCCTCTCGGGAGGTCAGCGCCAACGCACCGCCATTGCTGCGGTGCTGGCGCTGGAAACGCCGCTGGTCGTGTTCGACGACGCAGCTGCGCAGTTGGACCCACCGGCGGTACGGGACTTCGTCCTGCTATGTCGGCGGCTCCATGCCGCAGGCCGGACGGTGATCACTGCGTCCAGCCGCATAGATGATGGTGCGCGTGCAGCGCAGCGCCTGATCGTGCTGAAGGGCGGGACTATGCTGCTGCAAGGCCCGCCCGAAAAGCTGCTGCGCGAGCATGGTGCGCAGCTGGCAGCCTGGGGGCTGCTTCCCTCTTCCGCGGGGAGGGAAGACATGCCGCGTGAGCCGGGGGTGAACTCCGGCTCGGCGGCTAACTGCGCTGGACAGCCGTTGCTGGAGGTGAAGGGATTGCCCTTCACCTACCCCGGCAGCCAGCGCGCGGCGCTCAAGGGCGTGAGTCTTGCCCTTGCGCCTGGCGAACGAGCCGTAATGCTGGGCGAGAACGGCTCTGGCAAAACCACGCTGGGCAAGCTGCTTATGGGCTTGCTCCCCGCGCCGAAGGGATGCATGTGGTGGGAAGGGCAGGATATGTCGAAGCTGCCCATTCACCGACTGGCCGCCGGGATCGGCTATGTGTTCCAGCAGCCAGAGCATCAGTTTGCAGCTGCAACGGTGTGGGAAGAGTGCTTGTACAGTGTGCGGGCCAAGCTTGGTTTACGGATCGGTGATCCGGTTCCCGCCGCCTATGAGGAACGGGCGCATCGCTTACTGACAGCCGCCAGGCTGGATCACCGACTGGAGGTCTCGCCGTATCTGCTAAGTGGAGGCGAAAAAAGGCTTTTGAGCGTTGCAGCACAGTTTATCCTCCCCAAAAAGCTTTACATTTTGGATGAGCCGACTGCGGGAACGGATTACGAAGGGGCAAACATCCTGCTCCATATGTGCTCAGAGCAGTCTGCTGAAGGCGCGGCTTTTCTGATCATTACCCACGATTTGCAGATAGCTGAACGCTTTGCCAGCCATGTTCTGCGCATGGAAGAGGGGTATCTCTATAAAACGGAAGATAGCTGGATTAATCATACGATTACAGTTGACAAAAATTAAGGATATGTAGACAATAATATATATACATCGTACACAACAGGCGGCCTATATAGGCCGCCTGTTTACGATTATGCAGTGCGGGTAATCATCCAAGCTGGGAAGGAAAACCGTACAGATACAACACAGTATTTACAAGGAAAGGATTTGTGATTTGCTTGGGAAACGATAAACCTATGAAGCGCGGGCTCGTGCTGACAGGTGTTCTATTGGCCACCTTTCTGGCCGCGATTGAAGGAACGGTTATCGGTCCAGCAGGACCGACAATTGTGAGTGAACTGGGCAGTGTGAGTTTGCTCAGTTGGATTTTTACGGCATATTTGCTGACGATGGCTGTAACCACGCCTATTTTCGGCAAACTTAGCGATTTGTTTGGCCGTAAACCCATTTTTCTAATTGGGTGCTCGTTATTTGTACTTGGCTCTTTGCTTTGTATGCTGGCTGGTAGTATGGAGCAGCTTATTTTATACCGGGCTATTCAAGGGATTGGAGCAGGCGGTGTCATTCCTGTTACCTTTACCATTATCGGTGATATATACAAAATGGAGGAACGTGGTAAAGTCCAAGGCATGATCAGCTCGGTGTGGGGGATTTCTTCCCTCGTCGGGCCTCTCTTGGGCGGTTACGTGGTCACCTATTTTGGCTGGGAATGGATTTTTGGTTTTAACGTTCCCTTTGGATTACTGGCTATGTTCTTCATCGCCCGTTACCTGCGGGAGCAGGTAAGCACGCGTACCGCGCGTATCGACGTGGCGGGGGCAGTTACCTTTACTATCGGGATGACGGCACTCTTGCTCGTATTAGCCCTAGGGGGACAGTATATCGATTGGACTTCTCCTGAATTGCTGGCCTTGGCTGCCGTGGCCATTTTGTTCCTGGTTTTGTTTTTGGTTATCGAAAAGCGCGCTCAGGAACCGATGGTGCCACTGAAGCTGTTTCGGATACGGGATATCGCTTTTTCCTGTGCCGCTGCACTACTCGTCAGTACCCTGCTAATCGGGCTGACTAGCTATCTTCCCCTATGGATTCAAGGCGTACACGGTGGAGATGCCGCTTCATCTGGTCTGGCGCTGGCTCCAATGTCGGTAGGCTGGCTGTTTGGCTCCATGATCGGAGGACGCATTTTGCTGACGCTGGGCTCGCGTCGAACCTCTTTGATCGGGCTGACCCTGATTGTATTGGGAGCCTTCGTTATGACCTTGATGGACCAAACGGCTCCGATCTGGCTACTGTTCCTGTCTACATTATTGTATGGACTGGGATTCGGCTTCTCGATGACCGTGTTCACGATTATTGCTCAGTCCTCGGTCGGATTCCAGCTGCGTGGCGCGTCTACAGCCTTGAATACGTTCCTGCGCACGTTGGGGCAAACGATTGGGGTTGCAGCCTTCGGTTCATGGCTGAATTATCGCATTGCTGCTCAGACAGCCGACGGACAGCTCACTCAGCAAGGGGTTACACAGGAGGATATTAATGGTCTGCTTGCCCCGCATGCTTCGCAAAGTCTAAGTGACAAGGTTGCCGGATTACTCCGGTCTGTACTGGAAAACAGTCTGCATTCTCTATTCGTGATCATGGTCGTTATTGCGGTGATTAGCTGGTTTGTTGTCTTAGGTTTGCGGAACCGCCCACCAGGCACGGAAGAAGAGGCAGATCAGCGTGTGAAGACACCACAAAGAGAACACGCATAAAAAATAATATACTTCTTTCATATTGAAGAGACAGTCCGGTACACCAATAAGGGGCCGGGCTGTTTCTTTATGCTAAGGTCTCTCCTCCTACGGATTCAGCAAAAAGCCACCTCGTATAGGACCGATAAATTCCCCAATATACAAAAAGTAAAAAAAAATTCCCTAGAGATTGCGATATATTCATATGATATAGGTTACAAAGTGGTAAAAAAGTCTTAAAAAATTGTAACAAAAAAGCTGTTTCTAAATTGAGCTATAGGGTACTAAGGAACCATTTTTTTGCACCCGCTTACAAATCGAGCATTTTATGAGTATATTTTGAACAATTTTGCATGTGAATGAAGCAACCAACCAAGCAAAATGGGATACGAAAAAAATCAAGTAACAAATTTTTCTGAATGTAATAGGGATGAAAAAAATAGGTATTTTCAGAAAATTACTAGGAAAATATGAGGATGAAATTCATAGAGGAATCTGTTTTCTTCCCTCACATAATAGGGCTTTTCAGTCTATATCAATCGTTTGACATACCATATAAAATGGCCCTAGCCAACGAAAAAGTTGGGCTTCAACACTAGAAAGCATAATTACATTAAGGGAGATGGAGTACTTGAAGTTTAATAAATGGTTCAGTAAAGCAGCCACTGCAACAGTAGCAACTACCTTGCTGTTAGGAGGCGGCGTTCAGGCTTTTGCAAAAGAAAATGATAAGGCTGATTTCAATGCAGACAATGCATTTACCCAAATTACGCGTAATGACATGCTGAATATTTTCAAACAGCAAGGCAAAGAGAAATATGAGGTTCCATCCTTCGATGCCTCTACAATTAAGAATATTCCTTCTGCTATTGGTCACGATAGCTCAGGCAAGCAGATTGATCTGGATGTTTGGGACAGCTGGCCGTTGCAAAATGCCGATGGTACAGTAGCTAATTACAAGGGATATAATATCGTATTTGGACTGGCAGGCGATCCTAAAAGAGGCGAGGATACATTTATATATCTGTTCTATCAAAAAGCGGGTGATACTTCACTGAGCGGCTGGAAAAATGCTGGTAGAGTCTTTAAAGACAATGATAAACTGCTCTCCAACGATCCGATTCTCAAAAATCAGTCAGAAGAATGGTCAGGTTCTGCTACCTTAACCTCTGATGGACATGTACGTTTATTTTATACCAGCAGACAGCCCTATGATCCGAATAACAAATTATACGGCAAGCAAACCTTGAGTACAGCTCAAATTAATGTCTCTCAGCCTGATGATAAGACACTGAAAGTAGATGGAGTCGAGGATTTGAAATCGATCTATGACGGTGGAGATGGTAAAACCTATCAAAATGTACAACAAAGCGTCGGAGTGGATATGGATAATCATACCCTTAGAGACCCTCACTATGTCGAGGATCAAGGCCACAAATATATTATATTTGAAGCCAACACAGGAACAGAGACAGGCTACCAGGGCGAAGAATCGCTTCAAAACTCAGCTTATTATGGTGGCAATAAAAAATTCTTCACGGAAGAGCAACAAAACTTGCAACAAAGTCCTAAGAAAAAAGGAGCTGAGCTGGCGAACGGCGCACTGGGCATCGTTGAATTGAATGATGACTATACATTGAAAAATGTAATGCCCCCTTTGCTTGCATCCAATCTGGTAACAGATGAAATTGAACGGGCAAATGTGTTCAAAATGAACGGTTTGTGGTATTTATTTACGAGTACAAGAGGTTCCAAAGTGACTGTAGATGCGATCGGTGACGATGATATTTACATGTTGGGTTATGTTTCTACTTCCTTGACAGGGCCTTATAAACCCCTGAATGGAACCGGTCTCGTTCTTCATCAGGATCTGGATCGTGATGATATTACCTGGACATATGCTCATTTTGCTATCCCGCAAGGCAAAGGCAATAACGTAGTCGTTTCGAGTTATATGACCAATCGTGGACTCTTCCCAGATCACAAATCTACTTTCGCACCAAGCTTCCTGCTGAATATTAAAGGCTCGAAAACCTCTGTTGTGAAAAACGGTATTCTGGAGCAAGGTCAAATTACGATTGATCCAGGAAATGACAAAAAAGATAACCAAAATGAGTATGGAAAGAAATAAGTAGTTATAAGCAGCATGTCCGAAGGCGACAGCTTTGGTAGATTACCGATCTGTCGTCCGTCGGACGATACATAACAATGCAATGAAGGGTAAGGAGGATCGTCATAATGAGAAAAAAAGCTTTCAAGAACATTGGAATACGATCCGTAGTAGTTATCACAGGCTTAACTATTTTCATAGCTATGGGGTGGAGTATGTACCAACAGGATGCAGGCAAACCTCAAAAACCTGCAGCAGCTCCAAAAAACCAAGCCAATCAAAGCAAGCATACAACACCGACCTATCGGGCCGCCTATCATTTTACCGTCCCGGATAAGTGGAAAAATGATCCACAGCGGCCTATTTATATGGATGGGCAATATCATTACTACTATTTATATAATCGTGATTACCCTCATAAGAACGGTACAGAATGGCGACATGCCACATCCACCGACCTGGTTCATTGGAAAGATGAAGGGGTGGCAATTCCTAAATATACGAATCCGAATGGAGACCCTTGGTCCGGTTCGGTCGTGATCGACAATAATGGCACCGCAGGTTTTGGAAAAGGCGCACTTGTAGCCATTGTCACACAGCCCTCCGCAGATGGAGGAAAGCAGGAACAATTTCTGTGGTACAGTAAGGACAAAGGCAAGACGTTTACTTCTTATCGCAACAAGCCCGTGATGTCCAACCCTGGCACGAAGGATTTCAGAGATCCCAAGATCATCCGGGATATTCAACGTAATCAATGGGTGATGGTCATGGCGGAGGGAACGAAGATTGGCTTTTATAAGTCGAAAAATTTAAAGGATTGGCAGTTTACGAGCGGCTTTCAAACGGAAAATATTGGACTTGTAGAATGTCCTGACCTTTACCAGATGCGCGCGGATGATGGGACCTATCAATGGATTCTAGGTGCAAGCGCCAATAGTAAACCAACCGGCGGACCCAATACGTATGCCTACTGGACGGGGGATTTTAATGGAGAAGCATTTCTCCCTGATCGCAATGATCCTGATTGGCTGGATTATGGCTTTGACTGGTATGGTGCGGTTACGTTCGAGGACGGCAAAGCCAAAGACCAATACAGTCACCGTTATGCGCTGGCCTGGATGAACAATTGGGATTATGCCAACAACACGCCTACTCTGAAGGAAGGCTTTAATGGCATGGATTCGGTTGTTCGCCAAATTCGGTTGAAGCGTACAACTGATGTCGGCTATCGCTTGGTTTCACAGCCTGTAGCAGCTTTGGAGCAATTCCCAACTGCAACGGAGTCATTGGGGAAGATCCAAGTAGTGGGGACTCACAAGCTTCCGGTAGCAGGTGATGCCTATCAGTTAGAAGCAGATGTATCTTGGTCAACGATCAAAAATACAGGCTTGAGGCTTCGAGAGTCTGCGGATGGCAAGCGTCATGTAGATGTGGGTGTTTCGGTGGAGGGTCAATACTCTTATGTAAACAGAGCGAACACAGGGCAGCCGGATCAGAGTGGTAAATATGTAGAGAGTAAGGCGCCTTTTGATACCAATAAAAAAAATGTCCACTTGAAGATTCTTGTCGATAAAAGCAGCATCGAAGTCTTTGTAGATGATGGAGAAGTAGCTTATTCCTCCTTAATATTTCCACGCTTAGAGGATCAGGGAATTACTCTTTTTTCAGATGGCGGTAAGGCTATTTTTAATAATGTAGTGATCAAACATTTTAGTCGATAACAGCTCTTATGCTGCTCGTAAGCTTAGGCATATTTCGCTCAGGTATATATAAAGTCCACCCATAAATATAAGGGTGGACTTTTCTGTGTAAATCTAAATTTTCGTTAGCACAGCTATAGGATTGTTCTTTTATTCACAATTGAACAGTTGCTAAAATTACTATTCATTCTATTTGTGATAAGGTGACAGATTATCAGCGCTACGGCCCAATTTTTTGAGCAAGCCGATGAGTTGATCTCTTTCGGTTTCGCTGATTCCGCTAAAGGCACGTTCAATCTGACGTGTATAATCAGGATAAATTTCGTCCATGACGCGTTGTCCTTCGTCCGTCAACTCTGCATATATAATACGACGATCTTGGTCGCACGGGTGACGGTGCAAATAACCACGGCTCTCCAGCTTGTCGATAACATAAGTGACATTTCCGCTTTGCAGAAGCAGTTTGGCTCCAATTTGTTGAATTGGTTGTGCTCCCTTGTGATATAAAACTTCCATCACGGCGAAGGCCGTTGGGTTGAAGCCCACCGTTTTGATGCCAGCAACCGCATGTTCGTTTACACTTTTGAATGACTTGGCAAACACGCTATACAAATGCATAGATTGCTGTGTCACCAATGTTCGGTAATCTATCATCTTCATTCCGCCTTTATGTATGGATTTGGGCATCCTTTGACCGCTCGGTTCGGATGACCGGGCAACCATACCCTTACTACTAGCATAAAGGGATTTACGTAGGGAAAACATGCGATTTGTCACAGTAGCTGCTTTTTTAATTATTTAATTTCAAAGCTTTAAGGTAAATTTTTGAAAAATAAAGGTTTCGAATGTAAAAATACCGTTCCGATTGGTTATATTAACAAATAACATACCTAATGAACCCAAATAACAAAATAAGATAAATTCAGAGGAGATGAAGCACATGGATACGGGTTCTTTCCGTTTTCAATTTCGTGATCCGCAGCAAGCCGCCCAAGCCTGTGAAACATTAAAGGAAATTGGATACTCTGCCAGCACGAACGGTGATACAGGCCTCAGTGTTCACGTTGAGAACCAGGATGTGCTGTCTGCATTAGAGATTTGCCAAGCTTATGAAGGAAGTATAATTGAGACAGGAGTTCTCACTTATCGTCCAGGTAAACAAAGTAATATCGGTGTGCAAAATCCAGGTTATAGCCCGGAGGATTGGATTATTCCAGCACACATCATTAATGAGGACTGGAGCGAGGCGTATAAAAGCGGCTCTTCCCAAACGTTTACGAACAACACAACACAGGAACACAACGTCAGCTCTGATCAACAACCGGAAGACGATGTGGACGGTTTTTCAGGTAGCGTCCATACCTAAATAATGGTGTTCACGCTTGCTGCTCATTTTGGAACAAAAAGGTTCCTTCAAACCATGACTAATGGTTTGAAGGAACCTTTTTTCATAATGAGAAAAAGCTGAAAAGGACATTGTGAAAACTAAGGTTCTTGGATCGTGCATAAGGGCAGTAATCGTAGGAAATACCAAAAGAAGTTCAGAAAGGAGGTTTTGATCTTGCAAAAACTCGGAGTTCACGAAAAATTGGAATTGCATGAGCTGCTTACGTTTAAAACAACTTGTATCACAAAAACTCAAACCATGCTTCCTTTAGTCTCAGATTCAAATTTAAAAAATATTTTACAGCAGGACATTAGTTGCGGTACACAAGATATTCAACAGCTTAGAAATTTGCTTGTATAATTTAAGGAGGAATAACGTGAATTCTTTTATTGAGAATATAACCGGTACGACCCCTATGACCGATCAGGTGATTGCTTCAGATCTGTTAATTTCAGCTAAAAGCGGGATCAAAAACTACGCCGCAGCGTTAACAGAGTCCACTAGCCCAGAAGTTCGAAATGTCCTTTGTGACCAATTGAACAAAGCTGTTAATCTTCATGAGCAAATTTTTAATTATATGAAGAACAATGGTTACTACAACGCCTATGATCCAGATCAGCAAATTCAAATGGATATTCAAAATGCAGACAAGGCACTTTCTTTGCCCAAAATGTGAAACGTTTAATTATAAAGAAGCACCAGCAAGCTTTATTCGAGTTTGCTGGTGCTTCTTTATTACAAATTGAATGAACTTCACATGAAATATGGAGAAGAAGGGAATCATGAAAAAACAAGGTATCGGTCTCAAATTTAGAATAGGGTGATTTTCTTATGGGCAATTCGTCAGCGGGCAAACAAAAAGATCAAAAACTAAAATGGTGGCAGCTGAGCTTGTTAGGAGTTGCAGGAACTATCGGTACAGGGTACTTCCTCGGGTCAAGTTTAGCGATTTCCATTGGTGGTCCAGCTGTGCTGATTGCATACTTCTTGGCAGCAGTTGGGACGTATGTGGTGTTTGACGCCCTTTCGCGCATGACGGCAGATCATCCAGAACAGGGCTCTTTCCGTTCTTATGCCCAAAAAGCATTTGGTAATTGGGCAGGCTTCGGCAGTGGCTGGGTGTATTGGTTCTCAGAATTGCTTATTAATGGGAGTCAACTAACCGCGCTGTCTATATTTTCACGTTTTTGGTTTCCTCAGGTACCGATGTGGATTTTTGCAGCATGCTTCGGGATCTTAGGGCTTGTGATTGTTTTTTTTGGCAATAAGGGCTTTGATCGTGTAGAAAATGTACTCGCCATTATTAAAATGGCGGCTCTTGTGATGTTTTTGGTCCTAGCGGTGGCGCTTTTGGCAGGCTGGATCGGAGGAAGTAAATATAATCCGAAGTTTCCCCTCAGCTACAGAGACTTTTTTCCAACCGGTGGCATAGGATTATGGTCATCTTTTATTTTTGCCTTTTATGCATACGGAGGTATCGAAGTGCTTGGAATTATGTCTAACCGACTTCAAAACCCGGAGGAAGCACCCAAAGCAGGAAAGGTCATGCTGATTACGCTGGTTGTAGTGTATGTGCTATCAATTGGGCTGGCTGTATCTATGGTACCATTAAGTGCTTTTAATCCGAAGGAGAGCCCTTTTGTGCTTGCGCTTAGTAGCGATCATCTGGCCTTTGTACCTCATTTATTTAACGGAGTCCTGATTATTGCAGGATTTTCAACGATGACAGCATCGCTATATGCAGAGACTTCGATGATGATTACCCTTGCCCAGGAAGGAGATGCGCCCACACTATTCTCACAGAAGTGGAAGGGCAAATATCCTCTGTATGCACTCAGTTTGATCTCTGTTGGATTAATCTCTGCAATCGTATTATCGTTGCTGCTACCAGGAAAAGTGTATGAATATATTACAACAGCTGCGGGCTTAATGCTGTTATATAACTGGTGCTTTATTTTGCTGTCTTCAGGTAAGTTACTGGAATCAAGCACATCAAGCAATATCAAACGCTGGATTGGCTTATTGCTGATCGCTTTGGCTGTAGTAGGGGCCTTTTTTCATAAGCTTAGCCGCCCTGGGGTTTACGTCAGTTTGCTGTTAGTCTTGTTAATTGCCATATGTGACTTCATTGTACAATGGGTGCGTCGAAAGCACGGCAAGGAACCTCGTTAACTTTATTAAGAAGACAAGCGTTAGCGTAAAAAAAGTAATTGAAATGCCTGTACACCAAAATAAAAGCCAAAGCCTACAAGAGACAGACCTGACATCCAAGAGATGGTTTTAAGCAATCCGGGTCTGAGAAATCGACGGAAAACACTTGAAGCGGCTGCCATCGTCACATCCCAGGCCAATACGCCTAGTACAATTGCTCCGCTGTAAATCAATAGCTGTTGTACTGGATAAGTATTAGCGACGTTGGCCAGTATGGATCCGTAAATCCCAAGCCAGAAAAGGATGGAGAGAGGATTAAACAACGACATCAGAAAGCCGGCTACAAAGGAGTTGGTCAGGGTATTACTATTTCCCCTTAATTCGGATTCTGAAATCACACCAGCATTTTTGATGCTTTCAAGACCTGTATACACAAGCACAAAAAAACCAAACAGCCATAAAAAAGCTTTGACAAATGGGGAATTAAGAAGATGGATCATTCCCAAATAGACAAGCATCATATAGATAATGTCTGCTGTGATTGCACCTAGCCCAATAAACCAGGCGTGCCAAAATCCATTTTTAATCCCTCGATCTAATTGCGCGGCATTGATAGGTCCAATGGGAGCTGAAAGTGACAGACCCAGAAAAACATACCCGATAAATGTATTAATGGGGGGTTCCTCCTTGATTATTTATTGGACGTTATGTATTTGTCTCATTTAGTTTATTCGGACAAACCCATGTGTAAGACCATATTTTTGTGCGTATATGTAGCCACAGCCTCGTTATTTGCTAACCCAATGAATCCAATCCCAAAGGAGCTCTAATCCTTATACAAAAGGGTTAGAGCTTTTTTTAATGAGAGGCTTGACACTTTTAGTGAAAGCGCTTATATTTATCTCGTAAACAATACGTTATATAACGTTATATAAAAGGAGAGGTAAAAAATGAATGTACAACAGACGGTTCAGACGATTTTTGAACAAGCGAATGGGAAGATTTCCGAGGTTTATTTAGTGGCCTGCGGGGGCTCACTAGTGGATATGTATCCTTCAAAATATTTTCTGGATAGTGAAGCAAGAAAACTGGTAGCAGGCATGTATACAGCAAATGAGTTTGTACATGCGTTGCCTAAACGATTGGGAGCACACTCAGTGGTCATCGTTTGTTCCCACGGTGGAAATACTCCAGAATCGGTCGCGGCTGCTAAATCAGCCAAAGAGAAAGGTGCTTATACCATCGGCTTAACCCACAACAGTGAAGCGAACCTGCTCAACTATTCGGATTATTCCTTCCTCTACGAGTGGGGTGATGAGAGCGATGTTAAAAACAACCCGATGGCCATTATTTTAGAACTTACGGTTGAACTGCTTCAAATCGCTGAGGGATATGCGCATTACCCGGCTTTCCAGAACGGATTGGGGGCAATCAATGGGATTATTAACCGTGCCAAAGTCCAAGTTGAACCACGTGCCCAAGTATTCGCAGACAGATACCGCAACGAGGAACTCTTCTATATCCTGACCAGCGGAGCGTCTTATGGACATGCTTACGGATTTGCCATCTGCTCGCTGATGGAAATGCAATGGCTCCATGCAGCTTCTATCCATTCCGGTGAATTCTTCCATGGTCCGTTTGAAGTAACGGATAAGGAAACTCCATTTATTCTGATGATCAACGAAGGACGTACACGGGCGCTGGATGAGCGGGCACAGACTTTCCTGAATCAGTATGCCGAGAAAGTGGAAGTGATTGATGCAAAGGAGCTTGGCATCGGAACGATTGCCGACGAAGTAGTAGAGTTTTTTAACCCGGTGTTATTCTACAGCATTGTATGTGTGTATCGTGAGGCACTAGCCAATGTACGCAATCACCCATTGGAAACTCGCCGTTATATGGGCAAAGTAGCTTACTAAGCGCACCTACCAACAGGAGGAAACCATCATGAAGGTTCTAGGCATTGGCGATAATGTGGTAGATAAATATGTTCATCTGCGTATGATGTACCCTGGCGGCAATGCGCTTAATTTTAGTGTGTTTGCCAAAAAAGCGGGAGTGGATGCAGCCTTTATAGGTGTGTTCGGGGACGACAACGAAGCACGGCATGTAGAACACACCCTGCGTGAGCTTGACATTGATATTTCACGGTGCAGATATCACAGCGGTGAGAACGGCTGCGCACGTGTAACCCTGGAAGATGGAGACAGAGTATTTCTCGGCAGTAATGAGGGGGGAGTGACACGTCTTCATCCATTGGAATTGAGCGAAGATGACAGGAACTATCTTGGCGGGTTCGACCTAATTCATACTGGCTTGTACAGTCATACAGGTCACTTGCTGCCTGAATTAGAGACGCTAGGAATCCCTATTTCTTTTGATTTTTCAGATGATTTTACAGATACACAAGTAGAACAAAATATTACGTATGCCGATTTTGCATTTTTCTCTTGCAGCCATATGACGGATGAAGAGACACAGAATTATATCCGCTCCAATCGAAAAAAAGAGGGACAAATTCTGGTCGCCACACGTGGCGGTGACCGATCCATCGCCTATGATGGTACGAAGTTCTATTTTCAAATGCCTGATTCCGTTGACGCTGTGGATACTATGGGGGCAGGCGACTCTTATATAACTGCTTTTTTACTAAGCTTTTTGGAAAAAGGCAACATTCAGGATGCTATGGCAGAAGGCTCAAGGCTTGCCGCCCAGAGCTGTCTGGTAGAAGGTTCCTTCGGATACGGCGTTCATTATTGACGATCCTTTTCGAATATCTTCACTTGTAAGAATATGTAACCTTTGATACTCTAAGTGAGAGTGATATAACGTTATATGACAAGTGAGGGTACATGATGTTAAATTCAGACCAAGCGGAGCCATTATATATTCAATTACAAAAAGCGGTCAAAACCGCTATTCATAATGGAACATTTACGCAGGGAAGCCGTATACCGACCGAAACAGAGTTAAGCGAAATGTATAATGTAAGTCGTATTACCGTAAGAAAAGCAATTGCCGAATTAGTTCATGAAGGATATTTGACCAAACGTCAGGGGAAAGGCACCTTTGTCAATATCCCCAAGATTGGACGGAAGATTGAACATGTCATCAGCTTTACGGCTGCTTGCAAATCCAATGGGATTTCTTCACATAGTGTGGTCACAAAACGTGAAATCGTAGATGCAGATGAGGAAATTGCACATCAGTTGCAGTTATCGCCAGGAGAAAAGGTGCTATTTATCCAGCGTAAAAGATATGCGGATGATCGCCCCCTGATGCTGGAAAACAATTTTTATCCTTATGACCGTTTTGCATTTCTAATGAACGAGCAGTTGGAAGGGTCTGTATACGAGCTGCTGAGGCAAAAATACAGCATTGATCCTAACCAGCCGGGAGAGACGATATTACAAATTGCTTTGGCGGATGAAAATCAGGCCAAGCTGCTGGAGACGGCGATCGGACAGGCGTTGTTTTACATGCATACAATGATCTATGACCAGCACGGAAGCCCGGTTCATGTAGGAAAGCAGTACATCATCGGAGACCGTTATCAATTCTCCATATAATCCGTTGCCTGTAATGCAAGGGGGTTCAGGTAAGTGTGGCTTCTGCTTCCATCCAATAGGGAGAAGCAGAAGCATTAACATAACGTTATATTACGTTATGTTGTTAGATGAATCAATCGTGAGGTGGTGAAACTGTGCAAGGGAAGAACGATACATTAGCAGACAAAGTTTTACTCTCCCATGCTATTTTTAATGGATTGGAAGATGAAGCTTCGCCCGGGTTTGTTGCAGTCCGAGGAGAACGTATTGCAGCGGTGGGGCGTCCGGAAGAGGCACAAGCCTGGATAGGAGCCGAAACGGTTGTCTATGATCTGGGCGATGCCTTTATCATGCCGGGAATTCATGACAACCATGTATTTTTTACCGGATACATGTCGATGCATCGGGGCGTCGATCTGGCGCATACGGCCTCCAGTGAAGAAGCAATGGAACTCTTGCTACAAGAGGCAAACAACCTTCCGCCAGGAAAAGATGTAACCGCTTTCGGTTGGAGCGAGGACAGATGGGGGAAGCTGCCTGATTCAAGCTTGTTGGATGGATTGTTTCCCGATCGGTCGGTCATCGCCATTAACCAAAATAAAAGCTACTGCTGGATGAATCGATTGGCTGAGGAGAGATATCAGTTTTCCCCGGATCAATGCAGTGCCGAAGCACGAGCTTTACTGCTCCAAGTAATGATGCAGGACCGTAGCCTTGTCCAACAAGAGTTTATGGAATTTTGCCGTATGCTGGCTGCACGAGGAGTTACTTCTATAAAAGATATTGGCTTTGACCGGCATAGCGAGCTGCTTCCCATTCTAGAAGAATTGAAAGAAACAGGTGAATTGCCACTGAGATTTCATTTCTCACTGGAACCAGTTGTTGAACCGTTTGATATAAACATTGGTATCAAATATAAAGCACTTTACAATGGAGACCTTATTCGTTTCCAAGGTTACAAGCTGATGCTTGACGGCGTTGTAGCAGATCATACAGGGGACATGTTGGAGCCTTACGCAGATATGCCTGGGGTCACGAATTTGAGGACAGTTGATTATGAGAAGATTGAAGCCTCTGTTCTGGAAGCAGACAGCCAGGGGATCAAATGCTGCCTAACGGCAGAAGGCGATGCAGCAATTCGCCAAGCCGTATCCATGATTGAAAAATGCCGCTTACAGCAGGGCAATCACCTTATCAGACATTCGATCAGTGATCTGGAGTATCCTCATCCAGATGATCTGACCAGAATGGGAGAGAACGAAATTTTTGCCGAGGTCTATGCCCAGATTCTGCTGCTCAATCCCTCTTACGAAGAGGCTTATATGTCTGCAGTGGCAGGCAAACAGAATGAAAGCCGCTTTTATAATTATAAGTCCATGCTGGAAGCTAACGTGCCGATCACCATAGGTACTGATTTGCCTTTATTTATCACCAGTGTCCCCGATTCGCTGTATGCAGCCTCTCACCGATTATTCCCGGATGGCTCGCCTGCTGGAGGCTGGTATCCTGACCAAGGAATGCCGCCATCCGAAGTTTTAAAGGCATGGACGATTAATGGAGCCAAACATTGTTATATGGAAGAGGTGACAGGTACGCTGGAGGCTGGAAAATATGCTGACATCGCCGTTTTTGATCGCGACCTCCTTAATGCATCCGCTGGTGACATCAGGGATGCCCAAGTGATATTGACCATTATGGGAGGGAAGGTTACGTATAACCATTCTTGGAATGAGGGATAAACATGAACATCACGAATAAGAAATGGAAATTATCCTTGCCCCATAGCTATACCTTAATATTTTTGATTATTATTACAGTCGCCGCGTTGACATGGATTGTACCCAGTGGTCAATTTGAGCGTCATGAAGTGACAGTGAACGGTGTGACCAAAACGGCAATCGTTTCAGGAACCTATCACTCTGTACCCAAAACGGGGGAGAACGGTGATTTAAGACAGGGTATCCCCCAAATCCTTAGCGCCCCGATTGAGGGGATTATGAATGCCGCCGATGTCGTCTCTTTTGTTCTTATCGTAGGCGGCTCCTTCGGTATTATTCTGCAGACAGGGGCCATTGATCGTGCGCTGACAGCTCTTGCCAGGCGGCTAAAGAATAAGGGGATTTTGCTTATTCCCATTGCTATGGTGATCTTCAGTCTCGGAGGTTCTACTTTTGGGATGAGTGAAGAAATTATCCCACTTTATGCGATTTTCATTCCGTTAATGTTTGCCTTGGGTTTTGACTCTATGACCGCGATTCTTATTTTATTTCTGGGAACGCAAATTGGCTATGTTGGTTCGACGGTCAATCCATTTTCGGTGTTGATTGCCCAGGGGATCGCAGGAGTGGAGGGGAATCCTCAGCTCTGGCTGAGATTTATCGAATGGCTTGTATTTACGGCGATTTCTATTGCTTTTACGATGTGGTATGCGCACCGGGTTAAGCGAAATCCAGAGAAATCCATCGTGTTTCAGAGTGATATTATAAACCGCGAGCAGTTTATAAAGGAAAGCACAGATGAGGACGTCGTCTTCACATTTCGGGACAAATTAATTATAGGTGGATTTATTGTAACGCTTGGAGCAATTGTTTGGGGGATTTTGGTCAAAGGCTGGTATATGACGGAGATCGGCGCCCTTTTCTTTGCCCTTGGTATTTTTGTTGGGGTTGTCACCAAAATGAGTCAGAAGGAAATAGCTGAGAATTTTGTAAAAGGATGCGGTGAATTTATCTACGCCGCGGTGATCATAGGCCTCGCCCGCGGAATTCTGATTATCGCAGAACAGGGGATGATTATAGATACCGTATTGAATGCACTTGCAAGCGTCCTGGAAGGATTGCCAAGTTATTTATTCACGACTATTATGCTGCTTGCGCATAATATCATTACTTTCCTCGTTCCCTCTTCTTCAGGGGAAGCTGCACTAACCATGCCTGTACTTGCACCGCTTGGCGATCTTGTAGGCATCAATCGTGAAGCTGTAGTCACAGCGTACCAATTTGGTAACGGGTTAACCAATCTCATTTCACCAACAGGCGGAGTGTTGCTGGCAGGATTGGCCATTGCCCGGATCAGCTTTGGACAGTGGCTGAAGGTAATCTTCAAACTATTCCCGATCCTATGGCTGATTGCTGCTATTTTTGCTGCTATATCGGCTGCGGTGGGTATCTAATCAATCAAGTGAGGGCCCCTGTCTGTTAGAGACAAGGGTTTCTTTTTGTGTTGGTGAAACAAGTCCTCTCTTATGTAGGAAGGCTACTCATTTCTTTCCCCATAGGGTGTATAAGTTTACGTGGAAAATAAATAATATGGATAGCATTTTCCTAAGGAGGAAATAAACTTGATGCTTGCTGATAACAGATTACTCATTGCTGCTTTAGGCGGTGTTAATGAGATTGGTAAAAATATGTACCTTATCCAATATGATCAGGATATTGTCGTCATTGATTGTGGTTCCAAGTTTCCTAATGAAAATTTGCCTGGTATTGACCTCATTGTACCAGATGTCACCTATCTACAGGAGAATCAGGATAAAGTCAGAGCGCTCATTGTAACGCATGGCCATGAGGATCACATCGGGGGCATTCCTTATTTACTGAAGCAGATTAATATCCCCGTATATGGCACAAAACTCACTATCGAATTGATTAAAATTAAGCTAAAGGAACATAACCTTTTACGTGATGCTGAGCTTCATCTTATAGATGCGGATTCAACCATTCAGGCGGGTTCGATTCAGGCATCCTTTTTCACCACTGTACACAGCATCCCTGATTGCTTGGGCGTCTTTTTCAAGACACCAGAAGGAAATGTGGTTCATACCGGGGATTTTAAATTCGACATGTCTCCTGTCAGCGGACCTTTCCCTGACCTTCATCGCATGGCTGAGATTGGAAAACAAGGAGTTAAAGTGCTTCTTTCCGAAAGTACAAATGCCGAAAGACCAGGCTTTACTCCTTCGGAGCGTTTGGTTGGCGGGCATATTTTGGACGCTTTTGCCAGAGCCAAACAGCAAGTTTTCATTTCTACATTTGCTTCCAATGTTAACCGTGTCCAACAGGTCATTGATGCGGCTGTGGAGACAGGCAGAAAACTTGTTTTACTGGGGCGCAGTATGATCAATGTGGTGTCCGTGGCTAAGGAGCTGGGATTCTTGCACATGCCGGAGGACTTGTTGATTGAGGCTGGAGAAACGGAGCGGTATCCTGCAGAAGAAATTGCAGTATTATGTACAGGAAGTCAGGGGGAACCGATGGCTGCACTGTCCCGACTTGCCAATTCTCTGCATCCCAAAATCGAAATTTTGCCTGGTGATACTGTGATCATCGCTGCAGGAGCTATACCCGGGAATGAACGAAATCTTTCCCAAGTCATCGATAACCTGTACGTACTGGGCGCCAACGTAATTTATGGATCGGGCAGCGCCACGGGGATGCACGTATCCGGTCATGGCAGCCAAGAAGAATTAAAATTAATGATGACCCTAATGAAACCCCAGTATTTGATTCCTATACATGGTGAATTCAGAATGCTGCATCAGCATCGTCAGCTAGCAGAGTCAGTAGGGATTCCTATGGAGAATGTATTTATCGTCCAAAACGGAGAGACGATTCAAATCGCAGAGGGAAGGGCATCCCTGGGGCCCAAAGTACCATCCGGCAATAGCCTGGTAGACGGGCTGGTAACTGGTGATGTAGGTAATATTGTACTGCGGGACCGTAAAAAACTTTCCTCAGACGGTATGCTGATTATTGTGATGACTCTGAGCAAAAACGAGAAGCAAATGCTCGCTGCGCCAGAGGTTATATCCAGAGGCTTTGTATATGTTAAGGATTCCGAAGAGTTGATGAATCAGATTCGCGACACGATTATGACCACAGTGAACGAGTTAACAGAAATCGAAATGAGTCAGTGGGGCCTGATTAAGCAGATGTTAAAAGATAATGTGGGTCAGTTTATTTACAGCCAGACCAAGAGAAGACCTATGATTTTACCTATCATTATTGAGGTATAGGCATAGCGGTAAACGTCAAAACAAGATGGAGTTTGTTCAATACGCGATGACTCAAAAAAAGACTTAAATCAGAAATACAACTGATTTAAGTCTTTTTCTTCTTTATTTCCAAAAATGCGGCTGTGATAGCGTTGTAGCGATCGTAAGATCAAATCCTACGCGCAGCGTCTTAATGGTTTAAAGCCGCTTGCGTTCCTGCTGTATGCCCTGTCGTAAACGCAGCCGTAATATTATAGCCTCCAGTGTAGCCGTGAATATCCAGAATCTCACCGCAAAAAAACAATCCAGGCATCAGCTTGGATTCCATTGTTTTCGGATTAATTTCCTTCAAGTTCACACCGCCCCCGGTAACAAATGCTTCTTTCAGCGAGAGCGTACCATTCACACGAATGGGAAACGCCTTGATTCGCTGGGCGAGTTCTTGCCATTGCTGCTTGGGAATATGATCATAGGTCAAATCTTCACGCAGTTCAGCTTGCTGAAGCAGTAACGGAATCATGCGTTCCGGTAAATAAGACTTAAGTACGTTTTTGATCGCCTTTTTTGCATCGACCGATGCCAGTTCCAGCGTCTCACGGTAGACTTCATCAGCATGTTTATGAGGCTGTAAATCGAGAGTTAATAACACCGTGTTTACCTTATCCTTTTTCATTCCCTTGACGACAAACTGACTGCAACGCAAAGCAGTTGGACCAGACAAACCAAAATGTGTGAAAATCATATCTCCTTCATGAACGACAACCTTCTTTTGCTTCGCATTCCATACGGTCAGGCTGATGTTTCGTAAGGAGAGTCCCTGAAGCTCTTTTGTCTGGATGAATGTCTCGCCTGACGTTAGCGGGACCTCTGTTGGATATAGTTCCGTAATGGTATGCCCTGCTTGCTCTGCCCATGCATAGCCGTCACCTTCCGAGCCTGTATGAGGGACGGACTTGCCACCGACAGCGACTATGACGTTACGGCTACGCAGCATTTCACCGGAACGCAGCCGCACGCCAGCCGTATGACCTTCTTTGTAAATCACTTCTTGAACAGGACAGCTTGTCCGAATTTCGACTCCTTGAGAGCGTACCTTATTAATCAAAGCGTCGACGACCGTTTTGGCTTTGTCCGTCACTGGGAACATACGCCCGTTGTCTTCTTCCTTTAAGGCTATACCTAGTTGTTCAAAGAAGGCGATGATATCCCGATTGCCGAAAGCAGCCAGGGCACTGTGCAGAAAACGGCCATTGCCGGGAATGTGGCGAATGAGTTCATCCAGCTCTTTTGCATTCGTGACATTGCAGCGACCTCCGCCGGAGATCCCCAGCTTTCGTCCGAGTTTATTTCCCTTTTCCACTAAAAGCACCTTGGCGCCCTCGCCACTAGCAGCCGCCGCGGCCATTAAGCCGGCTGAGCCGCCTCCGATCACAATTACGTCGTAAGTCATAAGCCTCTTCCTTTTCGTCGACAAATTTTCAAAAAATTCAGAATCGCGTAACAAATTTTCCATCATATCGTAATCCCGTCTCTTTAGATAGACTCTGAGCACAGTAGCTGTGTATATCTTCTATTTTATAGGAGTAAGTAAAAAAACGTAAAAACGATCCTCTTATATATATCCGGTATTTAGCAGAATTTGTCGTTCTACACCGGGATTTTAACACATATATTGTAATATATTGTAGCCTGTGCTTTAATTCAACTAACGGCGTCAAGGAAAGATGATGAGGGGGAGAAGTCCTTGTTAATTGCGTTAAAGGAAAGTGTGCTCCAAGTTCTCCTTGCCGTTATATCGGCGGGTTTTTTCTCTATATTAACGGATTATGGAGACAAGAAAAAGGTTTGGGCAGGCCATCTGCTTCCCGGACCTCATCAAGGAATACTTTATTTGTGTTGCTTGCCAGCCATATTGCTATGTTCGCTCTTTCAATACCAGCCTCCATATGGCCTACCTTCCAATCTCGGTATTATTCCCCTTACTGTGGGCGTCATGTACGGTACACGTCGCACTTCCTTTGTACTCGCTGCTTCTGCATTGACGGGTGTCCTAATTATAGCGCAGTCGATAGAAATGTCCCCAATGTATGTGGGCACTGCTTTTATCCTTTTTCCTTTTATGGTACTGCATGTAAAGTTTTTTCAAAGAGGAACATTGTTGGACAAAAAGCTCGTAATTTTCACATATGTTGTGGCTGATATGCTGCTTAAGGCTTTATTACCGCTATTGTGGGGCAAACAGAACATTTCAGTATACATTCCTGATCTGCTTACAACGTTTTGGAATGTTGCTGTAGGTGTGTTGGCAAGTTTTGCGGTCGTAAGTCTGATGCATAATTCCTTTGAGAAACTGACGCTGCGGCGAGATGTAACTGAGTTTACGAGCAAATATTTAATCGAAGTGGATAAGCTGCGTCAAGTCATGGATTTGATGCCGTTATCTCTTGTTACTTTGGACAGCGAAGAACGAGTTATACATATGAACAAAACGATGCTGGAGCTCTACCGGGACTTCGATCCCTATATTACGCTGCCTGAGGTCGTAGGGCGTCCCTTAAACACGTTGTACGGTTTTAGCGCTTCGCCTGTAGTTAACGAACGAGTTGCGAAAGCATTGGAAGGAGAAGCAGGCGCTGATTTTATAAATGTATCTCCCAAAGTATTCTTTTCAAGTTTCCTCCCTTTTCGGGATAAACATATGAATCAAACCACAGGCGTCATTATCGCCTTGCAGGACATTACAGAGCTGGAGACGCTCCGCAGTGAGCTGGGCAATTTTGAGAGGCTCAGTCTGGTCGGGCAGATGGCCGCGGGCATTACTCATGAAATACGTAATCCGATGGCGGTTGTGCGCGGGTTTTTACAGCTTATGCGCGAGAAAAGCCCTGATTCTCTAGGCCATTACTACCGCATCGTAATGGAGGAGCTGGATCGGGCGAATGGGATTATTAATGATTTTCTTTCCCTGGCCCAGAATCGGATTGTCGAGAAGGAGCAGTGTCATCTGCATGATATCATTCGTGAACTAACACCTCTATTGTGGGCAGATGCCAACCTGAGGGGACAGACGATTGAGTTAAAGCTGGAGGATCATGTAACGATGCTGCATCTGAACCCTAAGGAGATCAAGCAATTGCTGCTTAATTTATCGCGTAATGCGATGGAAGCTATGGGGGAAAAGGGCGTGCTGACCATTTCTACTCATGAGGAAGGGGATTTTGTCGAACTGGAAGTGAGGGATACTGGTCCGGGAATTCCGCCAAAACAGCTTGAAAAGCTGTTCCAGCCTTTTTATACAACCAAAACAAAAGGTACAGGTTTGGGTCTGGCCTTATGTCAAAGTATAGTGGAGCGTCATCACGGTACGATTGCCGTAGATTCGGTGGAGGGAATGGGCACACAGTTTAAAGTCCGTCTGCGCAGAACCATTCCGACTTATCGAGAGCATTCTGAGCCTCCTGTCATAAATTCGATACAGAAATAATTGTGCAAAGATGTAACCGGATTTTTTGCAAATTACGTGAAAAAGATTGTATAATGGGCTTTAGATGTCCATGCCTTTACTACGGCACAGGATGAAATTAGAAACGTAGTATACATGATTTAATGAAAAGGAGTGAAAGAATATGTCTATGTCTTTCGATCAATATATGAGAGATTCAGTTCAGCCTATGCGCGATGAACTGACGAATCTTGGGATTCAGGAATTGCGTACTTCTGAAGATGTGGAGGCCAAGCTGCCTGATGCTAAAGGTACAGTGCTGGTGGTTGTGAACTCGGTATGCGGTTGTGCCGCAGGCCAATGCCGCCCGGGTATAGCTGAAGCGCTGAAGCATGATATTACGCCGGATCATCTGTATACGGTTTTTGCGGGACAGGATAAGGAAGCAACGGCGAAGGCTCGCGAATTTTTCGCACCGTATCCGCCATCTTCCCCTTCGATCGCGCTGCTGAAAGACGGCGAACTGGTTCACTTCATCGAGCGTCATCAGATCGAAGATCGTTCGGCAGATCAAATTGCTGCTGATTTGACCGGTGCATTTGACCGTTTTTGCCGGTAAGACTGCTCAAGCTATGCCCCCGCATTTTTCGCCTGCGAAACTTGCCGGGGCTTTTGCGTGTTGGCTTGTGAAGGAAATTCCTAAAAAAGAGGTGCTTATCTGATGAGTTTGCAGGAACAGATTATTGCTGAATTGGGAGTACAGCCTACGATCAACGTAGAGGCGGAGGTCCGTAAGCGTGTGGATTTCCTCAAGTCGTACGTAACAAAAACAGGAAGCAAAGGGCTGTTGATCGCCATTAGTGGCGGGATTGACAGTGCCGTAGCTGCCGCCTTGTGCAAGCAGGCTACAGATGAGTTGACGCAGGAGCAAGGGCAAGAATACAAAACGCTAGGTGTATTCCAGCCATATGGTCAACAGGAAGATATCGATCATAGCTACGCAGTGGCTAAAGCGTTCAATTTGAAATATGCTGGGGAAACGAACATCAAGGAAGCCGTGGATGAGGTTGCCGTGGAAGTGGAGCATGCATTAAAGGATATGGGTCTGGAACGTTCCATCACTCCGCAAGTGAGAGGGAATGTAAAGGCAAGAACACGTATGGTGGTTCAGTACGCACTCGCGAATGAACTGAACCTGCTCGTCGTGGGTACAGATCATGCTTCAGAAGCCATTACAGGCTTTTATACCAAATGGGGTGATGGTGCGGTCGATATTACACCGCTCAGTACGCTCAACAAACGTCAGGTACGTTTGTTAGCCAGCTATCTTGGAGTTCCGCAGGCTATTTTGGACAAAGCGCCTACAGCAGGATTGTGGGAAGGCCAGACGGATGAAAAGGAACTGGGGATCTCCTACGAAGCAAACAGCGACTATCTGGAAGGCAAGGAAATTGACCCCGCAGCCCGCGAAAAGCTGGAAAGCTTTTTTACACGTACAGCACATAAGCGGACAAGCATTCCAGGAGTGTAAGCATGAATCATTTTGGAATTGTAAAATGCTGAACTAAATACAAACGGCGATCCGCCCGGCGGATCGCCGTTTGTATTGAAGGGGCTATTGCCTAATTGGTGATCCAGTCAATGAAGCGGCGGGTTTCGGTAATCGCCTGATCCAGTTGAAGACTGCCTCCCTGGAATGGGTGAACCGTGTTAAAAGTATGATTGCCGCCTTGAATTTGTACCCACTCGATATCGGGACGAACGGAGGTGAGTTGGGCAGAGCCTTCCCGTAGACGTTTGGAGTCTTCGGTTCCCTGGATAAGCACAACTGGGAGCTGGCTGTTGGCAAGTCTGTCTACAATGGCAAAACGCTCGCGATTGTGCTCCAGGTCGTCCAGAATGACAGCATCCAGCGGAAGCTGTTGCCCGGTTCTGGCGTTTTGCACATAGCTGCGTCCCTTGGCACGCATTTCTTCTTTTTGCGGTAAAGTAAACAGATCAAGATCTGTTACGCCATTCCATGAAATGACGCCAGCAATCTCGCCGGGATGATCTAGAGCATATACAAAGCAGCTTCCCGCACCTCGGCTATGTCCTAACAGAAACAACGGCAATTCTCTGAATTCATGGCGTGCTCTCAGATTGGACAGCAATAGTACCAAATCCTCTTGTTCGCGGCTATAGGTGTTGCGTGCGAACTTTTCCAGCTCGGTAAAATTCTCCAGATCCTCACCTATGCCATTATGTGAAAAGTTGAAGGTTACCACATGGTTATCCATACTCAATGCTTCTGCTATAAAGGGGAACATACCCCAATCCTTAAATCCTTTGTAGCCATGAGCGATGATGAGCAGGCTTTTGGCCGTATTTTTAGCGGGAAACCAGGAGGCACGGATCACCGCGTCTGTTCCTGCATCGGTACCTGCTTCAACCACAATCGTTTCTGACATCCTATCCTTCCTTTCTAAGGGAGTTTTTAAACTGGCATATCCGCGAATTTCAAGCATTCACTGATTGCATCTCTCATTTTAACATATTTTGGTGGCGCTTTTACGCCTTTGCGACTCGCCAGGGTGTGGACGCACTGTTACAATAGATCCAGTAAAGTAAAAAAAGGGCGGGGAATACCCAAATGATCTACGGAATTGGACATGATGTGCTGGAAATAAGCCGTATGGCTCATATTCTGGCAGGTAAGTATGCAGATGCATTTTTGAATCGGGTGTTAACCCCGGCAGAACGCGAGCTTGCAGTGGAACGCAAGGGGAGGCTAGCGGAGTTCGTAGCAGGGCGCTTTGCCGCCAAGGAAGCGGTAACGAAAGCCTTCGGCTGTGGAATTGGACAAATCATCGGGTTCAGTGATATGGATATTCTACCTGAACCTGGGGGGAAGCCCGTAGTTTATTTGTCTTCGTCTGCGTGGGATCGACTGAGATTGCCGAATACGGGTGACTCGAATTACAGCATTCACTTGAGTATTACACATCAGCCTAACATTGCCTCTGCTTTTGTGATTGTCGAATATAAGGAGACGTGATGGGATGACTACAAATACATTGGAACAAAAGCGTTATTTTAGCTTTGAACTGTTGAATTGGTATACACGTAACAAACGCGACTTGCCGTGGCGCCGCCATCGCAATCCTTTTTATATCTGGATTTCGGAAATTATGCTTCAACAGACACGTGTCGATACGGTCATTCCGTATTTTAATCGCTTTATTTCACGTTTTCCGACGATTGAAGCGCTGGCGGAAGCGCCCGAGGAGGATGTGCTCAAGCTATGGGAAGGGCTGGGGTATTATTCACGGGCCCGGAATTTGCAAACGGCAGCGAAACAGGTAGTTGAGCTTCACGGTGGGCAGGTGCCGGATGATACGCAGGCTGTTGCGGCACTGAAAGGTGTAGGTCCATATACGACGGGGGCCATTATGAGCATTGCCTTTAATCGACCAGAGCCTGCTGTAGACGGGAATGTGATGCGTGTGCTGTCACGTTATTTCCTCATTGAAGAGGATATTATGAAGGGTAGCACGCGGTCGCATATGGAAAGTCTGGTCAGGGAGCTGATTCCCGAAGGGAGAGCCTCTGATTTTAATCAGGCGCTGATGGAGCTGGGAGCGCTAGTCTGCACGCCAAAGTCGCCCCATTGCCTGACCTGTCCGGTCATGGAGCATTGCTCGGGCAGGCTGGCAGGCCGCGAGGAGACGCTGCCAGTCAAAACAAAAGCGAAGCCGCCGCGCCTGGAGCCGCGTTCCGTCGCCCTCATCGAGGGCAGCGGCGCGAACGCAGGTCGCCTGCTTGTACGGCAACGCCCGGCCAAGGGCCTGTTGGCCCGCATGTGGGAGCTGCCGCATGAGCTTGCCGGGCCGGAGGGCTACAACGGCCCGGTGCCGGATGAGCCAGCCATGGACCATCTGGCGGCTCATTTGTTGGCAGAGGGCGTGCATGCGCGCCCGGTGCGGTTTGTACGTGAGGCGGAGCACACGTTCAGCCACATTCACTGGAACCTGCGTGTGTTCCAGTGTGAAGAGGTCGCCTCCCCTGCCGGGAAGGCGGGCGAACAGCCGCTGGCTGCCGAGCAGCGGGCCAGCTACAGCACCGCGGCGAAGCCAGGTGCGTTGATTGCGCTCGCTGAGCAGGCGGATCAGGCGAGTAGCACCTTGCCAGCGGGGTACCGCTGGATCAGCGAGGCGGATATGTCCACCTTGGCGTTTCCCAAGGTGTTCCTTGATCTGATCACCGAGTATTATACGAAGCAAAATGGGAACTGATGTTGATAAAATAGCGGCAGTATGGACTTAAGGTTACTCCATGCTGCCGCTATTTTTTTGTTTCTGGAATGAAAATGCCTAACTTAGTTACGAACAAAGCGTGTTATTTTTGGTGATTTTTTCGGTATTCGGATGGAGTTAATTTGTTGACCGTTTTGAACATCTTGGAGAATAGGAGTACATCTTTATACCCTACAGACCGAGCAATATCTCCGATTTTCAGGGAAGTATTTTTTAATAGGGAGCATGATTTTTCAATCCTCAAATGCAATAAAAATTCCTGTGGTGACTTATTGAGTTGCTGTTTAAATAAACGGTGCAAATATGAACGGTCAATTGAAATGTATTTGGCAATGTCACTTACGGTAATGAAATGTGAATAGTTTTGCTGAATAAAGAGAAGCGCTTCTTTAATATACCGCTGCTGTCTTACCTCATTGTTGACTTCCTGATTAGGATAAAGTTCAAACATCAGATATAGAAATTCATACAACTTGGATGCAAGCAGCAGGTCTTTGTTGGATTTCAGCGTAGAAGAAACGACGATGCTCTCCATACAGCGGGCAAGGCTGCCCTCGGCTTCGAACTGGAAAATGGGATTATCCCTATTGATACAGGTTCGGCTTAGATATTCTTTGGCTTGCACCCCATTAAAACCGATCCAGGCATATTCCCACGGGTCGACTTCATCCGCTTCGTAGTAAATTAAAACCTTCGGCTCAATAAAGAAAGCATCGTTTTTCTCCAAATGATAGATTTTATCATTGACTTTAAAGATCCCTTTTCCTTTTAAAATAAAATGCACCATATACCCGCTTCGAATGGCTGGACCATAAGAGTGTTTACTGGTACAGCTCTCTTTGCCACATGTGTATAAATTAAGATCCAGGTTGTTATAGGAATGATTGGAAAAATGCGAACTCATTTGGTTTCACCTCTTAATTCATCTCTGCATATTATCACACCGTTTCATATAGAGTCTACATTATTCCATATAATTATTAAAACTATTCAATTATTATTAGGGTGTAAGAAACAAGGAAACAACATAATTTATATTTTTTGAAAATATTACTATTGGCGCTACAAGGGGTTACTATGGCTATATACATTGATAAAGAGAAGCTTTTATTCCATTTACAAGGCAGCAATACGAGTTATGTCATGCAGGTTATACGTGATGGTTATTTAGCTCATCTGTATTGGGGGAAGAGAATTCAGACCTATCGGGGGAGCAACAAAATCATCTTCATGGATAGAGGATTTTCACCTAATCCCGATGGGGCGGATCGAGCCTTTTCACTGGATACCATCCCACAGGAATACCCGTCATTTGGAAATAGTGACTTCAGGATTCCTGCGTATCAGCTTCAATTGGAGAATGGTTCTACAGTGACAGATTTTCGGTATAAAGAACATCGGGTTTACCAAGGCAAACCAAAATTGAAAGGGCTTCCTTCTACGTATGCGGAGGATGATGGCGAGGTAGAAACACTGGAAATCATCCTTGAAGACCCATTAATTGATGTAAAGGTTGTACTATCCTATAGCCTATATCAAAAGTGGGATGTCATTACCCGTTCAGTCCGTTTCGATAATGAAGGTCAGCAGCAGCTAAAGTTGCTTAGAGCATTAAGTGCTAGTGTGGATTTTCGTGATGATGAGTACGAACTCATTACCTTGTACGGTGCGCATAATAATGAAAAAAATATAGCAAGACGGAAAATTTTACCTGGGATTCAAATGGTAGACAGCTGCCGCGGAGCCAGCAGCCCTCAACAAGCACCCTTTATGGCACTTGTAAGGGAAGGAACAGATGAAGAACAGGGCGAAGTGTACGCCTTTAATCTGGTGTACAGCGGGAACTTTACGGCCCAGACTCAGGTTGATTCCTATCGGAACACTAGAGTTACGATGGGGATTAATCCTTTTGATTTTACATGGTTGCTTGAACCAGAGGAATCCTTCCAAACGCCAGAAGTCGTCATGGTATACACCGAAAATGGCTTGGGTGGTATGTCGAGAATTTATCATGATTTATACAGGAACAGATTATGTCGTGGACCATTTCGTGACAAGGAGCGGCCGATCCTGATTAATAACTGGGAAGCCACCTATTTTGACTTTGATGCCGACAAGATTGAGCAGTTGGCCAAGGAAGCTCAAAGTGTAGGAGTGGAGCTGTTTGTATTGGATGATGGATGGTTTGGAAAGCGTGATGATGACAATACTTCATTAGGCGATTGGGTGGTGGATCGTCGCAAACTTCCAGATGGCTTGCCGGATCTTGCCAACCGCATTCGAAATCTGGGTATGGAGTTTGGCTTGTGGTTTGAACCTGAAATGGTATCCATAGACAGCGATTTATACAGAAAGCATCCCGATTGGTGTATCCATGTCCCTGATCGTCCGTATACGTTGGGCAGAAATCAGCTTATGTTGGATTTATCGAGGAAGGAAGTGTGTGAGTACATCGTTAAGTCGGTTTCCGACATTTTATCGGATGTTCCAATTACTTATGTGAAATGGGACATGAATCGTCACATGACAGATGTGGGTTCGGCCGCTTTACCACCTGAAAGACAAAGGGAGACGGCGCATCGTTATATTCTGGGGCTCTACAGTGTTATGGAAGAGCTTACATCGAAGTTTCCTCATGTCTTATTCGAGAGCTGCTCTAGTGGAGGAGGCCGTTTTGATGCCGGTATGCTCTATTACATGCCTCAGACCTGGACAAGTGATAATACGGATGCCATTTGCCGACTGAAAATTCAATGGGGAACAAGTCTTGTCTACCCTCCGATTACGATGGGCGCACACGTCTCCACGGTACCTAACCATCAAGTGGGCAGAATAACTCCATTGGAGACCAGAGGTTATGTCGCCATGGCCGGGAATTTAGGATATGAGCTGGATCTGACGGCATTAACCGTTGAAGAAAAAGAAGTGGTAAAACAACAGATAGCTCTGTATAAAGAAATGAGATCGCTCATTCAGTTTGGAAAGTTTTACAGAATTATTAATCCATTTGATGAAAATGAAGCCGCATGGAGCTTTGTGTCAGAGGATCAAACGGAAATGGCGGCCAGCTATTTCAAGGTTTTATCCCAACCGGCTGCTGCGATTAAAACGTTAAAATTCAAAGGTCTGAATCCAGACTACGTTTACAGAAATATAGAAACGGGTGAGCTGTTCGGTGGTGATGAATTAATGCATGTTGGCATAACGCTTGCCAGGGTGAAGCAGGACTTTTTAGGCATGTTCTGGAGATTTGTTAAAGAGGACATCTGATTCAGCTAGAGGAGGTTTTACTAGATGGAAGCAAAAGAAAAGCATTATAAGCAAATATCTCAAGAAATTTTAAAATATATCGGTGGTGAAGAGAACATTATCGGTGTGGCCCATTGTGCCACAAGACTAAGAATTGTCCTTGAGGACAATGAAAAAGCGGAATTAAAGAAGATTGAGGATATTGATCTGGTTAAAGGTGTTTTCATAGCAGGGGATCAACTGCAGATCATTTTTGGAGCAGGGTTGGTCAATAATATCTATGCTGTGTTCTCCAAACTGACTGGAACGGAAGATATGTCATTAAGTGATGTCAAATCGAAGTCTGCACAAAAGCAAAATCCTTTTCAGAAAGCGATTAAATCGCTGTCAGATGTCTTCATTGAGATCATGCCTGGAATTCTTGCCGCCGCATTGTTAATGGGGATCACCGGTCTGCTAGGTCAGAAGGGGCTTTTCGGCCCTAAATCGATTGTGGAGATGTATCCAATTTTCCAAGGGATCAATCGCTTTGTTCAGATCGTTTCCACAGGGATTTTCACCATCCTCCCGCTGCTTGTTGTGTATTCTGCAACCAAGAGATACGGTGGTCGTCCAATTCTCGGGCTTGTGCTAGGTGCGATTATGCTTCATCCGGCCTTGGCGGATGCTTTTGAGGTAGCTAAAGGAAGCCAAAATCCGGAATCGATCAGTCTTTTCGGGCTTCCCGTACAGTTGGTTGGCTTTCAGGGCGGTATTATTATTGCTCTAATGATGGGATATGTGGTAGCCAAGTTGGATCAGTTTTTTAACAAAAAGGTTCCAGACATGATTAAACTATTTTTGGCCCCTTTGCTGACGGTCTTTGTTTCTTCCCTGCTTCTGTTTACCATTATCGGTCCTCTTGGGAGAGAGTTGGCCAGTCTGGTGACTGTTTCGTTGCTTTGGATGACGCAAAACCTAGGGATATTCGGCTTTATGTTTTTTGCAGGTATTCAGCAGATCATCGTTATTACGGGTTTGCACCATGTTATGGGCGCGGTAGAAGCACAGTTGTTAACCGATACAGGCAGAAATTTTATCAATCCATTGGCATCGGTAGCTTTGATGGCTCAAGGGGGCGCCGTTTTGGGGTATGTTCTTTTGAATCGCAAAGACACCAAGGTTAAAGAACTGGGTTACTCTGCATTCGGGTCTGTACTTTTTGGAATCTCAGAACCAGCCATCTTCGGGGTCACTTTAAAGTATAAATTCCCTTTAATTGCTGGTTGCCTTGGAGGAATGGTTGCAGGGGCATATGTATATTTAAGCAAGCTGACAGCCATAGGATTCGGAACCACGGCTCTTCCTGGCTTTGCAATTGCAGCATCAGATAACCACGGTCATATCAATTATCTTGTCGCTCATCTGATTGCCCTGTTATGCGGAGCATTATTTACATTGGCTTACGGTATGATCAAGAGCAAGAGGTCAAAAGTAATATCTTAAGGAATGAATCGAAGTTTATGAATAAAAAGGAGTAGAAAGAGCTTGCAGGCTCTTTCTACTCCTTTTTATTTGCGGATATCGTACTTATATGGAGGGATCGCTCTCAATCAGCCCTTTGCCGATCACATTGGCTGATACCGGAGGCTTGCCGAGCTCGCGCGACCATACGGATAACTGCCCGATATGATGAATCTGATGGGCAATGACATGGCGCATCACCTCGCCCCAGGCATCGATCACAATTCTGCCGTCCGGGCGGTGATCTTCAAACCTTTTTCGTTCCAGACCTTCATGCCAGGCGAGGACGAACGGCTCCACATCGAGTCGAAACTTCGAGTCCAGCTCGCGGACTTTATCCAGCGTATTATGCTGAGAGAAGTCCTCCTGGAAATCAGGTTTGCCTTGAATGATTTGAACCCAGCTCCATTCTACATCAACGATATGAAAGAGCGTTTTTAGAATGCCGCCAGCCCCGCCGATGCGTTCTTTCAGCAGTTCCTCCTGCGGCACCTCTTCACACCAGCGGTACCATTGTTCTCGAACCATCCAGTTATAACGAAAAAAAGTCTGCATCCATTACCCTCCTGGGACTGTAATAAAGAATGATTTCCACCAGTTTACCACAGAATGCCAAAAGGGCTGTCTCATTCGTAGAAAATCTACTTTAGAGACAGCCCTTCATGATTTAGGATAAGAATGTTGTTACTGGCTTATTTCTTTGCAGCCGCATAACGTTTGTTAACTTCATCCCAGTTGATTACATTGTAGAAAGCTGCAATGTAGTCTGGGCGTTTGTTTTGATATTTCAGGTAGTAAGCATGCTCCCAAACGTCCAGTCCAAGCACTGGAGTCAGACCTTCGAACAGCGGGCTATCTTGGTTCGGAGTGCTAGTGATCGCCAATTTGCCGTCTTTGCCGACAACCAGCCAAGCCCAGCCGCTACCAAAACGAGTTGTAGCTGCTTTAGTGAAGTCTTCTTTAAATTTGTCATAGCCGCCCAGTTCGTTGTTGATGGCTTCAGCAATTGCACCTGTTGGCTGTCCACCGCCGTTAGGAGCGATAACTTCCCAGAACAGGCTGTGGTTGTGGTGTCCACCACCGTTATTGCGAACCGCAGTGCGGATGCTTTCAGGAACGCTGTCCAGATTGGAGATCAGATCCTCCAGGCTTTTGCTTTGCAGTTCAGGAGCGCTCTCCAGAGCTGCATTTAAGTTCGTAACATATGTGTTATGGTGACGATCATGGTGAATTTCCATTGTCAGTGCATCAAAGTGTGGTTCCAGTGCGTCTTTTGCATAAGGAAGTTCTGGTAATTGAAATGCCATAATAAAATCCCTCCTGGTTATATGGTTGGGTAAGTGTTCCTATGTAATAATACCCTCGATAGTTATATTAAACCGCATTCGGCCTATTTTTTCAACATTTTTGTTTGTAAAATACCAAACTGAGCAATAGGGCCTGGTAGCTAGCATGTCCAAAAACCCGATTGGAATACGTAATACATAGGTAATAAGAGGTAAATTTGCCCCTCAAAAATGTAAACGCTTTATATACAGCGCTTACATGAGAAAAAAGGATGTATTCCGTCAAAAAGTATGGTTTAATGGTCAAGGAAGCAGAATTTTGGGCTTTTTTGTCGTCTGCTATAAGCTGTCATGTCTATGACATGACGAACTTGAGGGAACACACCCTTTTCCTGTTCTTCATTTCATATATAGCAGATCGTATGCATTTTTATCATAATGCCTTGTGATTAACACCATGATAAGCGCTTTATGGATTTATGTAAAAATGACGGTGCTGTCTCAATTTTTTTATTATGCTTACGAAAAGGGAGATATTACTTATGCACGTTCGTTCCTTTCAATTAAGTGATGTGAATTCAGTAACGGAACTCATGCAAATTGCCTTGTCAGAGGAGTGCTACAAAGAGACGGTGGGTGCTTTTGCCCGTCAGCTTTCGTGGGATTCCGGTTTGATCGTCGTTGCCGAAGAAGAGGGAGAGATCGTTGGTGCCCTGATTGGCACGATTGATCAGAATCATGGTTGTTATTATCGTATTGCTATTCACCCGGATCATCGTCGGATGGGAATCGGGAAATCGCTTGTGGAGTCCATGGAGCAGCGTTTTCAGCAACGTAAGGTTAGCCGTATTTGGGTAGCAGGGGACAAGCATAACAGTGCGGCCATGCCGTTGTACGAAGCTATGGGCTACGGAGCAAGCCAGATTTTACAGGCGTTTCAGAAGCTGAGTATTTTGGCACCTCATTAATCGGTATTCGATATACAGAAACGAAGTATAATATTTACATTTAGAGCATATCTGAGTAACCGTTGCAATCGGGTACGGGATATGCTTTTCTATTTATAACAGGGTTGAGGAGGTTAATTATGGACGCTTTGGCTCCTTCGTCAGACCCGCTTCCTTCACCGGAAACGTCCAAACAGGCAGGTCGCTCTGGTTACATACGCGATTGGTTAGTCACTCTGCTGATCGCGATGGTTGTCTTGCTGCTTCTGAACCTGTTTGTATTTAACTTGTCTACGGTCAGAGGACATTCGATGCAGCCGACGCTAATGGAAAGCCAGCATTTGTTCGTTAACAAGCTGGTTTATAATTTTCATGATCCGGGAAGAGGGGACATTGTGATTTTAAAAGATCCCGATTCCAAACTGTCCAGCCCAAGATTTTTAGTGAAAAGAGTCATAGGTATTCCCGGAGATGTCATTCGGATTGAGCATAATCATTTATATGTAAACGGTGAGCTGCTAAATGAACCGTACACCAACTCGGACGTGGAGGATGGTGATTACGGTCCTTTTACGGTGGAGCCAGAACACTTCTTTGTCATGGGAGATAATCGCCATACGGCTGCAAGCAAGGATAGCCGGTATTTTGGCAGCGTTAAGTCTGAAGATTTACTGGGACGTGCAGAGTTTATATTTTGGCCGATCTCGGAGTGGAAGTGGCTATAGAGCAGTTATGATTCTGAAATCAATGGGGAACACGCACAAACCGATCAGGGTTATAACGGATCAGCGATTCCCAATCAGGAAAGGAAGAGAACGATGAAAGAAGTGATGGTTTATACCGACGGTGCTTGTTCGGGGAACCCGGGCCCAGGGGGCTGGGGGATTGTTTTGCTGTATGGAGAGCATCGTAAGGAGCTGTCGGGTGCCGAAAAGATGACGACAAACAACCGCATGGAGATCAAGTCGGTGATTGAAGCGCTGAAGCTGCTCAAGGAGCCGTGCCGTGTAAAAGTACACAGTGATTCTGCCTATGTCGTCAATTGCTTCAAACAAGGCTGGATTAAGAATTGGCTCCGTAATGGCTGGCGCAACAGTAAAAATCAGCCGGTGGAGAACAAGGAACTTTGGGAAGAACTATGGGAACTAATGGGTAAGCATGAGGTTGAATATGTGAAGGTGAAGGGCCACAGTGACAACGAACTGAATAATCGCTGTGATTTTCTGGCGACAAGTGCTGTTAAAAATTTACGGTAGCATCTGCTGCTATTTTCTGTTGAAATTTGAATATATGAGAATGATACATCGTCCTCATATTTGTAATGAAGAATGTGAAAGAGAGGTGAGTATCGGATGCAACGCGAACTAACTCGGACGGCGACTGGAACGGCTTCGACTTGGGCTTCGCTCAAGCAGGAAATTATTGAGGCAGCTCCAGGGCTGGGGATTGACTCCATCGGGTTCGCATCCGCCGACCCCTTTCTGTCTCTAAAAGCTATATTGGAAGAGCACCGTGCTAAAGGCTATGAATCCGGCTTTGAGGAGCCTGATATCGATAAGCGTATCTATCCGGAGCTGTATGGCTCGCAGCCTGCCTCACTGATTGCCATAGCGGTGGCGTATCCTTCCAAAATGAAGGACCCACCGAAGTCGGACAAGGGCAAGTACCGTGGTATTTTGGCACGTTCTGCCTGGGGCAAGGATTATCATCTGGTACTGCGCGAAGCGATGGAAAAGCTAGAGGCTTTTATAAGTGAGCGAGTCCCTGATGCCTTGTTGAAAAGCATGGTGGATACCGGAGAATTGTCGGATCGGGCTGTTGCAGAGCGGGCAGGAATTGGCTTTAGCGGCAAAAATACGATGATGATTTCACCGACACTGGGGTCATGGATTTATCTCGGGGAGCTGTTGACGAACATTCCCTTCCAGCCCGATGAACCGGTTACGGATGGTTGCGGAGAGTGCACCAAATGTTTGGATGCATGTCCTACCGGTGCGCTTGTAGGTCCGGGACAGCTGAATGCCCAGCGGTGTGTGTCCTTTTTGACGCAAACCAAGGGCTTTTTGGACGAGGAGTTTATGCTAAAAATAGGGAATCGGCTGTATGGATGTGATACGTGCCAAATCGTATGTCCCAAAAATCGAGGCCTTAACTGGGATCACCATCCTGAGCTTACACCCGATCCTGAGATTGTAAAGCCATTGCTGCTGCCATTACTGGATTTGAGCAATCGTGAATTTAAAGACCGCTTTGGTCAAAGTGCAGCGGCTTGGCGGGGGAAGAAGCCGATTCAACGCAATGCAGTTATTGGTCTTGGCAATTTCAAGGATGTTAGCGCGGTGCCCAAATTGACGGAGGTTTTATTGGATGATCCGCGTCCCGAGCTGCGAGGCACGGCGGCGTGGGCTTTGAGTCGAATAGGAGGGGAAAACGCTATGACAGCGATCAAGCAAGCATCAGAGAAGGAACAACATGAGCAAGTACGCGAAATGATCGCGCAGGCGCATTCCAAGCTAGTGGAACAAGAGCAGGCAGAGCAGCAAACTTCTGCTGAATTAAAGACGGAGGATTCACAGGGTCCAACTAAGATTTATTATGACGAAATGGAGACGCCTGTGGGCACTCTGACGCTGTGTGCTACGGATCGAGGGCTATGCCGAATTGACTATGGCTCTTTTTATGCGAAGGAAGCATTGCTTCAGCAATGGGCCCGGACATGGGTCGGGGAATATGTCTATGTACAGGAGCCGGAAAAGCTGCGCGAAGCTGCAGAACAACTGCGTGAATATTTTGCGGGAGAACGACGGGAATTCAGTATAGCCTATGATTTGAGAGGCACTCCTTTTCAAGAGCAGGTATGGCGCGCACTGCAAAATATTCCGTACGGACAAAGTGTGTCCTATCAAGATATTGCAGAATCGATTGGACGAGCCAAGGCGATACGTGCTGTCGGCGAAGCCAATAACAAAAATCCATTGCCTATCCTGTTTCCATGCCACCGTGTATCGGGTGCAAACGGTAGTTTGGTTGGCTATGCCGGAGGCTTGCCAGTCAAAATGAAGCTGCTGGATTTGGAGAAGGAATAAGGACATATGTTTGCAAAAAGTAATTTGCTAGCTGTCCCATGTTTTGCTATGATAGGTTCGTGTAATTCAAGATGTCTCATATAAATATACAGAGGTGACGACTTCGTGGTGTGGAATATTGTCATTCCGATTATTACCCTGATTGTTGGCTTGGTCGGGGGATTTTTCATCGGTGCTTATTATCTTCGCAAACAGCTTGAAAAGATGCAGAACGACCCTGAAACGCTGCAAAAAATGGCCAAACAGATGGGCTACAACCTGAATGGGAAACAGATGCAAAAAGCCCAGCAGATGATGAAGAACCAACAGTTCTCCAAAAATCAGCCTGGTGCGCGTAAAAATCAGGGCCGTCGGAAATAATGAGCAACGTGAGCACGGATGCCGCATGAGGTTGCTGCATAGAGGAGGATTACTGTGGCTGGCGTAAAAGATTATATTAACCGCAAAGCTGCGGATAACCGGGATAAAATCGAGTACCATGTGGAGCAGATTTTAAAACTGATCGGTGAGGACCCCAAGCGTGAAGGTTTGTTGGAAACACCAGCACGCGTTGCGCGCATGTATGAGGAAATATTTGCGGGTTATGAGGTTGATCCACGAGATGCGCTGGGTGTGACATTTGACGAGAATCACGAGGAGCTTGTAATCGTGAAGGATATTGTCTACTACAGTCAGTGTGAACACCATATGGCTCCTTTCTTCGGAAAAGTGCATATCGGCTATGTACCCAGCGGTAAAATTGTAGGACTAAGCAAGCTAGCCCGTTTGGTGGAGGCGGTGACCCGCCGATTGCAGGTACAGGAGCGTATTACATCGCAGATCGCTGATATTTTAAATGAAGCGGTCTCCGCTCACGGAGTTATGGTGGTCGTGGAAGGCGAACACTTGTGCATGTGTGCCAGAGGTGTCAAAAAGCCTGGCAGCAAAACGGTAACGTCTGCCGTACGCGGTACGTTCCGTGATAATGCAGCACAACGCGCAGAGTTCTTGTCCCTGATCAAGGAATAATTGAACAGAATGCAATGGTTAGTGATAAAAAAAGGGTGGTTTACGCATAGGCGTAGCCGCCTTTTTTTGTTAACATCGGTAATAGTGACAATGGGATAGCTACTGTGAAGAAGATGTAATAAAAAAATAGCAGCATGCTGCCTTGAAAATTACGATTAGCCTATGGATAACAGTTATTTTTAAGATAGGGGATAACGTATGGACCATATACATAGCTCAACAGAAATAACAACAGCATTGCCTGAGTTGCAATGGTTGGAAGCGCCACTGATGACTACTCAGGAAGACGTATTGTTTCCGCTGGCTTGGGAGGAGCTGGCTTGTCGGCAAGTAGGGAAAGGAGCTGCGCCCATTTTGCATGTATGGCGGCATCCGGCAGCGCTTGTGATTGGTCACCGGGACCGCAGGCTTCCCAACGCTCCACAGGCGATGGAGCGAGTGCGTAGTTCAGGAACGTCGGTATGCGTGCGTCCTTCAGGCGGAGCAGCCGTCATGCTGGACAGAGGGGTACTGAACCTGTCCTTAATCCTACCGAATCCGCAGCGGGCCATCAGCCTGCATGAGGATTTTCGGCTCATGGCAGGGCTGATTGCCGATGCGCTGGCCCCGTGGTCTGCCGAGGCGCAGACTGGAGAAATCATCGGGTCCTTCTGTCCCGGGGATTACGATGTGAGTGTCCGAGGACGCAAGTTTTGCGGCATTGCGCAGCGGCGTCAAGCCAAGGCGTATATCATCACGGCCTTTGTGATGATTGAGGGCCACGGAGCAGAGCGCGCACAGGCGGTGCAGCAGTTTTATCGGGAGGCAGCCGGGGATACACCGGCAGGCGTGCAGCAGCCGGATTATCCACGGGTTAATCCGGCAACGATGGGCAGCCTGGCAGAGCTGGCCGGAGTGCCGTCTGTCGAGGCGTACACAGCATCGTTACGCCGTGTAGTCGAGAGTCGGGCGGCCATTTTGCCTGCCAATGGCTCGCTGGTGCAACCGGAAGAATTGACTGGACAAATAGAAGCGCTCAGAGAGCGATACGATTTGCAGGTATAATTTGTTTTAGCTTAGAATGGTTGCCATCTCAGCTTGGAGGCTTGAGCGTAGCGCGCTTCCACTTCAGGCCAGTTGACGACATGCCACCAATCTTCGATGTATTTATTGCGTTCAGCCTGATGCTTTAAGTAATATGCGTGTTCCCACACATCGATCGCCAGCAGCGGAATAGACTCCCATTGAGTCAGGTTCTGGTGCTTTTCGGCCTGCAAAATTTCAAGCCGCCCGGCGCGCGGACTCCACACCAGAATGGCCCAGCCGCCGCCTTCGACCTTTTCGGCTGCTGAACTAAATTGCTTTTTGAAGGCATCGTAGCTGCCAAAATCCTTTTTAATCTGTTCAGCCAGCGGTCCGCTTGGATTTCCACCGCCTTGAGGGCTCATGATCGTCCAAAAAAGAGTATGCAGATAATGACCTGCACCGTTAAATGCCAGTTCACGTTCCCAATGCTTTACGAGGTCAAAATCACCTGTTTTTCGGGCTTCTTCCAGTTTCTTTTCCGCTTTATTCAGATCATTCACATAGCTCAAATGATGCTTGTCATGGTGAATACGCATCGTTTTTTCATCAATGTACGGTTCAAGCGCATTATAAGGGTAAGGAAGCGGAGGGAGCCGATGTCCGCCAATAGGGACCGGGCGACCAATTAAGGACTTTTCTGCTGGCGAAGGTTGCGCCTGGCCGGACTGGACGCCTTTAGTGGCCCCAGAACCTTCTCCTCTCATGCCGGCATGCCGCTCTCGAAACGCTTGTTCTGGGTAATCCTTACCCTCTGCCGCTACATGATACAGCCCAGCGGCTCGCGCGATGGAGCCGGGCTCTTGAAAGGGAGTGGTTGAGATCAGGAAATATTGACTTTCATGTGCTGCGTGTATTACAACTCCGGCGGATTTTGGCTGTTGACGCAATGCATGACTGTGTTCAGTCAGCAAACCTAGCTGCCGTACATATTCTTGTGATTGACGGTTCGCGGTTTGCAGCAAATCGTCCAATCGACGATTTAATTCCTGTGAGGCAGGCTGTGAATTCAAGCCTGATTCAGACAACGATTTCTCTCCAGTCGCTGATGCGTCTGATCCCCTTGAATGTGCTGATGATTCATCCAGCTGGTGTGTATGTGCTTGAGGAACAGACGACTCTTTTTTCCATTGATGCTGCCATGCCTGTTCTGCCGGATCAAGCGCACTCCGTTGCTCTTCGAGCAGCTCGATGGCGGTGCGTTCCGTTTGTTCAAATACGGTTCGCCAATCATCCAGCAGCCGCACATAAGCAGGCTCTAGCCCTTCAGTAGCAGATTTAATTACTTCCACGTGCCAACTTTCCTGCTGCTTCCAATGACGAATTTCCTCCAGCACACGTAAGGGCAGGAAAGACCCATAAGTACTCAGCATTCGTTTTTACCTCCCGTATCCCGCTATGGCTATCCGGCAGATCTAGCAGATCTGTCCTGGATGCATATGTACCCAGTATATTCGCCGTCTCACCGTGAATATGTCTATGAACTTCCTTCATCAGGTTATACCTGTTGCGCAGAACAATAATTACTCATGGAAAATAAAAAAAGAAGCCCGTCTACGGCACGGGTTAAGTGTCCATAGGCAGGCTTCTTTAAGACGATGATTACTTGTTTTGAAAATAATTTCTTACTTCGTAGTCGTTTGTTTATGGGCAGCAGCAGTGGTTTTCTTGTCCTCCAGCTCCTGCACACTGCTTAGAAATGTCGATACCCGTCGCAAATATTCACGGGGATGCTCTCTGAAAATAAGCTCATGTATCCCGTTTTTGACAATCCATACACTGGAAAGCGGGTTGGTTTGATTGGCAGCAAGCTTTTCCGCAATGGGGTAAGGAGCCTTTTCATCCTGTGTACCATGCACAAACATGATTGGAAACGGATAGTTCTCCTTTTTAACCTCTTGATATGGAATCTGATGCAAGCTGGTGCCGTTTAAGACTGGAAACAGCAACTCCAAAATTTCCAAAGATGGATGTCTGGGCAGATTAATTTGATTGTGAATGTTATGGTACAGTGTATCTGGCTCCAGCAGGAAGGTACTGTCCAAAATCATTGCGTCCACATCCTTGGTTTGCAAGCCCGCCTGAAGAGCGGTTCCTGCTCCCATAGAAAAGCCCCATACGATAATTTCCGACGAGCCGCGTTGCTTCGCAAGCTGAATCGCTCCAAGAAGCTGCTGGGATTCCGCCTTACCTCCGGTTGCGACGGCCTTGCTGTTTTGTGACGCGAATCCATAATCAAACATGACCACATTAAAGTTCAGACTGTGGGCATAATGCGCCAGATCATACATAGGAATCCAGCTTTCTTCGCGATTAGCCCCGTAACCATGACTGAAAATAATGGTTTTCCGCGATTGATCCGCCGGGATATACCAGCCTTGTACGATGCGGCTGCCATCCTTCGCTGGGAAGCTGACATCTTCATAAGGCATGCCTTTGGCCTGCATCGGATTAGAGTACAAGGGTGCGACGGTGGGATTCGTAAGCACCCAGGCGATGTAAGCATGCAAGGCAATAAAGCAAAACAACAGAAAAAATACGACCGACAGCAGCAGAGCAATCACAACGTGCTTGAACCGCAGCATACGGGGATTAAAGAGTGGGGTGGACGGCTCCTGAACAGCGGTCTGTAGCTGAGCGTTGCGCTGGGATGTCGAAATCATGTAAGAGCCTCCTTATATAAAATTGATCTTCGAATCATAAAATTTAGGTATAATTCCACTTGAAAATAGTAGGGTATGTCCGTATAGATACCTATTATCGTATGATGGCTATTATCCAAAGTCAACGCCTGAACCGGAAAAGTAAAAATGATGCAAAGAATTGTCGATGTTTGTTCTTGTTCTGTAATATGGTTGTCACAAAAACATCGGTTTACAGTAGCCGCGACTATTCTATATAATTTATGTAACCATGTTTCATAGTGTGAAACGAATATGGATACAAGAGGAGCGGTTCACGATGGAAGACCGTAAATTAACCGTCCGCGCTGTAGAGCGTGCACTTGATATACTGCTGTGTTTTACCGCAGAATCTGATCTTGGTCTAACGGAGATTGCCTCCCAAATTGGTCTACATAAAAGCACTGTTCATCGTCTTTTGACTACGCTGGAGGATCGGGGATTTGTCGTTCGGAATGCCGAAACGGAAAAATATAGGCTTGGTTTTCGCATATGGGAGCTGTCCACGCATCTGTCCCAAAGCGATGAGCCGGCGGTGTTGTTACAGCCTGCAATGGAAGGATTGCGTGATCGCTTAGGGGAGACAGTCAGCTTGTACCTGCGGGATGGAAGCATGCGTATTCGCATACAAGCCGTGCAGAGCAATCAGGCGATCCGCAGGGTTGCGCCTGTGGGTGCGCGTATGCCGCTGGCTGTGGGAGCCTCCAGCAAGGTGCTGGCGGCCTTTATGCCACCGCAGGAGCTGGAGGTATTGCTAAGCAGTGAAGAATGGCCACCTTCGGTAGACCCGGAGGTTTATAAAGCCCAGCTGCAGGACATTCGTGAGAAGGGCTATGCGACCAGCTATGAAGAACGTGAGCCAGGAGCTGCGGCTGTGGCCGCGCCTATTGTGAACCGAAAGGGACAGGTCACGGCGGCTTTATCTGTATCCGGCCCGGTCAGTCGACTTGCGCCCGAGACGCTGCATGAGTTTGCACCGATTTTGATCGAAGCAGCCAAGGAAATGGGGCTTATGCTTCCGTGACAGTAATCAATACAAAAGGAAATCATACAAGGGTTGCCAAAGCTATAAATTTAAAGTAGTCTGATAGAGATGGCGGGATGTCTGTTATAGCCGCCAATTCATGTGAATAGAAAGTATCACAGTTACTGGGGGAGCCTGTAATGCGGGCTGAGATGGAATCAGGCAAGATTCCGGACCCTTTGCACCTGATCTGGATCATACCAGCGTAGGGAAGTAATCGGCCATTGAAATGTATACGCAGCTGCTGTCTACGGCCGCGCATTGGAATATGATTATTCCACGTGCGATCGGTTTGGATAGCTGTCTCGTTTGATTAGCCGGTTCCCTAGGGAACCGGCTTTTTTGCATAGATCAGCGCCACCCTGGGAATGGTTCCGGATCGGTGTGTCATTTCAACGATACGGGAGGAATGGATCATGAAACCGACAGAAACAAAAGGAACAAAAGAAACAGGAGTGAAATCAGCAGATGCAGGATTAGCGGGAATAATAGAAGTAGAGGGAGAGAAGGCCAAAGCCGAGCAAGCCAGTGGGCTAAAGCCCTTTCCGGGGAGCCGTAAGGTGTATATTCAAGGTTCTCGGCCAGACATTGCCGTGCCAGAGCGTGAAATCGCGCTGCAACCCACACATACGCCGCAGGGAACCGAGCATCATGAGCCACTGCGTGTGTATGATACCAGCGGTCCGATGACGGACGAAGCCTACCAGGTCGACATCCGTCAGGGATTGCCACCATTACGGCGAGCTTGGGCACTGGAACGGGGAGATGTGGAGGCTTATGAGGGCCGCGCCGTCAAGCCGGAGGACAACGGGCTGAAGCCTGGTTCCAAACGGGAGACAGTGGAATTTCCCGGCGTGACCAACCGTCCGCTACGGGCTTCGCAAGGGCGTACTGTGACGCAAATGCACTATGCGCGGCAAGGGATCATTACGCCTGAAATGGAATTTGCGGCGATCCGCGAAGGCGTAGAGCCCGAGTTTGTACGACTGGAGCTGGCGGCTGGACGAGCTATTTTACCTTCAAATATCAATCACCCGGAAAGCGAACCCATGGTCATTGGGCGCCAATTTCACGTAAAGATCAATGCAAACATTGGAAATTCCGCGGTTACGTCCTCCATCGAGGAGGAAGTGGAGAAGATGGCCTGGGCTGTACGCTGGGGCTCAGACACCGTCATGGACCTGTCCACAGGCCGTAATATCCATACGACGCGCGAATGGATCATCAGGAATTCTCCCGTACCGATTGGAACGGTGCCGCTATATCAGGCACTGGAAAAGGTGAACGGCGAAGCTGAGAAGCTGACGTGGGAGCTGTATCGAGACACGCTGATTGAGCAGGCGGAGCAGGGAGTGGACTATTTTACGATCCATGCGGGTGTATTGCTGCGATATATACCGATGACGGCGAATAGAATGACGGGAATTGTATCCCGGGGTGGGTCGATCATGGCAGCCTGGTGCCTTGCACACCATCAGGAGAATTTTTTGTATACGCATTTTGAAGAAATCTGTGAAATTATGAAAGCCTACGATGTGGCCTTTTCTCTCGGGGATGGTCTGCGTCCAGGGAGTATCTATGATGCGAATGATGAAGCACAATTTGCAGAGTTGGAGACGTTGGGCGAGCTCACGCAAATTGCATGGAAGCATGATGTCCAGGTCATGATTGAAGGGCCAGGACATGTCCCTATGCACAAAATCAAGGAGAATGTGGATTTACAAATGGAGATTTGTAAGGAAGCCCCCTTTTATACTTTAGGGCCGCTGACGACGGATATCGCACCAGGATATGATCATATTACCTCAGCTATCGGGGCAGCCATGATCGGTTGGTTCGGGACGTCCATGCTGTGCTACGTTACGCCGAAGGAGCACTTGGGTCTGCCGAACAAGGATGATGTCCGCGAAGGAGTTATTACCTACAAAATTGCCGCACATGCTGCCGATCTGGCGAAGGGTCATCCGCGGGCACAGCAGCGGGACGATGCTTTGTCCAAGGCGCGTTTTGAATTCCGCTGGCGCGATCAGTTCAATCTCTCGCTTGACCCTGAGCGGGCATTGTCCTACCATGATGAAACGCTACCAGCAGAGGGGGCCAAGGAAGCCCACTTTTGCTCGATGTGCGGTCCCAAGTTTTGCAGTATGCGTATCACGCAGGACATTCGTGCCTATGCGGCCGATAAGGGACTGAATACTGAGGAAGCCGTTGCCGCCGGGATGCGAGAGAAGGCAGAGCAGTATCGGGAAGCTGGGCAGTAAAAATCGGTAGCGATACAAAAGTCAATCAACTGGGAAGCCTCAACGAAAAGTACAGTTAAGCTCGTCAGAGGTTTATTTCCATAAACGTATGAGCAAGGTTTAGAAACGCGTGAGTAACAAAAAGCCGTGGTTCTCTACAGTCGATGTAGAAAACTACGGCTTTTCAGCTTATGTAAAGCGGGATCATGCTACCGGATTAACGGAGCTTTATTTTTTACCCATTTTTTCATTCAAAATGTCCTGAAAGCTGAGCTTCTTCTCCGAGCTGTCTTCTTTCTTCTGCATACTCACCGCGTTGGCACGTTGGTATTGGTGGTGAAAAGGCATCAGGGTGTGGACAGTTAAGTTCATTGTATTCATGTGGTCATTCCTCCAATTCCATTTTGTCAAATTCAGATTGAGTTGCTTAGGACGTCTGTATAGGACTATGTATATGTACTTGATGTCGTAATGCCGTGTAGGTTGCTTGGTAATGTTTCAATCATTATACCCGCATTTATCCAAAGTAAAACGCTTTTGACATAAAACAGGAAGATGGTCGTATGTGTCCAAAATGTGTATTAGGAGGATGGTCATTTTAGGGGAAAATGTGCCTAGGGCCTAAACAAGGGCTAGAGGCCCGTTTTCTCAGTTTAGTAGTCGGGATTGTGTTTTTTTGTCGAATAACCTTGTATTAGCGGAATTTTGCGGAATTCTAAGGTTGGACTAAGGCAGTCTGGTGGCGAATTAAAGTGTCAAAGTTGTATTGACTTTATGTTGGGTAGTGGATACCATGAACTGGTTGTCAGCGTATTTTGGCAAGAAGAGTCAGCCAATCCATCTGGCAATTCATCCGTTGAAATGTTAGAGAGAGGATTAGAGCATATATGAAAAAAAGTATTGCAGATATCGTATTTATTATTCTGGGTGCGTTTTTTTTCGCGCTGGCTGTTAATCTGTATGTGATCCCGAATGAATTTGGCGAGGGGGGCGTTACAGGGGTCACGATCATCTTGTACTACCTGTTTCAGTGGTCTCCCTCGATCGTCAATCTGGTCATTAATGGCTTGCTGCTGATTGTCGGATATAAATTTTTGGACAAGAGAACGACTCTGTATACTATAATTGCGGTCGCTTTTAACTCGCTGTTTTTACATTTAACAGTCAACTGGCGGATTGATTCGCATGAGCCAACGATTAATGCCGTATTTGCCGGAGTTTTGGTAGGGGTTGGCATTGGCTTAATTGTACGAGTCGGTGGTACAACGGCAGGAACAGTCATTTTAGCCCGGATTGCTAACAAGTATCTGGATTGGAATATCAGCTATGCCTTGTTATTTTTTGATCTGATTGTCGCCTTCTCTTCCTACTTTATTATTGGCCCGGAAAAATTAATGCTAACTATCGTTATTTTGTACGTCGGTACGAAAGTTATGGATTTCATGATTGAAGGATTGAATCCGAAAAAAGCGGTCATGATTATTTCGGAGCATCAAGACAAAATTGCTGAGATGGTCATTACGCAGATGGACCGTGGAGTTACCGTCCTGTCAGGCCACGGATATTACACCAAAAATCCAAAAGAGGTCCTATATATCGTCATTAGCAAACAAGAGGTGTCGGCGCTTAAAAAGATTGTAAAAGCTATCGATACAGCAGCATTTATCACCATTCATGACGTACGGGACGTATTCGGAGAGGGCTTTTTGGATATTTCGAAGTAATTGGCGTGTGAAGCTAAGGTTATAAGAGAACGTGGCTAGAAGTCGGTCCTGAGAGGATCGACTTTTTTTGTCCTGTTTGTTGCCTTACATAGGGCCTTATACAGATAAAAAACACCCCTGAATCGCAGATGAATCTGCAATCAGGGGTGTTGTATATATAATGCTATATCATTACGCTTGAATCATTTGACGCAGTACGGTTTGCAAAATACCACCGTTGTGGTAGTAGTCGATATCAACAGTGCTGTCCAGACGAGCAGTGACCGGGAATTCGAACTTGGTGCCATCCTCGCGTTTGGCTACAACCGTAAGTTCTTGACCTGGTTTCACGTCATTGTCAATGCCGAGAATGTCGAAGGTTTCGCGACCGTTCAGGCCCAAGCTGGACCAGCCATAGCCTTCCTGGAATTGCAGCGGCAATACACCCATACCGACCAGGTTACTGCGGTGAATCCGCTCGAAGCTTTCAGCAATGACGGCTTTAACACCTAACAACAACGTACCTTTGGCCGCCCAGTCACGTGAGCTGCCTGTGCCGTATTCCTTGCCGGCGATGACGATCAGGTTCTGATCGGCTGCCTGATATTTCATGGACGCATCATAGATGGACATTTCCTCATCCGTTGGCAAGTACTTGGTCACACCGCCTTCGGTGCCTGGAGCTACATTGTTGCGGATACGGATGTTGGCGAATGTACCGCGCATCATGACTTCATGGTTACCGCGACGGGAGCCATAGGAGTTGAAGTCCTTGCGCTCTACACCATGCTCCTTCAAGTACAGTCCTGCCGGGCTGGAAGGGGCGATGTTGCCTGCTGGTGAGATGTGGTCAGTCGTGACCGAATCATTCAGCAAGGCAAGTACACGGGCATTACGGATTTCCTTGATATCCTGCACACCATCCTGAAGTCCTTCAAAGAACGGCGGATTTTGAATATAAGTTGAGTTTTCATCCCATTCATACAGTTCGCCTTCAGGAACCGGAATGGAATTCCATTTTTCGTTGGCCGTAAATACATTTTCGTATTTGCGACGGAACATATCCGGGCTCAGAGACAGGCTGATCGCTTCCTTGATTTCTTCGGAAGTAGGCCAGATATCTTTGAGGTAGACAGGCTGATTGTCCTGATCGTAACCGAGTGGTTCGTTCACCAAATCAATATTTACCGTGCCGGCGAGAGCATAAGCGACTACCAGTGGCGGTGAGCCGAGATAGTTGGCTTTGACTTGCGCATGCACACGTCCTTCAAAGTTCCGGTTACCGGAAATAACTGCGCCAACGGTCAGATCATTGTCTGTAATAGCCTGACTCACTTCGTCAGGAAGTGGTCCAGAGTTACCGATACAGGTCGCGCAACCATAGCCTGCCACATGGAAGCCGAGGGCTTCGAGCGGTTCGATCAGCCCGGCTTTTTGCAGGTACTCCGTTACGACAAGCGAGCCTGGTGTCAAGCTTGTTTTAACATAGCCTGGCTTTTTGAGCCCGCGCTGTACTGCCTTTTTGGCGAGCAAGCCCGCACCTAGCATAACGCTTGGGTTGGAGGTGTTCGTGCAGCTTGTAATCGCTGCAATCACGACTGAGCCAGTACCCAGCTCACTGGTGGAGCCGTCCGGATGGGTCAGTGGAACCTTCTGTGCGATCTTTTCATCGCTCAGTCCATAGCCGCCTTTGTCTACCGGGGTACGGATAATGCCTTCGAAAGTTTCTTTCATGCGGCTTAGCTCAACACGGTCCTGCGGACGTTTGGGTCCGGCGAGACTCGGTACAACCGAAGCCAGGTCTAGCTCAAGCGTATCGCTGAACACAGGATCCGGAGTATCGGATGTGCGGAACATGCCTTGAGCTTTGTAATATTCCTCTACGAGGCTGACTTGCTCATCGGAACGTCCGGTGCTGCGCAGGTAAGCCAGCGTTTCGGCATCAACCGGGAAAAAGCCGATCGTTGCGCCGTATTCCGGTGCCATGTTGGCCACGGTCGCACGGTCAGCCAAGCTAATGTTGGCCAGACCTGGGCCGTAAAATTCTACGAATTTGCCGACCACGCCTTTTTTACGCAGCATTTGCGTGACTGTCAGCGCCAAGTCGGTAGCGGTAGCTCCTTCCGACAGGCTACCTGTCAGCTTGAAGCCGATCACATCGGGAGTGACAAAATACAGCGGCTGCCCCAGCATACCCGCCTCTGCCTCGATCCCGCCGACACCCCAGCCTACGACACCGAGTCCGTTAATCATCGTCGTATGGGAGTCCGTTCCCACAAGGGAATCCGGGAAGACAACCGTTTCGCCGTCGATGGTTTTGGTGGCAGCCACGGAAGCGAGATACTCTAGATTAACCTGATGAACGATACCGGTGGACGGCGGCACCGCACGGAAGTTATTGAATGCCGTTTGCGCCCAGCGCAAAAAACGATACCGTTCTTCGTTACGTTCAAACTCTACATTAATATTGTAGTCCAGCGCGTCACTGGTACCGAAGGCATCAACCATGACCGAGTGGTCGATTACGAGATCGACGGGAACAAGCGGGTTGATTTGTTTCGGATCGCCGCCCGCTTTTTTCACCGTATCACGCATAGCTGCCAAATCGACAACCACCGGGACGCCAGTAAAATCCTGAAGCACGATACGTGCAGGAATGAACGGAATTTCCTTGTTGGTGTCACGATCCTCAGCCCAGCCTGTCAGCTGCTGCACGTGTTCTTCCGTAATGGCGCGTCCGTCAAACTGGCGAACCGCTGCTTCCAGCAACACTTTAATGGAGAAAGGCAGCTTGGCAACACCGCTTTTTCCTTGTTCCTCCAGTGCCTTAAGACTGTAGTAGCGATAAGGCTTCCCGTTAACTTCCAAACTACGGGCAATGGAGAATTGATCTTTTCCTGACATAAGTATTACCTCCTTGAAGTGGATGCTTGCGGGAAAATAGGGATGTCTTTTTTCGACGTCATGCACATTTGGTTTTAATTGGTTGCGTTCTCAATTTCATCTTCAGTGGTACATTGTAAGTTAAGAGGTTGAGATGAATGTAATTCGTTTCATTAGATGAAACATGATTTCAAAATGATTTCTTTTGGATTAAGTATACCGTTTTCAGACGGTTCCGTAAAGTTTTTTTGACCTAAATTATGCGTGTTCAGACTGGAAAATAAAACGTTCGGTTCCCCTGCGTTTCGATGTTCATACCAAGCTTTAGAGATTCATACTTATAGATAGAGAGCATATCCGACCAGAGAAGGAAGAGGAAGTTATATATCAGCGTGGTTATCCCCGAATAAGGATAGCGAGACGAAAAATGGAGGGATAGGGATGGGGGAGCGGGAATGGAAACAGGCCCTTTTTGCTTATGTGAATCAGTACAATCGCAGTGAGGTAAATGGTGTACCACAGCCGGATGAGTACCTGGAGGTGGGCCAGCGAATGGAGCGGGCGGCACGTGCGGCCAGATTGGAGCAGTGGTACAACGAACGGGACGCTGTTCCCCTGCGCAGCGAGACACGCGCCAAGCCGTTACGAATAGTGCAGGATACACCAGATGAGGCAGTGGTCGATGTACAACTGCATGTGCGGCTCTTTTATGAGAAGGGCGGGATGACGCACCGGGAGGATCGGATTGAACGGGAGCGTCTAACGTTTACACGCGAGGGCGAAGCCTGGCAGGTGACGAGGATCGAGCGCGATCCGGCAGAAAGAAAGCCGGCGGGAGGAGAGGTTCCTTTTGAACAAGCGTCTTTTAATCAGGGAGGAAGTCTGCCGCTGCTGAATCGTGGTGTGCTGGGCTTCGGCTCATCAGCACGTCCCAGCCGATATCGCCGTGAAGAAGCAGCGGCCTATGCAGATCAGTGGTGGGATAACTTTAACCCGGAGTTTGAGGCGTTTGACGTGGATTGCACCAATTATATCTCGCAGTGCCTCTTTGCAGGTGGTGCACCGATCCACTATACTGGTAAAAGAGAATCGGGCTGGTGGTATAAAGGACGGGTCGCCGGACGTGAGCTGTGGAGCTATAGCTGGGCGGTTTCCAACAGTTTGGAGCGGTATTTGGGCTCCAGCTCCTGGGGGTTGACCGCAGAGCAGGTGAGTCGACCGGAGCAGCTCATGCTGGGGGACGTCATTTTTTATGATTGGGATGGTGACGGAACTTTCCAGCACAGCACGGTGGTAACGGCCTTTGATGCTGGCGGCATGCCGCTAGTCAATGCACATACGGTAAGCTCCAGACATCGTTATTGGGACTATAAAAATTCGTATGCGTGGACGGACAATACGGTATATCGCTTTTATCACATCGCCGACTATTTTTAAATGAGATGATGGATAACAGGTACAGTGAAGCAAATCAGGCACAATGACGAAAGCAGGAAAGCGGAGGATAGGCATGGCAAATCAAAAATTGACCGTAGGGCTGGTGTACGGTGGTAAATCGGGCGAACATGAGGTATCGCTGCAAACGGCGTATGCGGTAATGAACGCTTTTAACTATGAGAAATACGAGATTATTCCTTTTTATATTACGAAGGCTGGCGATTGGCGTAGGGGGACGCTGTTAAGTGCGCCTCTGACTACTGTAGACCAATTGAAGCTGGAGCACGCTGAGGGTGGCACCAAGGCGGCATTAGATACGTTGTTCGGTAAGCTGTATGGAGAGCAGACGCTGGATGTACTGTTTCCGCTGCTGCACGGCACCTTTGGCGAGGACGGAACGATTCAGGGTCTGTTCGAAATGGCTGATATGCCCTATGTCGGGGCAGGCGTGCTGGCTTCGGCAGCAGGTATGGATAAAGGCGTCATGAAGAAGCTGTTTGAGCATGCAGGATTGCCGCAAGTGAAATACTGCTATTTTAATAGTACACAGTGGGCACAAACCGGTCATGACTTGGTGCGTAACATAGAGACTGAGTTGGGTTATCCTTGCTTTGTCAAACCAGCCAATCTGGGATCGAGTGTTGGTATTTCCAAAGCGAGTAACCGAGAAGAACTGGAAAAGGCTGTTGATCTGGCTCTGCAATTTGACCTGAAGGTGATTGTGGAGGAGTACGTCGATGCCCGTGAGATTGAAGTCAGCGTACTTGGCAATGACGAGCCGATTGCCTCGGTACCGGGTGAAATTGTGTCGTCGAGTGATTACTACGACTATGCTGCCAAATATACCGATGGTCAATCGGAAATGCTCATCCCGGCACCACTGGACGAGGAAGTGGCAGATCGTATCCGTGAAGCCGCATTGCAAGCTTTCCGTGCTCTGGAAGGTTGCGGGATTTCCCGTGCCGATTTCTTCGTCAGACGCTCAGATGGACATATCCTTATTAATGAAGTGAATACAATGCCTGGCTTTACACCGTTCAGCATGTATCCATTATTGTGGAGAGAAACCGGCGTATCCTATGTAAGTCTGCTGGATCGCATGATTGCTCTTGCACTGGAGCGTTATGAGCGCAGGTCGGCACTGCACTATGAGAACTCATAAACGAAAAACGAAGGGGAGCTGATCACTCTCCTTTTTGTTCATATACATTGATAGACTTGAACATTTTACCAAACCCTTAAGTATGAAAGGTGGCGGCTACACATGGGCTTTCAAACTGAATTTAACTCGGTGTGCAAATTCAAGAGTGAACAAGAACTTTATGAACTGCTGGAATATGGACGTGGCAAAATGGTTAAATCCGGCCTGCGCGTTTTTCCGACAGGACAGAAGGTCATCGCTTACAGCGTGGACAACGTGGCAGTAGCCATCGTTCAGATTGTGGGCTGTATCGCCGAAATCAATTTCCAAGGTGACGAAGTGACCGAGGTAGAAATGACTCTCATCCGTAAGCTGAATGAAGAGGAATCAAGAATTCAGACCGCATTGGCGGATGAAATGTTTTTTGGAGCACAGCAGCAATCCTAGCTGTTTGTTTCTTACATTTTTGTGCAATACACCGAATCAGCAGGTGCTTTTCCGGGTATGATCAGTAGAAAAGGGGTTTAGGTCACAGAATGAAATCGGCCTTGCCATCTACTGCAAACTGCTGAAAGGAAGGACATCTATGATCGTAAGGTTCGGTTATGTTGCCATGTCGGTCACCGTGCAAAATGCATCCCCTTCTAAAACCATGACCATGGCCAGCTTTAACAAGATCGGAGACCGAGAAGCCGCGATCCGTAAGTTAGAACGGATTGCAGCCGAAAATCTCCATAATACATTGAGGCTGCTGCGTCATAATCGTGCGAGTGATATTCAGGTCTATCGTTTCTCATCCAAGCTGATTCCGCTTGCGACCCATCAAGATCTGAGGGATTGGGACCCATTTCAGGCGCTTGCTGCTGATTTTGCAGAGGTGGGGGACTATGTCAAGGCGAATAAGATGAGGGTATCGTTTCACCCCGATCATTTTACAGTGCTGAGCACTCCCCGTCCTGAAGTGTTGCAAAGCTCTATTCATGATCTGAAGTACCACGTGGCGATGCTAGAGGCTATGGGACTTGGTGCCGAAGCCAAGAACAACATTCATATTGGTGGTGCATACGGAGATAAGGTGACCTCAGGTCAGCGTTTTGTAGAGCAGGTTAGTGCGCTGGATCTTTCATTAAGAGAACGGTTAACATTGGAAAATGATGATAAAACGTTCAATGCGGTGGAAACACTGGAAGCTTGCAAAATAACAGGCTTGCCGATGGTTCTTGATATTCATCATCAATGGGTCAATAACGAGGGAGAGAAGCCGTGGGAGCTTTGGCCGGATATATTGGATACCTGGAAAGGGGAATTGGCCCAAGCCGGATCTTCTGCGGATCATCCATTGCCGCCCAAAATTCATGCGTCCAGTCCCAAAAGTGAAAAAGACCCTCGTGGTCATGCAGACGGTGTTCTGATGGAGCCATTGCTGACCTTTCTGCGTAATATTGCTGGATATACGGATCGGATTGATGTCATGCTTGAAGCCAAACTTAAGGATGAAGCGTTGTTCGGATTAATGAATGAACTGCGTCTTCAGGAAGATAACGGGGTCAAAGTGTTGGATGGGGCCTCCATAGAAATTACGCCTTAGAAAGCAGTATTTCGCGGATAAAGCTTCCATATGGAGAAACTTTATGAAGCTTATTGTGTATACTAGAATGTGTAAACTAGCAAACTTGTACTGAAACAGAGATGGTTAAGAGAATGTCTGTTGGGCAGGCTCGTAAACCACGTAACAATGATATAGAAAGTAGAGTGAACACGTTGAACGAACATGAAAACGAAAAGGTTCCCTATATCGTATCAGGAAAAAGCTATACGGCCGTGGCTATTAATGCGGCATCCAAAGCCGGGGAATGGATTAAAAGCAGGCTGGGCACAGTTGAACAATTGAATACCAAGCAGTCGCCGACCGATCTAGTGACCGAGGTAGATAAAGGTGCAGAACAGATGATTCGTAGACTCATTCTCACCCATTTTCCCGATCATGCCATCTTGGGTGAAGAAGGGGTAGAGCCGGGAGCCGAAGCTTCAGCCCGAGCATTAGAAGCTGCCCGTGAAGAGGAATATTTATGGATTATTGATCCGGTAGACGGCACTACCAATTTCGTGCACAGTCTGCCGTACTACAGTGTGTCTATTGCCTTGGCTCATCGTGGTGAAGTGATTGTCGGGGTAATTTATGATCCGTCCCGTGATGAAATGTTTGTAGCGGAAAAAGGAAAAGGCGCATATGTCCACGGCAATCGCATGCAAGCATCGAGAGAAGAGACGCTGGGAGATAGCCTGGTGTGCATCGGTTTCCCGCCGGATCGTACGTATGCACAACCGTTGAATATGAGAATTACGCAGGTTCTTACACCTCAGGTACGCGGCATTCGGGCGCTCGGGTCGGCAGCGTTGCATCTGGCTTATGTGGCGTCGGGACGTTTGTCTGCTTATTGCGAAATCGGTTTGAATGCCTGGGATGTGGCAGCGGGCGCTTTGCTGGTACAGGAATCAGGAGGTACCATTACGGACACATTGGGCCAACCTTATGACCTGAGTGTACGGCATATTGTAGCTACGAATACAGCTATTCATTCTCAACTTATTCAAGTGCTGAAAGAAGCAGACGCAACCGGGTTATAATACTACGTACACCATCATTCTGAAGGAGGAAATCGCGATGAGCCAGTCCGAAGAATTGGAACGCCAGCTCAGTGAACTGCTGACGGAAGGCGAAATTCGTGAGAATGAGGCCAAAAAACGGGAACGACTCAGTCCCAAATATGAGGTGCGGGTTCAGACTCAAATGGACCCTATTGTCGAGGAGACGCGTAAATACCGGAATATGGCACGTGAGCTTGATGACCGATATGACGAATATATGAGCAAGGCGGACAAATCGAAAGCAACCGATCAACGCTAAGCAAGCCCAAATACCTCTTGCCGAATGACCAAGGCATGGGGTATTTTGTATAATATATAGAGTTTTCTCCATTTTGAGCTGGACGGGCAGGACGTGCGAAGGAGGCGACGTGTACTGATCACCTATTTTAAGAGCGCTTACAAAAATGCTGGAATCCATCATAAGATGGTACTGCTGATTACGGTGCTCATGCTGGTTAACTTTGCGGTTGTTGCAGTCATACTTAAATACGTATTTCATATTTATGATAATCAAATGTATAAAAAGACATCTGAAGTACTCAATATTTCTTCGATTGGCATTGAAAATGAACTGAAGGATGTTGAAAAAGTTACGTTTAAGGTAATAACGGACGAGCAGCTTCAGCGTTATTTGCTCCAATTGGAAAAGGAAACATCACCTTATGTCAAAACGGTACTGCGCAAAAAAATAACGAATAGGCTTATTGCCTTCGCCGGCTCTGAAACCTATGTCTATTCTATGATGGTGATCGACAAAGAGGGACAGGTCATGAGTGCGGGCAACCGCGAAGGTATCCCCCAAGAGCTTCGATCCACCCTGTCGGAGTTGGCAGACGAATATGACGGCTCCCATGCATGGTATGCGGCAGGTCACTCCTCCTTGCTGGCAGCGCGGCAATTCAAATCCTTTACCGATTCCAATTTTACGCTGAACGGGCTCGGCACGCTTGCGATTCGTGTACGAATTGACCGGATTGTAGCGGATCGAGTGCAGACTTCCGGCCGTGACGGACAGTTGATGATTACAGACGGAAGACGGATGATTTATCCCGAAACACCGCTTTTGAGTGAGAGCGATATTCAGGCAGAGCTTGCGCGGAAGCAGCCTTACGGGATCGCGACCTATACAGGCGGAACCTTTTTTGCTGCTCAGATTAAATCCTCATATACGGGCTGGACGTATTTACATATGACTCCCTTTGATGATATGTTTCGAAGTATTACGATAATCAAAGAAATTGTAAGCGCTATTTTTGTCATTATGCTGCTTATTGCATTGGCGCTGGGCGCGAGGCTGTCGGGCAGCATTACTCAACCGATTGTTCAGTTGATCCAGAACATGCGTAAAATAGAAAAAGGCGACCTCGACCGTCTGGAAGAGGAAGCGCTTGGGGCGGTACCCCTTTCCACACAGGATGAGGTTGGTCTCTTGCATCGGACGTATAAGAAGATGATCCGCCGTATCCGCGAGCTTATTAATGAGAATGTTGCCAAGCAGCTATTGCTGCGGGAAACAGAGCTAAAGGCGCTACAGGCACAGATTAATCCACATTTTCTGTACAATACGTTAGAATCTGTGAACTGGCTCGCCAAGGCCAATAAGCAGGACCGGATTTCAGAGATGGTGGAAGCCCTTGCTTTTTTACTACGCAGCACGGTCAGTTTTGAAGAGCAGCTGATTCCGCTTCAAAAAGAGCTGGATATCGTGAGGAGCTACGTAACGATCCAAAAAACACGTTTTGATGAGCGCCTCGATTTCCATCTCGATGTCCCGGAAGAGCTGATGGATGCACAAATTCCGAAGCTAACGCTTCAGCCCTTGGTGGAGAATGCGATCCATTATGCGCTGGAGCCGCGTATTGAACCGTGTCGGATCACGATTGTGGCCAGAGAAAGCGAGGGAGCGCTGTTCCTGCGGGTTGAAGATGACGGACCTGGAATGAGCCCGGATTTCTTGGAAAAGCTACGCAGCGGTCAGATCACAACCCGTGGGCGGGGCATTGGACTTGCGAATATTCAGGAACGGATTAACCTGACATTTGGTACACCTTGGGGATAGAACTGCACAGCGAGTCAGGAACAGGTACGTCAATTCATGTCTGTATTCCATATGTGAAAGGGGATCAGGGTCGTGTACAAGGTGCTACTGGTTGATGATGAGCGTATGATTTTGGAAGGCATATCACAGGTGGTCGATTGGGGCAAGGCCGGAACACAACTGGTAGGTACGGCGCGTAATGGGATTGAGGCATATGATCAGATCCAGGCGAGCCCGCCTGATTTTGTGATCAGCGATATTTCCATGCCAGGACTGGACGGTATCGGACTCGTTGCCAAAACGACGGAGCATTTTCCAGACGTTCGTTTTATTCTGCTGTCTGGCTACAAAGATTTTGACTATGCCTGTCGGGCCATGCAATACGGGGTAAAGCACTACTTGTTGAAGCCCTGCAATGAGCGGCAAATTCATGAGGCTCTGACTGAGCTGGGACAGGAGCGAGAGGAACAGGAAGAACGCAAGCAGTTTGTGAACCGGATGAAGCTTGATTTTCAGCGTATGCTGCCGCATGTGAAGGAGCATTTTTTGAAGGAGTTTATTTCCTATAAAACTTACGGTAGCCGTGATATCGCTTTTTATGAGCGTTTGTTCGGTCTGGAGTTGCAAGATAAGCAGGTTCGAATGCTGCTGCTGCGGGTAGAGGAGTCCCACGAGCCGGAGCATTTGTTTGCTTTGCAAAATATAGCAGGGGATTTAATGGATCATGTCTTGCTCAGTACGACGATGCAAGGGCAACTGCTGATTGTGCTGGAAAGTGCGGATGACACGTCTGGGTTTATGAAACAGATTGAAGCGGTACGTACGACGTTCCACCGTTTTTATAAGCTAGAGGTGACCGTCGCAGTTAGCGAGTCGGATAGCATGCAGCATTCGCGGGGGATGTACCGGGAGACATTGCATTGTATGAATCACCGCTTTTACACCGGGGAGGGCAGCCTCATTACGAAGGAAGATTTGGCGGCTGATGACACCCGGGAGATGGCAGATTTGGAACTGGACGAAGAGAAGTTCGGTCTGCTGATCAAGGCTGGAAATAGGGAGGAAGTTGCACAGGAAGTGGATCGGCTGTTCGGCATCCTGTCCCGTATGAAGCTGGAAATTTCCGTAACCCGTTCTTATGTGCTACAGCTATATGCTGCCATGATTCGTATATGTCCTGAAGAAGAGCGTGCGGCGTTCACGAGTCGAATGGTCGTGCTGGCAGAGCAAAAAACATTGGCATGCCTCAAATCTTTTGTACAGGAAGCCGCCGAACGAATGACCGCAATTTATTATAAAAGCAATGTATATCGCCAATCTTCCACGGTGGATAAAATGATCACTATTATTGAGCAAAACTATAGAAAATCCGATCTTTCGCTGAACGGAGTGGCGGGTCAAATGCTCTATATGAATTCCGACTACTTAGGGAAAATCTTCAAAAAAGTGACGGGGGAAAACTTTTCACACTATGTTAACCGTTACCGGATCGAGCGCGCGGCTGAGCATATTCGGGAGACGGGAGACGTAAAGGTGTTTGAGCTGGCGGAATGGTTCGGCTTCGGCGGGAACGCGCAATATTTTAGCCAGGTGTTCAAAAAATGGGCAGGTATGACACCCTCCGAGTACATTAAATCACACGAACGGGGATGAGCAGCTGAGTCCCTCTGTTTTTTAAACCTTTGAAATCTGATTTGTGTATTCCAATGTTTCTCTGCTTTTGGGAAAATAACAACAGGAGCAAATGTAAACGCTATCAAACAAGCGTAAGTACATTGTTACTCGTAATAAGGCTCCTTTCTAGAACAGCGAAAAGGGGAGAGATAGGTGGGCAAAAAGGGATGGTTTCTGGTCATAGCGATGCTGCTCGTGTTGACGACGGCATGTAGTGGAGCAGACGGTGGAGGCAATTCGGGCGCAAGTGCAGACGGGAAAGTAAAGTTGCGGATCGCTTGGTGGGGATCGGATACGCGCCACGAATATACGCAGAAGGTTATCGATTTGTATAAGCAAAAAAATCCGAATGTAACGATTGATGTGGAATATGCCTCTTTTGATGACTACTGGAAGAAGCTCGCACCGCAGGCGGCAGCAAACCAACTGCCGGATATCGTGCAGATGGACATTTCGTATATTAGCCAATATGCGAAGAACGGCCAGCTGGAAGATATGGCGCCTTACTTGAATCAGAAAATCCAAGTCGCTGATGTAAACGAAAATGTACTCAAAACCGGAATCATTGCCGGAAAGCAATATGGTATTCCAACAGGTGTCAATGTGCTGGGCTTCCAGTACGATCCGGCACTGCTCAAAAAAGCGGGCATAGACAAAATTCCTGATGACTGGACATGGGACCAATACAAAGAGCTGGCTTTGAAGGCAGCCTCCAATAAAGTTTACTTTGACAGCTCCATGGCTGCGGATATTTTCTTCCACTACTATTTGCGGACACATGGAAAATCTCTCTACAATACGGAAGGAACAGGATTGGGGTATGATGACGATAAGCTGTTTGTTGATTTCTTCGGTGGTTTAGCTGAGCTGATTAAAAAGGGAGCGACACCAACTCCTGAAGTCATGAACCAAACCAAGGGAATTCTTGAGGAATCGGATATCGTTAAAGGAACAGGCATCGGCATTTGGCAGTGGTCCAATCAATATGTGGGCTTACAACAGGTCGTTAATCGGCCAATGGCGCTTGCTCCGATGTTTGGACCGAATATGGAAAAAGGCGTGTATATGCAGCCTACAATGTACTGGGCTGTGGCTTCCCGTTCACAGGTGAAGGATGAGGCCGCAAAATTTATTGATTTCTGGATGAATGATGTAGAAGCGAATAAATTGATTAAAGGCGAACGCGGCGTACCGATTTCTGCCAAAATCAAAGAAGCTGTAGCGCCGGAGTTGAGCGAGGCAACGAAGCAGGTGTTTGAATTTGTGGCTTCCATGGAGCCAAAGGCTTCTCCAATGAGCCCGCCGCCGCCTGTTGGATCGCCGGAAGTGATTGCTACTCTGACCGATTATATTGAGCAAGTCAATTTCGGACAGATGACGCCTGAAGACGCAGCGGTCAAATTCCGGGCTGATGCGAATACCATCCTTGCGAATAACAAGCAGTAACAATGCAGGGTTGAAGGAACGTTTCGTTAGGTTAACCGTGCGTAGTGCAAAGCAATGATTGCGCACGGTTGATCCGACGAACCCATCGTAGAGGCAACCTTTGTAGATATCAAAACAAAATTCATATAACAACGATTAATATATATATTTAAATTTGCTAATTTTTAAAATGCAACAGAAGGGAGGCTTGATGAGCTTGCGAAATCATCAGAGCTTGAAAGCCAATATGACCGGATATGCGTTTATCAGCCCGTTTATTGTGGGCTTTCTGGCATTTACATTAATTCCAATGTTTATTTCGCTGTATCTATCCTTTACCAGCTACAATCTGTTCACCCCGCCCAAATGGATTGGTCTGGGTAACTTCGAAAAAATGTTTACAGGCGATCCGAAATACTGGAATTCGATCAGGGTTACGTTTACGTATGTACTGGTCGGTGTACCGTTGCGACTGATTTTCGCGTTGTTTGTGGCGATGATTTTGAATACCAAGTCACGCATGGTGGGCACCTATCGGACGATGTACTATCTGCCTTCTATTATCGGGGGGAGCGTTGCAGTATCCATCATGTGGCGCAATATTTTCAGTAATGAGGGCATTGTTAACAGCTTGCTTTCGGCCTTGGGGGCAACCCCGGTGAAATGGTTTGGTGATCCGAATGCTTCGCTAATGATGCTAATCACCTTGTCTGTATGGCAATTTGGTTCATCCATGCTTATTTTTCTGGCAGGACTGAAAAACATTCCGCATGAAATGTACGAGGCATCCAGTGTAGATGGTGCTACGCCAGTACGGAAATTTTTCAGTATTACGCTGCCACTGCTGAGTCCGATTATTTTATTTAACTTGATAATGCAGACAATCAGTGCTTTTATGACCTTCGTCCCGGCCTATGTTATCTCCAAGGGTGAGGGCGGCCCAATGGATGGAACGATGCTGCATTCACTGTATCTGTTCCGGCAGGCGTTTATGTTCAGCAATATGGGATATGCGGCGGCTATGGCTTGGGTCATGCTTATTATGATTGCGATACTGACTGCGATTTTATTTATAACATCCAAATTTTGGGTATTTTATGAAGCGGAAAAGGGGCGCTGATACCAATGGCATGGAAAACGTTCAAATGGCCAATTTATCACATTCTGGTTGCTGCACTAGCGCTCCTAATGCTGTATCCCGTGTTTTGGATGCTGTTCAGCTCATTTAAAGAAAGTCGGACGATATTCGTCACAGCCTCCTCACTTTTCCCTACAGAATGGATTTGGCAAAACTATGTAACAGGCTGGAAAGGCACGACGGGTTATAACTTCGGCACATATATTCTAAATTCGCTTACGATCGTAGTGATTTCCACGATTGGCGCTGTGCTTTCCTCCTCATTGATCGCATTTGGCTTCGCACGCTTAAAATTCAAAGGGCGTAACTTGTGGTTTGCTCTGATGATGGTGACGCTGATGCTGCCAGGGGATGTAGTGCTGGTACCGCAATATATCATTTTCACCAAGCTTGGATGGATCAATACAATCTTACCGTTGGTAGTACCATCCTTTTTCGGGATGCCGTTCTTCATCTTTCTGATGGTGCAGTTTATACGCACGATTCCAGCAGAGTTGGATGAAGCGGCGACGATTGATGGATGCGGCAAGTTCCGGTTGTATTTTCGGATTATTTTACCCTTGCTCAAATCCTCGCTGGCTACGGCGGCCATCTTCTCTTTCTACTGGAAGTGGGAGGATCTATTAGGTCCGGTATTGTATCTGAACTCTCCAGAGAAATATACCGTATCGATTGCACTCAAAATGTTTCTCGATAGCGAGTCAGCCTCCAATTGGGGAGGAATGTTCGCGATGTCCATCTTAAGCCTGCTGCCTGTTATCGCTGTATTCTTCGCTTTCCAAAAGCAAATTGTAGAAGGAATGAGCACGAGTGGCCTGAAGGGTTAAGACCGAGGAGTGAGTAAAATGTGGAAGTTTGACTTTGGTCCGGGGGAGCCTGCGGATGGCTACAAGGCAGTGTCCCCGGATTGCATATATACAGCTGAACAGGGCTATGGCTTCGAGACTACAGAGCATGTGTACGGGCGACAAAGGCAGAATCCAGCCAAGGATGCACGCACACGGCTGCGAAACAGCTTTTGTATTCCACTGAACGCTTCGTTTATTGCAGATGTGCCAGACGGGCTGTATCTCGTCACTATACTGGTCGGCGATCCACTGGCGGAAACGCTCACGCGATTCCAGGCTGGCGAGGGCAAGCATATGCTGCCCCCGGTACACACGCTGCCGGGCCAGTTCACGGAAGCGATGTTTACGGTGCCTGTCCGAGGCGGCAGACTGCGCCTCACCGTATCTGGCACTGCGCCACGGCTCAATGCTCTGGAAATTGCACCCGCACTGCAGAGTCTTCGGCTATTCCTAGCCGGAGACTCTACGGTTACGGATCAAGGGCTGACCGGCTATCCTTATACAGGCTGGGGTCAGGCTTTGCCAGCCCTGTTCAAGCATGATGTCTGCGTGGATAATCACGCTGTATCGGGACGAAGCTCCAAAAGCTTCGTGGACGAGGGACGTCTGGACGCTATTTTGGGAGAAATGAAGACAGGAGACTTCCTGTTCATCCAGTTCGGTCATAATGATCAGAAGCCTGATCCGAAGCGGGCCACGGAGCCTTTTACGACCTACAAGGAGCATTTGCGCCTATATACCGACGGAGCTAGAAGCAAGGGCGGAACCCCGTTGCTGATTACGCCTGTACATCGTCGCTATTTTAACGAGGATGGTACGCTGTCCGATACACATGGCGACTATATAACGGCGGTTCGCGAGTTGGCGGAAGAAGCGAACGTGCCGCTCATTGATTTGTCTGCCCGCACGCAGGAGTTATATGAAGAGCTGGGCCCTGAAGAAAGCAAGGAGCTTTTTATGTGGCTGCTGCCTGGGGAATACATGAACTTTTCCGGCGGCCTGGAGGATAATACGCATTTTCATGAGAATGGTGCGATCCGGATTGCAAATATGGTGACGGCGGCTGTGAAGGAACTGGATTTGCAACCGCTGCGCATGTACTTACGTTGACGGATGACCTTTTTTGGAACAGGTGGCAAGGAGGGCAACTAACGTGAAGCTTACCAAAGGAGGAGACGTAGCAATGCCCGCATTGAGTTTTGATGAGGAACAGATTAAACAGGTGATTGGCCGGGTGGAGTAGCCTTTTATGGAGTATGCGAGGCCTATGAAGCAACAGGCAATGAACAGTATTTGACCAAGCTGAAAGAATGGGTTGACGAAAATATTGAGGATGGACTTCCGCCACTGTCGGTGAACGGCGTTTCTGTCGGGCATTGTTTGTTGACGCTACATCAGGCTACAGGTGAGCAAAAATACCTGGATATCGCTATCGAGATGGCAGAATTTTTGACGAAAAAAGCTGAGCGGTTTGCCGACGGCATTTTCCAGCATACCGTGAATTCACTACATGATGTATTTCCGCAGCAAGCATGGGTGGATACGATGTTTATGGCCGGTTATTATTTGCTGCGGATCGGTCATTTGCTGGGCAACAAGACATATTGGGAGGATGGAATCCGGCAATATCACGGGCATGAAGAATTTTTGCAGGACCCGGATACGAATTTGTATTACCATGGCTGGGATCATGCGAACCAAAGCCGCATGTCGGGCATATACTGGGCGCGCGGCAATTCATGGGCAGCACTCACGATGGCCAAGGCGCTGAAATGTGTCGAGGTGCAGCATCCATCCTACATGATCATTGACGGCTCACTGCGTGACCAACTCAATGCACTGGTGCGGCTGCAATCCCCCGAAGGGCTATGGCATACGGTGCTGAACGATGATACCTCTTATCTGGAAACCTCTGGTTCGGCAGGAATTGCGACTGCTTTGCTTATGCAGGGCCGATTGTTTAACAAATACACGCAAAAGGTGATTGACGGTATCCTTTCCCGCATTAAAGAGGACGGCACAGTGACTGGCGTATCCGCTGGAACTGCTGTAATGAACGATATAGATGGCTACCGAAACGTACCCTACAAACGCATTCAGGGGTGGGGTCAGGGCTTGGCGCTTGCTTTTCTGGCTGAACTGCTGCGTACCCAGGAGAATCCGTACGGGTAGAAAAGAGGCATAGAGATATAAAAGTATTCATAGCTGAAAGGAGGCCATTGGCATGGGAGATACTGAACGGTCACAGGAAAAGGCGGCTAATCAGCCGCGAGGAAGCTTATTCTGGGTCATTCCCGACGGGTATATTCCACCGGAAAGCCGGGGAGAGCTGCTCAGTCATGAAAGTATATGTGTGCTGAACTGTGGAAACTGTGCGGCAAAGCTGAGCATAGACATTTATTTTGAAGACCGCGAGCCGTTGGAGGGAATGATCGAGGTGGTGGAAGGAAGACGAACCCGCCATATCCGAACAGCCTCGCTGGAAAAGTCCGGCGAACGGATTCCGACAGGTATTCCTTACGCAATTACGGTCACTAGCGATGTGCCTATCATCGTACAATATAGTAGACTGGACACGACACAGCCAGAGCTGGCATTAATGAGTGTCATGGCGTACCCGGTATAGTCAGACGAAGACAAAGAAGATAAAAAAAGAAATCTCCAGGCTGGAATTGCCCCGCTTGGAGATTTCTTTTTTAAGACAAGATTTGTGCCTGCTCTTAGTCCATTATTGCGATTTTGCCGAAGTTGTTTTGATCGGCGCGAAGCTTTTTCGTCCTGCGAAATTGGTGCCCACCACACCGATAATAATCACCACAGCACCAATAATGTGATAGTAGGCAAGCTGTTCCTTCAAAATGTAGGCACCGGCAATCATGGAGATAAGGGTGGATAAATTACCAATCACACTCATTTTGGAGGCTTCGATCCACTTCAAGGCAAAGCTCGATAACAGCGAGGTGACGAGGGTAGACAGTATGCCCAGATAAGCCAGTGCTAGCCAATAATCTGGCTTTACCAGCGGCGCGGTATAGGCGCTCATAGAGCCGTCTATGGCATGATACCCCAAGGCCGCCAGGTTAAAAACGATACATCCTAAAATGGAGGTAACGTAGGTCAACTCCATCGGGCTGTACTTTTGCGTTAATGGACGAGCCAGCACGTTATAGCCAGATAGGCATATAGCAGAGAGCACGAGCAGAACAATACCGCCAAAGCTATTGGAAGCTAACGGTGCTCCGCTCTTCATCACAAATATAAAAACCACGCCAAAGACAGACAGTAGTAAGGAGATCTTTTGAAGCACTGTTGTGCGCTCTTTAAGAAAATAGGAGGCTAACAGAAGTGTAAAGATAGGAACAGTAGCTTGAATAATTCCACCTTCCGATGAAGAAGTGCTCATCAGCCCGAACGCTTGTAAGGGGAAAAAAAGTAAAGGTGAAAGCAGCGCCAATGGCAAGATACGCAGCACATCACGCCACTTGATATTGATTTTAATCCAACCAAACAGCACTGGAATGGTCAAAGCGATCAATGACAACCCAAAGCGGTGGGCGATCACATCCAGTGGGCTTGCCTCCGTCACTGTCAGTTTTACAAATAAAAATGAGAAGCCAAGTATAGCTGCATAGCTGAGAGCTGCCAGATAGGCGACCCCATTTCTGGAACGACTGTGCATAATAAACCTCCGTAATCATGATCTCAACTTGTGGTTCTCTCAATATAACCGGATGGCATAACCAGATACAATTCATAAATTTCACAACTGTACGGGTACAGTTGTGAAATGAAAAAGAGCTGAAACGCAGTCCCAGATGTCGGATACCCATCTTTAAGACTACTTCCAGCTCTCATTCTATTCATATTTTATCGCTTACTGCTCTGCTTATTTACCTTGTGACATCGCACGGAACGAATCGTCCGCTGCTTCCAGCGTGGCATCCACGTCTTCGTCCGTATGCGCTGTTGTGAGGAACCAAGCTTCGAACTTGGACGGAGCCAGATGGATACCACGATTCAGCATGTGACGGAAGAAGGATGCGAACGCTTCGCTATCCGTGTCCTGCGCCTGTGCGTAATTCGTGATCGGATGATCGCAGAAATGCGTCGAGAACGCTCCACGAATGCGGTTGATCGTCAACGGCACGCCGTAGCGATCAGCGGAAGACTGAATACCGTCCGTCAGTCTCACAGCCAGACGTTCCATCTCTTCATACACGCCTTCCCCTTGAAGAACTTCAAGGCAGGCGATGCCTGACGAGATCGAAGCCGGGTTGCCCGCCATTGTACCTGCCTGATAGGCTGGGCCGAGTGGGGCAACCTGCTCCATGATCTGCTTGCTGCCGCCGTAGGCACCAATCGGCAGACCACCGCCCATGATTTTGCCCAGCGCGGTCAAATCCGGCTGAATCGCATCATGATTGTCCAGACCTGCATACGTTTGGGTTGAGCCGTAGTGGAAGCGGAAGGCAGTAATGACCTCGTCATAAATGACAAGGGAGCCGTTCGCCCGCGCCATCGAGCACAGCCCTTCCAGATAGCCTGGCTGCGGCATCACCATGCCAAAATTACCGACAATCGGCTCCACCATGACTGCCGCCACATCGTCGCTCCAGCGCTCCAAGGCTTGGCGCAATGCGTCAAGGTCGTTGAATGGCACAGTAATGACCTCGCTCGCAATGTTGGTTGTAATACCTGCGCTGTCAGGTATGCCCAGTGTGGAAGGGCCGGAGCCTGCGGCTACAAGTACCAGATCCGAGTGACCGTGGTAGCAGCCGGCAAATTTGATGATCTTGTTCCGCCCCGTATAGGCTCGTGCCACACGAATCGTCGTCATGACTGCCTCTGTGCCGGAATTCACAAACCGGACTTTATCCATAGAAGGAATAGCCTCCTTCAGCATCTTGGCCAGTTTGATTTCTAATGCCGTCGAGGTTCCGTACAATACGCCATTCGCAGCCGCTTCGCTGATAGCCTTGGTAATATGGGGGTGAGCATGTCCGGTAATAATAGGGCCGTAGGCCGCCAAATAATCGATATACCGATTATCATCCTCATCCCAGAAATGAGCGCCTTGGGCGCGTTTCATGAATACTGGAGCGCCACCGCCCACAGCTTTAAAGGAGCGTGAAGGGCTGTTAACGCCCCCGACAATATGCTCCAGGGCTTCTTTATATAGTGCTTCGGAGTTTTCCCGTTTCATCATCAAAACTTCCTTTCCGTTCATTAAAATAGGGTATACACACGCCAAAGGGCAGCGTTCACGGCTGCCCCTGCATACATCATTATAGCTCTTTTTGTTCTGTCTTTGTTGTTGATTGTGTGGAAGCATCCTCAGTACTGGTTTTATTGCCTCCTGTAAAGGAAGCTTTATCCGTCTTGGAGGACGATGCACTATCCGGCTGTTTCGTTTCGTTCTGATCCTTATTTTGTTCCTGTGTTTGTGTAGGAGGATTATTAAATATATCCTGTACATAAGATTTCAGTTCTTCCGGATCACGGACGGTAAGAACTGCCGCGCCGCCCACATTTTCTTCGCCAAGCAGCTTCATCGGTGGAACCTGTTCGCTGCCTGCAAAGCTGCTTTGGTACCCCACATTCGCCAGCTTCCACATATCGTTAACACTGAGATTCGTATCAATGTACGGGTTAACCTGCTCTAAAATGCTTGGCAGATTAGCAATGGAAGTCGTGGTCTGCATTTTCTGGGCTACAGCCTCCAAAAATGCCCGTTGCCGTCCGGAACGGGAGAAGTCGGACATGGCATCGTGGCGGAACCGCACATATTGAAGCGCCGTCTTGCCGTCCAGATGCTGCATACCCTTTTTCAAATCAATATCATATTCATGCTTATCCGCATTACTTGTATAATGCATATCCTTTTCCACTTCAAAATCAATGCCGCCTACAGCGTCCACCAGTTTAATAAAGCCTTGGAAATCCGTATACACATAATATTGCACTGGGATGCCCAATAGATCGCCAGCCGTCTTCATGGCCGTATTGGGTCCGTGAGTAATGGCGGTGTTGATCCGATTTTTTCCGTAGCCGGGAATATCCACGTACGTATCACGCAAAATAGAGAACAGGTGCATTTTTTTCTTCACAGGGTCCAGCGATACAACCATCATGCTGTCCGATCGGGGGACTTCCCCTTTCTGGATGCCACGACCATCGACACCCATCAGCAAAATGTTGACCATATCAGTACCTTCCCACTTGGGCGGTTCCGGTGTACGAACCTGATCGACCTGCTTTACATTTTTGAAGGGGGAGTTAGCACCCTCTTTATGCAGATTATCCAGCTGATTATAAATGGATGTAAAATAGTACACGGCAAAGCCGACAATCGCGACGATTACCACGGCTAGAACCGACCATATCGTCCTTTTGGTTCTGCTTGTCATGGATGCTCTCCCTTTCGCTTTTCAGTTCATTACATTATAATTTCTTTTTGGAGCACAATCAATTTAACTATGGATTTTACAAATCCTGATTGAGAGGTATAACATGCTGGCAATTGATGTGCAGGATCTGCGCAAAACATTTAAGGTTCAAAAAAACCGCGAGGGCTTAAAAGGCGCCTTCCTTGATTTATTCGCCCGCGAATACAACGAGGTGGCTGCGGTCAAAGATATATCCTTCCGTATTCCGCAAGGGGAAATATGCGGTTATATTGGTGAGAACGGGGCCGGAAAGTCCACCACGATTAAGATGTTGACAGGTATTCTCGTGCCAACATCGGGACATCTCAAGGTGGGGGCTATGTCCCTTATGAGGATCGCGAGAAGTTTGTAGGTAACATAGGCGTTGTTTTTGGTCAGCGCAGCCAGCTTTGGTGGGACATCGGCGTGATCGAGTCTTTTCAACTGCTGCGCAAAGTATATCAGGTTCCAGCTATGGACTTCAAACGCAGGCTGGATGAGCTGGTAGAAAGGCTGCAATTGCAGGATTTGCTAAGCCGCCCGGTGCGTAAACTTAGTCTTGGACAACGGATGCGTTGTGAGCTGGTAGCTGCTTTGCTGCACAATCCGTCGATTGTTTTTCTGGACGAGCCGACCATTGGGCTTGATATCATGGTGAAGTCCGAAATTCGTGAGTTTTTGAAGGACATGAACCGGGAACACGGGACCACTATTTTGCTGACGACCCATGATTTGCAGGATATTGAGGCGCTGTGCTCGCGCGTCATTATGTTGGATGATGGGAATATCATTTATGATGGTGGACTGGATGATCTCAAGGCTCGTTGGGGGACAGGTCGGGAAGTACGGTTCCAATTTGGTACGACGACTGTGCTGGAGCAATTGCAGGCATGGACAGCCGATATGCCATTGACGTGGACTATGGATAACGATTTGGCTGCCAAGGTGTGGATTCCTCTTCATATTAATGTATCGGATGTGCTGGCTAACGTAGTTGGCCGCACGGATATTACGGATATCAAAATCATTGAAACCAACACGGATGATATCGTTCGCAGTATCTATCAGTCTGGCTCGGCAGAACGCCAGGGCAATCCGCTAGTGGAGGCCAAAGTTCATGCTTAGCGTATATACCGATTTTATTCGTATCCGATTTCTCACGATGCTTGCTTATCGTGTGAACTATTATTCGGGCATACTTATTTATTCCATGAATATCGGCGTGTATTATTTCACATACAAAGCGATATATGGCGATGCGGGTAGTATTGGAGGCTTTACTGCTGCTCAGATGACGACCTATGTAGCCGTATCGTGGATGGCGAGAGCCTTTTATTTTAACAATCTGGATCGCGAAATATCGACAGATATTCGTGATGGAAGCATTGCTATTCAGATGATCCGACCTTATAACTATGTACTTGTTAAGTTTATGCAGGGACTCGGTGAGGGGATGTTTCGCTTCCTCTTGTTTATGATTCCGGGCATGGCGATTGCGATGCTGCTGTTCCCCGTGAAGCTTCCCAGTGACCCGGTAGCCTGGATTGGTTTTCTGGTCATGCTGTTTTTCAGCTTTCTGATCAACACTCAGATTAATATTATTACGGGCTTGACGGCCTTTTTTATCGAAAACAATGAGGGCATGATGCGTATGAAGCGCGTAGTCGTAGACCTGTTTTCTGGGTTGATTTTGCCAATTAGCTTGTTTCCGGGCTGGCTGGCGACAATTTCCCAATGGATGCCGTTTCAGGCAATTACTTATTTGCCGGGCTCTGTATTTACGGGACGTGTAAAAGGCGTTGGCATATGGAATGTGCTGGGTATCCAAATCATTTGGCTGGTCGTTCTGCTCGTGCCGATGATCATCATTTGGCGGCTGGCGCGCAGACGTCTGTTCGTGCAGGGAGGGTAAGCCGATGATGTACTATTTGGGTCTCATTAGCGAATATTTGAAAAATTACATGAAGTCACGGCTCACCTATCGTGCCGACTTTTGGGTAGAAGTCATTTCGGATCTGCTCTTTCAGGCCACGAATCTTATTTTTATTTTAGTTATATTTATGCATACAGACAGCTTGGGTGGCTGGAGTGAAAATGAGGTCGTGTTCGTTTATGGATTTTTTATGGTTCCTTACGGACTGTTTAGTTGTTTCGTTAATCTTTGGAACTTTAGCGAGCGTTATATTGTAAAAGGTGAACTCGACCGAGTGATGACCCGTCCTGCGTATAATCTGTTCCAAATTTTCCTTGAAAATGTGGACCCGCCCGCGTTGGTCGGCTCAGTGATTGGTCTGATTATTATGGGGATCAGCGGCGCACAGATGGATTTGGCTATGGAGTGGTGGTTTATACCAGCGTTGATCGTTTTGAGTTTAAGTGCCGTGGCGATCTATACGGGTATATACACCATATTGACTTCTCTTTCATTCTTTTCGGATGCGCCCACAGGAATTATTCCGCTCATGTACAATATTCAGGGCTACGGACGTTATCCGGTAACGATCTATAACCGTGCCATTCAGGTTGTGCTGACTTGGATACTGCCTTTTGCTTTTGTTGGCGTATATCCCGCTTCCCTGTTCCTTCAACGAGAGGACATGCGCCATATGGCGCTCTTAACTCCTGTGATGGGAATTGTCTTTCTCACACTAGGCTTACTGGCTTGGAACTGGGGGATTCGGCGTTACCGGGGTGCTGGCTCATAGGGCGGATGATATAAGAACCCCTACAAGATAGGAGATGATAAGATGTCCACGACATTGACCGTTATTGGACAAGCGGCACCAGACTTTGAATTGCCTGGGAGTGAGGGAAAGAGTGTCAAGCTGTCGGATTATCGAGGCAGTAGAGTATTGTTGTACTTTTATCCCAAGGATCTGACCTCTAGTTGTTCGACCCAAGCTTGCGATTTTCGGGATAAACATGCGGAGTTTGAAGGTTTGAACACCGTGATTCTCGGCATAAGCCCCGATCCACTTAAGCAGCATGACAAGTTTATTGCCAAGTACGGTCTACCTTTTCAGTTGTTATCTGATGAAGAGCATCAGGTGGCTGAAACCTATGGTGTATGGCAGCAAAAACAAATGTACGGCAAGCAGTACATGGGCATTGTTCGCTCTACGTTCCTTATTGATGAGAATGGCATTTTAGTTCATGAATGGCGTGGTTTAAGAGTCAAAGGGCATATTGATGCTGCGCTGGCTTACATTCAGGACATGGCATAAGTTATGAAAAACCTTTTGGAATCGCGTTATGCTTTTTAAGCATCGGTTTCAGAAGGTTTTTTGTTAATGTTTAGATATGTTTTGCCGCTGCTTCCACTTTCGCCGACAGAGGTAAACAATCCATAAAAGAAGTGGAATGATCAAGCCGTTCGTATAATGCCAGGCTGCCATGGGATAAACAAGAGTTCTTACATAATAAAACACATTGGGGGTTACCAAAATGGTCATTCCATACACAAGCGCCCCCGCAGGTATAATAAAAGGTTGAACATTAGAAATTCGAAACAACTGGGTTATACCGAAAGTAAAGGCAAAGAAGAAAATGACTCCCTTAAAATAAGCGACTAGTGCCCAGAGCAAAGCAACCAGTGATTCAATGCGTGTAATATAATTCAGCTCATTAATTTTGGTTGAAAGGGCAGATGAAATGTATGGACTGTAGTTGGTCACGAAGGGTCCAATCACAAGCAGGGAGAGCAGCAGAAAGAGGCTAATCAGTACTCCGCCTAGAAGCGATGCGAGCAGCATATCCCTTTTAAAATGACCTTTTTTGTTGACAAAAGGGAAAACCATGAGCATGATAGACATTCCGGCAAAAGGCATTGCCGCGCCTGGAACCATCCCTTTAGCAACTGGAGCGAGCCCGTTTTCCAAAACAGGACGTACATTAGAAAGGTGAATTTGTGGTAGCAGCGCTAGGATCAAGCCACTAAAAATGAATATATACACAGGTATCAAAATCTCGCTAACCCGACTAAAGGCTTCAATTCCCGCTAATGCAGCAAGCACAAGCATCAAAACTTCCATCGCCAGTAGAACGCGCAAAGGAGTGTCCTCAAATATCTGTGTAGTCAGATAATCACCTACCTCTCTCGCATTAAGGACGACCCCCATGAAGAAATAAAACAAATACCAGCAGGAGATAATGGTTCCGAACACGGGCCCCAAAATTTTGCGAATCGCTTCAATAAGTGTAAGATTCGGGTGGAGTTCATGAACGCGAATAAGCACGTAAATAATGATTAAGCCCAGCGGGATGGACAGTATGGAGCTGATCCAGGCATCCTGATGAGCAATATGTGTAATCATAGTCGGATAGATTAAGAGCATATCCCCGATTAAACTCATAAACATCAGGACAGTCACTTGCCGAACGCTAATACGTGCTTTTTTTGACATGTGGCTGTCTCCTTTCTAAAAACCAAATACATGTGATACAAAAGCGTTAACAGGGTTGTAGATGATTTCAATCAGCACCAGCGGGCTTGGCGTAACCTCTGATTTAGCGGCAAGGACACTAAGCCATGTGCCTATTCCGAGCATAATGATGTACACGAACATATCTTTAAAGCGATGTTTTCGATACAAGCCTGGCAAATCTTTGGCAGCAATGGCTAGACCGATACAGATAATAACAGTGGTGATTAGCACGGTGAAGGCTCCTTCCGTTAAAGGGTGTGGATCAACTGGGTTCCAGGCTGTGGCGGCCTTTCGATCTTAACTTGTATACGATAAGCAGCAGCGAAGGAAGGACAACAGAATCCGTCAAATCCCAATAAATCCAGGCATGGACGATCGTATCCAGATAGTAAGTAATATTAGGCGCCGACACGATAATCAGACCAAACAGGATCATGAAGCTAGGACCAAGAAAGGTCCGAACATTATTTAATCGCAGTAGCTGAGTCATTCCTAATGTAAAGGCATAGAAGTGTAAAATGGTTTTAACAAAGGTAGTGATAATCCAGGCAGTACTCATCATGGATTCAATTCTCTGCAAGAAATTTCCTATGTTGATCTTTTTAGATAGCGTATAAGAGGTGTACACGCTATGTTCGGTTACAAAAGGGCCCAGCACCAGGAGAGAAACTAGGAGTAGTACGCTTAACAGAATACTGGCAGCAAGTCCGGAAAGTAAAACGGATTTTTTTAGACCCGGTTTTTTGCTCACATAGGGAAAAATCATGAGTAAAAAAGCTAGTTCACCGAATGGGTAGGAGAGCGCAAATAGGCTGCCCTCCATAATTTTAGGAATACCTTGCTCCATAATGGGCTTAAGCTGCTGACTGTCACATTGGGGAAGCAAGCATAGGATTAAAAACAAAGCGAAAGCCAAGCATAATGGAAATAAGATTTGAGCCGTACGCGCAATGGGTTCCAATCCCATATACATCCCCCACATCAGCACAAGGATGAAGAGTAAATTGATCACGGGAAGAGGCGTCATCACATAGGTCTGACTGTTCATAAAATCTCCGACTTCTCTTAAATAAATCGCTGAATTCATCATTAAATGGAACAAATACCATATGGAGATGAGGGCGCCTAGCCACGGACCCAAAATTTGCTGACAGAGCTGCACAAAGGTGAGATCAGGATACAGCTGATGTACCCGCAGGAGTAGCAGTAGTACAGCCAGTCCTGCAGGGATGCTAAGTAATGAGCTAATCCAGGCATCCTGCTTGGATATGCTAGTAATGAGGGAGGGATACACCAATACACAGTCTCCGATAATACTCAAAAAAACGAGTACGGCTATATTTGTAATGCTGATACGCCCTTTCTCCTCCACCAAGCTCACTCCTTTATTTCTTTTTGGAACGATTCAAACAAGGAACCAATTTTTTTGATCGTAGTCTTTGCCTTGTATTCAATCTGTAAATCCATAAATGGATTTTCTTTTTCTTCTTTTAGTCTTTTCCAAAGCTCTGGTTTGGACTGGTGGATCAGTTGACCAAAGCCGAATATGTCTGACTTAAACTCACGTCGAACAGTCTCTACGGAATGCTTCATAATTTCAACAATTTTTTCATTGCTTGCGGCCTCAATTTCTTTAATATCAGCCATACTGCTTAACTTCATATGCTCACAGTTGACCTCTCGTACTGTGCTGTCGTTGGTAACGGATATAGAGATAACAGGTTCTCCATCGCGAATGATCACTTTTTTTTGGGTGTTGCTTCTTAAGGTTAATAAGGCGATATTACCTCCTCCCTGACAATCGGTGTGCCCCGTTGTAGACTCCACTTTATCCCTGATGTAACTGAGCCCTTTACTGTCAAGGTCATTGATCCATCCCAGCAACCGGTCTTTTTTGAATACACCATTACCTGAAAACCGCAATATGGTTTCAGGCGATATGCTTTTGGTGGCATCCATACCTTTTTCATTGGTCGATTCTATATCTCCCACAGCTTCCAATGCGGGCAGAGTGGACTGGATGTCGGGATTAACCAGATCGCTAAGAAGTTGATCCATGGTTACTTTGGTAGCAGGAGCCCAGGTTTTGGTTAAGGTATCTAACGAAGCAAATAATTTATTTGCCGGCAATTTTTCCATTGGAGTGGGGATCTTTAACATCGTAGAAGCCTTGTTATTCTTGGCTATCGCAATATAAAAGTCGCTTCTGGTAAAAGGCTCTCGCATCATGGCTTCAATCGCATCAGCAATTCCCCTTCTCGCATACTCCTCACCTAAAATCAGCATACGAATATGAGATAAATAAATGGAGCGCGGACTTGTATTCGTCATTTTTTCAATGGCCTCTTGAATCGTGGGTGCAGTGGCCTGATAAGTAACGACTGGAGGGCCTGCACTTGGTGATGATTTGGAAGCTACAGCAGAAGGAATGACCACCTGAGCGGTTACCTGATACTGGTCTCCTTCCATATCCACACCGATCCCAATAGCGATGCCCAACTCATTTAATTCTTGGCGATCCCAGCAACCACCTAACAGTAATGCAATCAGGCCCCAGACGAAGAACAAATGTATGGTCTGCTTCATGGCTGATCCCTTCTGGTTTTTGATTTATTACCGATCCGTCTTTTTTTCGTTTTTTGGCGAATCGTATTTTGGATAGAGATGGATTGAGGCCGTGTCTTCATGCGAGGCCAAGGTAGGCGAAACAGCGTATCTTTCAAATCGCTTTCCACATATGGGCCGAATGGACTCATATAAGAGACGCCGAACGATCGCAGACTGGTTAAGTGCAGCAAAAGTACAATTAACCCCATCAATATTCCAAGCAGCCCGAAGGCTGCGGCTAGCATCATTAAAGCAAAGCGGGCAATACGAACCGCAATGGAAAGACCGTTTTCCGGAATAACATAGCTGGAGATCGCTGTAATGGACACAACAATAACCATAGCCGCCGAGACCACTCCTGCATCCACGGCTGCTTGTCCAATGACCAGTGTACCTACAATCGAGACGGCTTGCCCGACGGTCTTGGGAATTCGAACTCCTGCTTCACGCAAAATTTCATAAGTTATTTCCATGAGCATCGCCTCGACAAAAGCCGGAAACGGTACGCCTTCTCTTTGTGCAGCGAGACTGACCAATAAGTTTGTAGGAATCATCTCTTGATGAAAGGTAGTTACCGCAATATATACTGCTGGCGCAAGCATAGCGATAAAAAAAGAAAAGAAGCGTAGCATACGCAGCAAAGTGCTGATGTCAGCACGCTGGTAATAATCCTCTGCCGACTGGAAAAATTGAACGAACAATGCAGGTATCAGTAGAACAAATGGTGTTCCGTCCACCAAAATAGCAATTCGCCCTTCCAGCAGGCTGGCAGCGACTGAATCCGGACGCTCGCTGTTATAAATGGTGGGAAACAGGGTATAGGTTTCATCCTGAATTTCCTCCTCGATGTAACCTCCTTCCAAAATTCCGTCAATATCAATTCGGTCCAAACGTTCTCTCAGTTCCTGAATAACTCCTTCGTCAGCGATGCCTTTGACATACATTACGGCCACATTGGTGTGGGTGACTTGCCCGATCTGTCTTGTTTCCATCCACAGGCGCGGATCGCGGATTCGCCTACGAATTAGAGCGGTATTGGTTCGTAAATTTTCGGTAAAAGCCTCCATTGGACCCCGTACGACACTTTGGGATTGGGGCTCGCTAACACTGCGATCCTCCCATCCGACCGCATCAATCCATATGCCCTTTGCGTATCCGTCCAGCAAAATGATAATACTGCCGGATAACATTTGATTGAATAGGGCGTCCATTTCATCCACACTACCTGAGTTACCTGCAATCAAAACTTGATTCTTCAAATAGTCGAATGGTTCTGCGCCCTCCGGTAAATGATGTTCATTTACTCGCATTAATGAACGCAGGACGGAATCATGAAGTAATTGAGTGTTGACCAGACCATCGATATAAAACAGAGCCGCTGGCCATTTCTGCATCCATAGTAGCTCTTTAATGATTACATCTCCGCTGTTTCCAAAGGAGCTCTCGATATGATTTACATTATCCTTCAAGTTAGAGGATACATGAGTAAGTGGACAACTTTTATTCTGATTTGGCATACGTAAAATCCTCCGATATTGGAGTTTGTTGGCTTAGTATGCTCTGAATATATGGATTTATGCCTTGACGGCTGCAAAGTAATCTGATGATTAGTGCTAAATGGTTAATTATATTTTTGTTTAATTTATGGAGTCTGTCGTATTAGAACTGATTAGAATGGTAGATTGGCAGTACAGGGAGTTATTCGCTGCAGGTAACATTAATGAATTGGGGGGGGCGTTTCTCCGTATCGCTTTGTTGGGTTTTAATATAACGGCTTATGGGTTCGGGATTTAGCGTAGGTGTCTTACTGTCTAGTGGGTGATTCCTTTTTTGGTCCTGTCATCTGCGGAGGGTCTGCTTATTACCCGCATATTTGGTGGAGACATTATTAATGCAGGAGACCCCATTGTATTTACAGGGTCCATTGTTGGGTATGCTGACGACGTAGAACCAAGGTATGATCGGAATGTCTATGTTTGGAGCAGGGGTAGCTCGAATCATGAGCCGCGAATGTGGGCTCGGCTGAAGGAGTTTAACTATTCCGTGTCATCTTTGCTGCTGGTTTTTACTGATTTTTTGGATTTGTATAGCGATCCAAACAGGAAGCTTCTCCACCGATATATAAAATACAGCAGGATTACGAATCCAACCGCTGCTGCGATTCGTAGTGCGTACAGCTCTACCAAATGGAAAATGGCATCCCATTGCGGGCCAAACAGCTTGCCGATGCTTAGAAAGAGGACGACCCAGAATAAAGCACCGCTGTAAGCATACAGGACAAATTTACGGAAAGAAAGAGCTATAATTCCAGCAAAATAGCCGGTAAAATGCCTGACACCTGGGATGAAATATCCAAGGAAAATAAGCCAGTATCCATAATGTTGAAACCATTTTTGTGTTTTCTGTAGCTTGTCCGGCGATAACAAAACCCATTTGCCGTATTTCTGAATAAAGGGAAGCCCAGCCCATTTTCCAATAAAATAGGTAATGGTCATACCGATGGTTGTGCCCAAAAAAGCTAACAGCACCAGCTTGCTGAAATCCAGAGTACCGGCATAGGAGAGATATCCCGCATAAGCCATCGTGGTTTCCCCGGGAAAAGGCAAGGCAATAAACTCCAGCAGCAAGCCGAAAAAAAGGACGCCGTATCCATATTCTTCGAACAATTGCGCAATCCATTTCAGCACATCCATCGTGTACACTCCTACGGGCAGATTAAGTAATTTAGAATCAATTTATTTTATCAATCTTTTCATGACCACTCAACTATGGTTGATTTCTTGACGTGTTGTTTTATCGTTGCGTATAATGAAACGAACAATTGAGGGAGGCACGGTAATGAATAAGCCTAATGAAATCGTTGTAGTTCTCGATTTTGGAGGACAATACAACCAGTTAATTGCAAGAAGAATTCGGGATCTCGGCGTATATAGCGAGCTCCTTCCATACAATACGCCTGCGGAGAAGCTGAGAGAGCTGGCGCCGAAAGGGATTGTTTTCTCAGGCGGACCTTCCAGCGTATATACAGACAATGCTCCTCAGGTGGATCGGGCAATTTATGATCTTGGCATCCCTATCTTTGGTATTTGTTATGGTATGCAGTTGATGGCTCATCAACTGGACGGTAAGGTAGAACGTGCGGGCAAGCGTGAATATGGCAAAGCAGACGTGCAATTCAATGAGGATGCCCGTTTGACTAAAGGGCTGGATTCTCGTCAAACGGTATGGATGAGCCATGGCGATCACGTTACAGATCTGCCAACTGGCTTTACACTGGATGCGGGAACAGAGAGTGCTCCGATTGCTGCGATGAGTAACCTGGAGCGGAATCTGTATGCGGTACAATTCCATCCAGAGGTGCGTCATTCTGTTCAAGGTAATGAGATGATTAGCAACTTCCTGTATGAAGTGTGTGGTTGTGAAGGCAACTGGACCATGGAATCGTTCATTGAAGAGCAAATCCGTGAAATCCGCCAACAAGTAGGCGACAAGAAAGTACTGTGCGCTTTAAGTGGCGGCGTGGATTCTTCCGTTGTAGCCATGCTTATTCACAGAGCGATCGGCGACCAACTGACATGTATGTTCATTGATCACGGACTGCTGCGCAAGGGTGAAGCCGAAAGTGTAATGGAGACGTTCGTTGGTAAATTTGATATGAAAGTTGTCAAAATTGATGCACGTGAGCGTTTCCTGTCCAAACTGGCAGGAGTGGATGATCCGGAACAAAAACGTAAAATCATCGGTAACGAGTTTATTTACGTCTTTGAAGAAGAATCCGCTAAATTCGATGATTTTGACTTCCTGGCACAAGGCACGTTGTACACAGATATTGTAGAGAGCGGAACAGCAACGGCACAAACTATCAAGTCGCACCATAACGTAGGTGGTTTACCGGAAGACATGAAGTTCAAACTGATCGAGCCTCTGAATGCTTTGTTCAAGGATGAAGTGCGTAAAGTCGGCGAAGAATGTGGACTTCCGGCCGAAATTGTATGGCGTCAGCCATTCCCAGGTCCGGGTCTTGCCATCCGTGTATTGGGCGAAGTGACAGAGGACAAGCTCAAGATTGTCCGTGATTCTGACTTTATTTTGCGCGAGGAGATTGCCAAAGCGGGTCTGGATCGGGAGATTTGGCAATACTTCACCGCTCTGCCGAATATGAAGAGTGTTGGCGTTATGGGCGATGCCCGTACGTATTCCTACACTGTAGGTATTCGCGCAGTAACGTCGATCGACGGTATGACCGCCGACTGGGCGCGTATCCCTTGGGACGTGTTGGAGAAAATCTCCGTTCGTATTGTTAACGAAGTGGACAACGTCAATCGTATCGTGTACGACGTAACTTCCAAACCACCAGCAACAATCGAGTGGGAATAAGCGTGGAGACTCCCGCATCGTAACCACGAACCCTTTGAGATTCACCAATACAACATCAGGCTCCTCCGCATCGGCGAATTATCGCTATGCGGTGGGAGTCTTTTTTTACGGGGGCAAGGTCGAAACTTTGCTCGGGAAAGTTTTACTGCACGGCAACCTCAATCGACGAGGTTTAGCTAAAGGCGAACAGCATGGCCTCATGCGACGGATATATAAAGTCATTTGTTATTACAAAACAGAATATGAAGTTGAAAAAAGGAGATATTATGCAATGGTAATGTCTCCTCTTTTTATATGAATTTATTAGCTTCAAGCTATAAATAGCTTAAATCAAGTATGGAATTAAACGTTTGTTTTTCATGTCATCCTCTAATGGTGTCATGTTTTGATACCAATATATTTTATAATTTATCTAGATTAAAGTGTTACATATCCCGGTTCATTAAACGCTACTAAGGAGAATTAAGAGATGAAAAAATTATTTTTGTCGTCCTCATTTAAGGATGTTGCACCATGCTTAGTCCATTTCGCCGATGAAAACTTGGAAGGAAAAAAAGTCACTTTCATCCCAACCGCAAGTATTCCAGAGAAAGTTAAGTTTTATGTGAATACAGGGAAAAAAGCATTAGAGAATTTAGGATTAATCGTGGATGAAATCGAAATCAGCACAGCAACATGGAATGAAATAGAGAGTAAAATTAGAGGAAATGACTATATTTATATGACCGGAGGCAACACATTTTATTTACTTCAAGAGTTAAGAAGAACCGGAGCTGACAAAATCATTGCTGAGGAAGTTAATGCAGGGAAGTTGTATATAGGCGAATCGGCAGGTTCGATGATTTTATCACCTAATATCGAATATGCCCGACTTATGGACAATGTGCAGGAGGCGCCTGCTTTGGATTCCTTTGCTGCACTCAGGGCAATTGAATTCTATCCAGTCCCTCACCATACGAACATCCCGTTTAAAAAAGCGGTGGAGAACATCATTGAGGAATATGGCAGCCAATTAAATTTATATCCAATCAGCAACGAAGAGGTTATTTTGGTTGAAGGTGATAGTATAAAAGTCGAGAATGCATGACTTCATTAAATAAAGGAGAATTTCAACTGCTAAATATTTTAAAGAACCTTCAATCCACATCTATCATGGTATTGAAGGTTCTTTTTTTAAAATTCTAACTTACCATACGATCTTTTTCCCAGTTGTAGCCGATTCCTCGATGCGGTCCAGTAACTGATGTAGTTTTAAGGCATGGTTGAAATCGGGGGCGAGACGGGTGTCCGTCAAAATATCCCTGGCAAATACATGATGAGCTTTGGCTACATTCAGGGTTACCCCTTCTTTTGGGAAATCCAGGGTACTATCAGGTTCATGAGCTATACTGATTGTTTCAAAATCACCGTTAGGCGCATGACTCTGCTCATTACTTGGCTCATGTATCAGTTTTTCAAGCGTCAGATTCCCAAATTGAATATGCCCAAGCGAAGGATTCTGTGACAAACGCAAAATGCCCTTTTTCCCCTGAATCTCTAGCTCAAACTTAGAATTCACTCCACCTTGAATGTGAACGGATGTCGGTGCTCCATTTTCCATTAGTCCGTGAATCAGAATTTGATCGGCAGTATCCTTGGAAATGACTTCACCCGTTTCATGAATAATGGCTTCATTATAACGGGAGGATGTGATGGCCGATAGCTCACGGAATTCGCCAACGATGTATTGTAGCGCATCCAAGGAATGCCCTCCGTTAATGGTCAGTAGGTTGGCACCACTGGCTCTATTCAGCAGATAAGACGTATCCTGATTTGTTCGTCCTCCTTTGCCGGGAGTAGCTACTTGCATATGACAGGATACTATTTCACCAATTGTCCCGTCTTCCACCAGCTTTTTCATCATTTGCACCTCAAAATCCTGACGTGCCTGCAAGCCGACGGTATGATGGATGCCCGCCAGTTCCGCCGCCTTAGCCATTTCAGTAGCTTCCGCAGTGTTGGCCCCCAGAGGCCACTCACAAAAAATATGCTTTCCCTCTTGAATAGCCGCCATCACCGCCTCATAATGATGGGGAACTTTTACGCTCACCACGACCATGTCCACATCCTCGGAAGCTGCGAGCTTTTTGGCATCGTCAAAAGCTAATGTTGCCCCTACGTCCTCTGCACTTTTTCGTGCACTCTCCATACGGGAAGTGCCGATGGCCGTGATATCTAAGCTCGGGTGCTTGAGCAAAGCAGGAATATGCGTTTGGCTGGCCCATTTGTTATTCATCGAACCTCCTATGATACCTGCACGAATTTTCTGTTTAACCATGTGCCATCCCTCCTAATTTTAAAATGTGAGTAGAAAATAACGCTTAAGCCCAATATAATACACTTAACTCATAAAGAATAATGCTTGTTAATGATGTAGATATCATTTTATTTGATGGGAGGTAAAGCGGTGGATATTCAAAATATGCAGGCATTCGTTTCGGTGGCAGAGCTTAGAAGTCTAACAGAAGCTGCCCAGAAGCTGAATCATCTGCAATCGAATATGACGGCAAAAATAAAGAAGCTGGAGACCTATTATGGCACAGCGTTATTTTACAGAAAGCCTCGTGGTATGGAACTGACACCCGCAGGCGAAATTTTATACGCTCAGTACAAGCAAATTTTGCTGCTATGGCAAGACACGGAGATGAAAATGAGACCTCAGGAGGAAAAACTGCGCGTCGGCACGATGCAGTCCATTGTAGCAGGCGAAACAACAAGGGCGCTAACGAAGGTATATGAGATGTATCCGCAGGTTTCGGTGACATTAAAAACGGGAACCACCACGGAAATGGAACAATTCATCCTCGACGGAGAGCTTGATATTGCTTTTGTTACAGGATATCCTACCAACCCATATATTCATTATCAAAAAATATGCCGTGAAGAGCTGGTGCTGGTGGGGAAAGGTATACACGAAGGTTCGGATCTCCAGCAAGTACTACAAGGAGCTTCTATTATCATATTGTCGGATAGCTGCCTGTACCTCACGCATTTAGAGAAGATGTATCAGGACATGCAATTGACCCATAGCGAGGTTGTCGAGGTTGGAATATTTGATACGATGGTGGAATTCGCTCTAATGGGAATGGGAATTACCCTTATGTCCAAAAAGCTGGCCCGGCAATTTAAAGTAGCATCCTATCTACCCGTTCCTCCGGTTTTTGGCTATATGGATACATATTTAATATCTCGTCCCAATCACAAAATGACAGCAATTGAACATAAATTTATCGAAATCAATAATACGATCTAATAGAATAGGAGAGACATCGAATGCCAATTAATCAAGGCAAATACCAAGGTAGCCATGCTGTATTTCTGGGCGATAGCATTACGTTTGGATATGACTTGCGTGATGGAGAAAAGCCATAGCCCCAACTTTTTTGTGATATGTAGACTTGTCTCATGGCTTGTTTATTTATAGTGAGGGTGTATAATACTTGATATATCAATTGATGGGTCAAGTATCAGAAGGAGGAGAGATAGTCATCGAACATTGCTCTGAAAAAAGCCAGTTATTTTATCGCATGCATCTTTTGTGTAAAGAAATGAATAACGCTTTTGAAGCACAGTTAAAAACCAGCTTTACCAAGGTCGAAATTTTGTATCATATTGACCATCGTCAGGAATTAAGTCAGCTGGAGCTTCAACATCTGCTCGTTCTGGATGGTGCAGCAGTGACCCGGCATCTAAAAAGGCTGGAAGAGGAAGGTCTGATTTTACGCAGTAAAAAAGAGCAGGATAAGCGTGTAACTTATATACGTTTAACCGAATTAGGGATTCAAGAGCTGCAAGTTTTGACAGAGCAGAGACAAGCCTTTCAGGAACAACTTCTCTACAATTTTCAAGACGAGGAAATTGTGGCTTTAACAGATGCACTACAGCGTATGTCTAGCAATGTGAAGAATATGTAAAAATATGCGAGGACAAAATGATTTTGGAGGCCACTCGATGAAGATTTTAGAAGACTATTTTCACTACTATGATTTAGCAAAAGATGATGAGACGAGCAGAGAACGATTAATTAGCCTTTTTTCCGAGAAGATTGAGTTTGTATTGAATGGTAATCGAAAACAAGGGATGAACAGTTGGAAAAGCTTTTTGAACATGTTCTTCGAGGGGACGCTCGAAATCAAGCATATGTATGAGGGGTGGAAGCTTGTTTCCGAAGAAGCTGATACCTATCAAACTAAATGGGCAGTGTGCGGTAAAAAAGTAACAGGCGAAGTTTATACACTTACTGGAGTGGACAAAGCCCGACTAGATACAGAAGGGAAGATCGTTTATCTGGAAAATATACCAGATACAGCGGATGCTTTTGATAAGTATAAAAATATCTGATTATCCTAAATAATAACCCGCCAGCTGTATAATAGCTTGCGGGTTATCTATTTTCCGAACAATACATATGTGTTCAATTTGTAACATTCGTTTTTTCTGTTGACAAGCCGTAGGCGAGAGCCTAAAATAACGGATGTAATATAGCGTATATGAAGGCGAATATTACAGCAATTGAACGACAACAATACGAGTATGCTTTGCGTAGGAGGAATTACGACTCATGGAGCGTTTCTTTAAATTAAAGGAACATGGCACGAACGTCCGCACCGAGATTATTGCGGGGATCACTACTTTTATGACCATGGCTTATATCCTGGTGGTCAACAATACCTTTTTGGGACCAACTGGAGCGGGGATGCCTAGTGAAGCTGTTTTCTTTGCGACAGCAGTAGGTGCAGGTTTAGTAACCATTCTGATGGGCTTGTTTGTAAATGTGCCGATCGGTATGGCACCAGGGATGGGCTTGAATGCTTATTTTATGACTGTAGTCTTGAGTTCTAATGGGATGATTACTTGGCAAGCGGCACTTGGCGCTGTATTTATATCCGGTATCGTCTTTCTGATTTTAACTGTTACCCGGGTTAGACAGATGCTGCTTGTTGCAGTTCCGGAAAATTTAAAAACCGCTATTACAGTTGGTATCGGCTTGTTTATCACAATTGTTGGCTTCAAGCTTTGTAATCTGGTTATGGTGAGTATTGTTCCAGGGACAGATGTTGGTCAACCGGTTCCGGGTCATGCTTTTAATTTGGTTCTGGGTAGCCTGGTACATCAAAAGGATGCGCTGCTGGCGCTAATCGGGTTGCTCATTATCGCAGCGTTGATGGTCGTTCGGGTCAAAGGCGCATTGCTGATTGGAATCGTAGCTACTACATTAATCGGTATTCCGATGGGTGTAACGAATCTGAGTAGCTTGACAACAGGCCACTGGATTCCAAATTTCAGCAATTTGGCAGTAGGTCAGCTAGACCTGAAGGCAGCTTTGCATATTGGTTTGTTTGATATTATTTTCATCTTCACATTTGTAGAGTTGTTTGATACGTTCGGTACGTTGGTAGGTACAGCTACACGCGCAGGCATAATGAAAGATAAGAAAAAAGGCGAGAAAATTATCGGTAAAGCGATGCTGGTAGATGCTGTTGGCGTAAGTACTGGTGCGGTATTGGGTACAAGTACAATTACAGCATTTGTAGAAAGCTCCGCAGGGGTAGAA